>NZ_JBTYHB010000032.1:0-98765 GCF_054871485.1 Streptomyces sp. UC4497 | reverse complement strand
GGGAGGGCGTTTCTGTACACCCCGCCCCCGCCGCCGCCGCACCCGGGCGCCTGGCCCCGGCCGGCGGGGGGGGGGCCGCGCCCCGGGGGGGGGGGTTGGGGGGGGGGGGGGGGGGGGCGGCGGGCCCCGCCCCCCCCCCGACCGGGAGACGCTACTGCTGGTCGAGGACGCCGGGGGTGTCGTGCAGGACGACGCTCTGCCCAAGCTCGACGCGTCCCATGTGGAAGCCGTTCACCGGTGCGGTCATGTCGGCCGTACCGAAGGAGATCCCGAACAGCAGCTTGAGCTCCTTGGGTACGTCCAGGAACTCGCGGACGGTGTCGGCGTACTGACCGAGCATGGTCTGCGGAATGCCGCCGAGGCGCCGGGCCGTCAGGGAGAGCAGGAAGTTCTGGGCGTACATGCCGATGTCACCGCCCACCCGGACCCCGTCACCGAACTCCGGCATGAAGAGGAAAGCGGCGTGCGGGGCGCCGAAGAACTCCAGGTTCTCGCGGGCGTGCGCCTGCCTTGCCGGCTGGTCCGAGCGGGATATTCCCACGGTCTGGTAGACGGTCGCGGCGTGCTCGTGTGCGCGGTCGATGTAGGCGCCCTCGCCGAAGTCGGCGTAGCTGAAGGAGAAGTCGGGGGAGAACCGCTCCTCCTCGTCGGCCTTGAGCAGTTCCTTGCTCAGCGCGTCGCGCGCCGCACCCGAGACGACGTGCACCGTCCACGGCTGGGTGTTGCAGTTCGACGGTGCGGCCTGGGCGTCTTCCAGAATGCCGCGGATCTCCGACGGGGAGATCGGGGTGGGCAGGAACTTCCGGACGGAGTACCGGGAGCGCAGGACGTCGGTGATGGGCGAAGGTGTGGCGGTGGCGGGCAAAGCAATTCCTTTCCGGTGTGGTCCGTGGCGGTGACCACACGTGAGTCTCACGGGGCGTTTGCAGGGGAGGGGGAGGGCGGGAGAGGGGACCGGATGCGGGCCGCACCGTTTGCTTTCACGGGGGTACGCCCCGTGCCCCGGGGCGTCGGCATCGGCGCCCTGACGGTTTGTCGCTTGGACCCGTGTGAGGAGAGCGCCGCCGCGGAAACGTCCGGCGGCGCAGGCGGGCGACTGCGGGGGAGAGGTGGCCGGCGGCGGCCTACCCCTCGTTGCCGTCCTGTTCGCGGTACCCGCTTTCGATGAGCGCGCGCAGGCGGTCGAGCGCCTGTTCATCGGCAGCGCCGTTGCCCTTGATCCAGGCGACGGAGACGGCCGAGAGGAACAGGTCGTAGCCCTTCACCGACGGGCGTGCGTGCCCCACGCGCTGCGCCGCCCGTACGTACTCATCGGTGGTGGTGATGAGGTCGTCACAGGGAAGGGTGAGCGGGTTGCCCGGCTCCTGCTCCCGGGCCGCGGCCATGAGAGGTTCCGGCAGCCCGCTGAAGGCGCTGAAGTACTCCTCCATCGCCCGCAGCCACTGCCGCAATGCCTCGGAGGCGTCGTCGAGTTGCGCGATGTCCGCACGGCGCGCCACCAGTTCCTCGGAACGCGTCAGCAGCACGGCCGCGAGCAGTGCCTCGCGGGTCGGGAAGTGCCGATACAGCGTGGCGGGCCCGACCCCGGCCTCCTTGGCCACCCCCTCCAGTGAGGCGCCGACACCGTCCCTCAGGAAGTGACGCTGCGCCGCCTCCAGCAGGGCCGCCCGGTTGCGCTGGACGTCCGCGCGGGGTTTGCGACCTTGCTGTCCCTCGACGCCCATACGTCCTCCTGCCTCATGCGATCCTGCGGCCCTACGGCGAAACGGAGGGTGACTCCGTTGAGACCGAGCCTAAAACGGAGGCGGCATCCGGTCAACTCCGTCGCAGGGTGGGGTCCGCGATCTCGGATGGGGCGTTGACGGAACCCGGGGTGCTTCGAGGCGGTCATGCGGGCTGCCGGATGACGGCCCGGATGCGGTGTCGGCAGAGATGCGCGCGGATCGCGCCCGGTCGGCGAGGACGAGTGCCGGTCGAGTCCGCGGCCTCCCAAGTCCCGTGATCAACTCTTGCAGTACCGCGGGTAGTTGGCCCGGTCGCGGCTTGGGCGGTGGTCTCGGCGGCGCCGGTGAGTAGACCCGTCTGGTCGACGATGCGGCGGCCGGACCCGCCCACTGTGAACGCCAGGGGCCGTACGCTGTAGCCGGTCACGACCACCGCGGTCACGGCTTGAGGCGGATCGTCCTGGCCGCTCTTCAAGGAGACGGCACTGAGGAGAATCATCGTGCGGCGGTCCCTACGGTCCACCCTGTCGGCGCTCGCCCGGACCGCGTTCCGCTGGTGTGCTGTCGACAAGGGCTCGGCGCTTGCCGCTTCTTTCGAAGAGAGCTGGGCCGGAACGCCGGATGTGGCGGAGATGCGCACCACCAAGAACAACACGCTGCCGTTCCTTGGCACGTCCACCGGCACTCTGACTGTCGAGGAAGGCACGTCGGCCGAGCGCGTGGCGCAGTTGGCAGGTGAGCTGCGGAAGTACCTCGTTCGGCGCGGCAAGGTCACCGGCCGGATCACGGCGAACGACATCACCTTCACCGTCGTCGCGGACGAGGGGCGCACGGGCGAGGTCCTGGCGCTCTGGCGGTCGCTGACGGCCGATGAGCAGGTGAAGCGCGCCGACATCCATGATGCGCCGTGGAGAGAGGCCACCGTCCGTTGGCGGATCGAGGTCACCGTGGTCGATGCCACCGGGGCGTTGACGGTGTTCAAGGACATGTTGACCGAGGGCGGCCGGCACCGGCCGCTCACCGGTGTGACGGTCTTGAGGGTCACCGGGCCGGGACTCTTTGTGGAGACCGACTTCCACGACGCCTTCCCTGCCGAGGCGATCGCCGCGTACGAGGCGGTTCTCGCTCAGCACTCCGTCGCCGGCGCGGCCCTGCGACGCGACGCCGTGTCCGGATCCGCCGCGACCATCGTCGTGGCAGACAGCGCTGACGTGGCCCATGCCGGAGAACTCGCCAGGAGCGCGGCGCCGAACCTCGGTGCCGCGGTCGAGGTGAGGGGCAGCACCCGTACATGAACGCGTCGGCCCGCAGGTGCGGGGGAGATTGTCAGTGGCGTGCCGTACAACGGTTCATATGGACAGGGAACTCGAAGCTCGCATCAACGAGATAGTGGGGCTGACCGGCGTCGACGCCGAAGGCGGCCCGAGCGTTGCGGAGCAGGCGGTGGTTCAAGAACGTACGCGTAGAACGCGGGTGCGCGCCTGCCAGGGCAAGAGCGAGTTTCTTGACCGTGAGAGTGCTGAGCTGCGGTTGAAGGAGATCCGTGAGCGTCCGAGGCACTCTGACGGGGTTCCGCAGCGGGTGTACGAATGCCCGCAGTGCGGGCGTTGGCACCTCTCCTCGCGCGCGGAGTGGACGGCGAAGCCGCCGAAGAAGCCGGCGCCCGAGCAGTCGGCCCCGTCGAAGGCCTCGTACCGCAAGCGCCGCGCTCGGGCCTTGCTGCGCGGTCGGGAGGCGCTCGTGGCGGCGCACATCGCGGAGGCCAGGGAGCAGCACGGAAGAGGCCCGTCGTGGGGCTACCTGCGTGAGCGCTTCGACTGGACCGCGGCGGAGCTCGCCGGTGTTCTCGAGTACCTCGCCCAACGCGGGGTGGTCACCTACACCGATACTCCGTACAGCCTGGAGCTCGGTGCTACGCCGTCGGAGGATTTGCCGCCCACGTCGACCGGCCTGTCCGCGCAAGATCAGCGGGAGGCTGTCGCCTGGGTCTCCACGTACGACCGGCGTGCCGGCGCGAACCCGACTGCTCGTCAGCTGCGGAGTGCCTTCCACTGGAGCGACGAAGAGTACCTGGGGCACCTGAGGAGCCTGGTCGATCTTGGCCTGCTGCGGTACGTCCCCGCGGACGGGACCGTGCATGTCGGGCAGGCCGCTCCTCGCGCATGGGCCGAGCGGTCGGACGGGTGAGCGGGCGATCCCGCCTACAGGTCGTCATCGGTGGGCGATCAGGGTGGGCCGAGCCGGTGGTCGAGCGCGGCACCGACGACGGGGCAGTTCTTGCGGATGACGTCGAGGAAGGCGTTCAGTGCCGGTGACTTGTCCCGGGCGCTGAAGGACAGGACCAGGTCGGGCAGCGGCGTGCGCGGGGTCACCTCGCAGAACCACGTGCCCCGCCGCGCGGCCGTCAGCATGCGAGAGGGGCCGAGGCCGACGCCCACCCCGCAGGCGGCGAGGCCGATGATGGTGTGGATGTCCCTCGCGACGGTCGCGCCTTCGAGCGCCGGGGAGTCCTTGCCCAACAGAGTCCGCAGCCCCCTGGCGACGGCGGGCTCGTCCTCTCCCGGTGCCACGATCAGCGGCTGACGCCGCAGCCGGTCCACGTCCACCGACGACTGGCCCGCGTACGGGTGCGTGCTGCTCACGACCGCGACCAGGTGGTCCTGCCCGATCGGGACCGACACCAACTGCTCGGCCCCGACGCCCGCTGGCCGGCCGAGGCCGATCGCCACGTCCAGTTCGCCGGCGACGAGCGCGGCTGTGCTGCGCCTGGTCGCCATCTCGTGCAGTTCCAGCCGCACGTCGGGCCGTTCGCGGCCGAACCGGCCGAGGACGTCCGGCAGGGGTTCGAGCAGAGCCGAGGCGATGAACCCCAGGCGCAGTCGTCCGGTCTCGCCGCGCGCTGCCCTGGCCGCGTCGACCGTGGCCGCTGTGATCTCGTCGAGCGCCTTGCGCGCCCGGGAGAGGAAGGCCGCGCCCGCGGCCGTCGGGAACACGCCCTGTCGGGTGCGATCGAACAGGCGGGCGCCCACTTCGCGTTCGAGGTCGGCGATCTGTTTGGACAGCGGAGGCTGCGCGATGCCCAGCGCACCGGCCGCCCGGCCGAAGTGTGCGTGCTCGGCGAGGGTCAGTGCGTACCGCAGGTGCCGCGCCTCCACGTCAGCCTCCCGGCCATATCTCGCATGTATCGTCGGCCAGCTTGTCAGATCTTTCGCTGGATGATCGGATCTGGGCCGCGTGGAATGCGCTCATGATTGCTTCTTCCTCCACCGACACCGACACCCGCACCGGTGCTGGCACCGTCTTCGTCTTCGTGCACGGCGCCTGGCACAGCTCCGGACAGTGGGCGGCGACGCAGCGCGCACTCGCCGGACACGGTGCCGCGAGCATGGCCGTCGACCTGCCGGGGCACGGCTTCGACGCGCCACTGCCCAGTGGATACCTCAAGGCGGGGCAGCCGGGCCTGCTGACCGAGAAGTCCGCGCTCGCCGGTGTGACGATGGAGGACTGCGCCAAGGCCGTACTGGACACGCTGCGCCAGGCCCGCCGCTACCGTCGTGTCGTGCTCGTCGCGCACAGCGCGGGCGGCGGCCCCGCGTCACTGGCCGCCGAGCGGGCACCTGAACTCGTCGACGAGATCGTCTACCTCTCGGCCTTCGTGCCGGCCGGGCGGCCGCGGTTCTTCGACTATCTCGGCTCGCCCGAGAACGCCACGGCGCGGGGCCAGAGTCTCAACCTCGGCGACCCCGGGGAACTGGGCGCCGTGCGGATCAACCCGCTCTCCCAGGACCCCACTTACGTCGAGGAACTGCGGCAGGCCCACTACCACGACACACCCCTGGACCGCTTCGACCGCTGGCGCTCGGCACTGAGCCCCGACCTGCCGCTGGCGATCCCCTCCACACCGGTCGCGGTGACAGCGCAACGTTGGGGGCGCATCCCGCGGACCTTCCTGCGTTGCGCGGACGACCGCGGGCTGCCGACGGCCACACAGGACCTGATGATCGCGGAAGCCGACCGGGCCATGCCCGGCAACCCGTTCACTGTGCGCACCCTCCCGGGCAGCCACAGCCCGTTCGCCGCCCGCCCCCGCGAACTCGCCGCGGCTCTGCTGCCGTGAGCGGCGAACGCCTCGTCCTGCCGGTGGTCCTCAGCGCCACCTTCGTACAGCTGCTCAACGCCGCGAGAACCTGTGGCCCGGCATGAGCCCGTTCCGCCCGGGCCCCGGCACGGCCGTGGCTGTGGGACACACCTCTCAGCCACGTCGAGGTCAGCTGGTGAGGCGGATGGCGCGCAGGGCTTCCTGAGGATCCAGGAAGGCGAGCACCCGGCCCGCGGCCACCGGGGGCGCTCTTGCGGATGCTCGCCGTGAATTCGCCCTTCCACACCGTGCGGCCGTCGGCGGAACGCAGGACGCGGACCGTTTGCCGGTGCTGGAACAGTCGGGCGGTGCGGGTGTGCCGGACCATCGTGTAGGCGCCTGCGGAGGCGATGTCGAGGTCCGCACCGCCCTCGGTCCGCCAGCGTTCCGTACCGTCGTCGGCGTCGAGACAGACGACGCCGTCGGGTGTGGGAAGGACGAAGCCGTCGGGCGTGGACACAGGGTCCGGATCGCGGTCCGCGGAGGCGGTGGCACCCTTGAAGGTCCACTTCTGTTTGCCGGTGCGGACGTCGACGACCGTGGGTCTGCTGCGCTCGCCCTTGAAGCGGGGGAGCAGGAGGGTGGTGCCGGCGAGCGGGGCCGCCGGGGGATCCTCCTCCTCGAGGCCGTCGCTGCCGGGGACGGTCGTGACCTTGGACAGGGGGATGCGCCACTTTTCCCGTCCCGTGCGGGCACCGAGCAGGACGAGATCGATGCGCTTCTTCTCGACCTTGTCGTGGAAAAGGACGGCATCACCCGTGCGCCGCGGTGCGCTGATGTGCTGCCCCAGCTCGGTGTACAGGTTCATGCCGGGCCGGTCCCACAACTGCTTTCCGGTCGGCCCGTCGAGTGCCGTCGAGCCCACCAGGGCCAGGTCTCCGATCGCCGTGATGGGGCCCGAATCGTCCACCTCTTGGGCCCAGCGTTCCTTGCCCGTACGTGTGTCGAAGGCGGTGACCGTCTGCCGGTCGGGGTCGCCGCTGCCGAAGAGCACCAGTCCGCTGCGGTCGAGGACGTGCAGGTCGTAGTCGTCCTTGTCGTACAGTTCCCGCTTCCAGCGGGGCCTGCCGGTGGCACCGTCGAGGACATACAGCATCGCGATCCGGTCCCGGGGCAGCTGCACCAACGCGAGCACGGTGTCGCCGTCGTCGACCGCGGCCGCCTGCGAGGCTCCGGCCAGGGGCCACTCGAGGCCCAGGTCCCGCTTCCACAGATGCTTGCCGCCTACGAGGTCGAACGCCTGGATCGCCGCGCCGTCGTGGGCTGGAACGAAGCAGCGGGTGCCGGACCGGATGGGCTGGTCCCAGCCCCCTCGGCGCGAGCCGAGGCCGTGCGACCAGGCGAACGCGTCGTGTCCGGGGTCGGCGGTGAGATAGACGCCCGCCGAAATGCCGACCGTGGCCACCGCGGCGAATCCGGCACCGCCCAGCAGAAGCCCACGGCGGCTCAACTCCGGGCGGCCGCTCGCCGCCGGGGTGCTGAGCCGCGTGGCCGTGACGGTGGCGGCGGCCTCAAGGGGTATGGCGGCGGGTCCGGCCTCCGGCTCGACCACGGTGGGCGGGTGTCCGGGGCGCGGGGCCGGCAGCGGTGTCGCGGGCGCGGCCTGCCCCTCGAGTTCGCGCAGCACGTCGCCGAGTTCGGTGGCCGAGCCGTACCGGCCCCCGGGGTCCTTCGCCAGCAGGCGCAGAATCAACGAGTCCCAGGCGGGGGAGAGGTCCGGCGCGACGCTGCTGGGCACCGGCGGCGCGTCATGGAGGTGCGCCGTCAGCAATCCGAGGGCGTCGGGTGCGGTGAACGGCAGCCTGCCGGTGCGCAGTTCGAACAGGACGCAGCCCAGCGCGTACAGGTCGCTGCTCTGCTCCGGGTAGCCGCGGGCCTGTTCGGGCGCCATGTAGGCGGCCGTCCCGATGACCAGTCCCGTGCGGGTCAGCCGGCCGTCGGTGGCCGAGGCGTCGGCGGCCCGGGCGATCCCGAAGTCGAGGACCTTGACCCGGCCCGATGCCGTGACGAAGAGATTGGCGGGCTTGATGTCACGGTGGAGCACACCGGCGGCGTGCGCCTCCGCGAGCGCCTCGCAGACCTGCGCGCCCCACCGTGCCGCCTGCGCCCCGCCGACCGGGCCCCGGCTGACGGCGGCCTCCAGGCCCTCGCCCCGCAGCAGCTCCATGACCAGGAACGGTGTGCTGCCCTCGGCAGTGACGGCCGTGCCGACGTCGTGCACGGTCACGATGTGCGGATGCTGCAGCGCGGCGGTGATCCGCGCCTCGCGCAGAAACCGGGCGCGCGCCTCGTCGGCGGTACTGCCGCCACCCGCGAGCATCGAGATCACCTTGACGGCGACCGGACGCCCCAGGACCTCGTCGCGGGCCTCCCACACTTCCCCCATCCCGCCCTGGCCCAGAGGCCCGACGAGCCGGTACCGGCCGGCCAGCATGCGATCCGCCACGCCTCAAGTCCCCCAGATTGCACCGCGGTTCCAGCAAAGTGATCGCAGCGTAGCCCCCTGGCGCGGGGCGTGTGTACGGCCAGGTGCAGTGCTCACCTCGGCACCTGCGCATCAGCGCGGCCCCGGGGCTCCTCACCGCGGGTATCTGGTCACGGATGGAACTTCCACCCGCCTTCTGAAATGACGTCCACCTTGCCGTCCCTGACGAGGACGGCCGTCTCGTCGTCGATGAAGTAGATCGGGAAGTCCGCCCGCGCGGCGATGCGTTCCGCCCAGGCGTCGTCCCGATCCGGGAAGTCCGGTGAGTTCAGGTGGGGCTTGAGGTACCAGTCGAAAAGGCCGAACGGCGGCTCCACGGTCGTCGCGCCGAGTGCGTGGAGGTCCGCGGTGTCCCCGATGACGTCGGCGGAGTGCCCGGTGAGATGACGGCTGAAGATCATTGATCCGGCGCTGAACCCCACATAGACCCGGCTCTCCAGCGCCTCCAGGAAGGCGTCGGCCAGGCCGTTGCCCGTGATGCTGCGCGCGAGGTGGTAATGGTTGCCGCCCGCAACGTAGATGACGTCGGCGTGGAGCAGCCGGTCGAGCACCAGCTGCCGGGGCAGGCCGTTCAGCTCCAGGATGTCGAACTCCTGCCAGCCGAGGGCGTACAGCCGGTTCAGGTCCGCGACGGACCACCCGTGGTCCCCGGACTCGGCGACGGACGCCGTGGGAACGTACACGACGTTCGCCGTTCCGAACGGCTTGCCCAGCATGTCCCGCAGCGCTTCCCGCTGCGTCTCGTTACGCAGGCCTGCCGCCGTCAACAGAAGGTTCATCGGGCGAGCCAAGCACGGCTCACGCGGACGGCGCAACGAAGGTCCTGTTCGCTTCCGGGGCGGTGGCGGAGGAGGATGGAGAGGACGGAGCCGGCCGGTGAGAAGCCAGACCTGACCGACGGGCCGAGTGAGAGAGGAGGTGTGACGTCATGTCGCAGTTCATGGACGTCCACCACGGAATGAAGGGCCTCACGGCCGACGATCTGATGAAGGCGCACCAGGCGGATCTCGCGATCGAAAAGGAAGAAGGCGTCCACTTCGAGAAGGCTTGGGCGGACCCGGATTCCGGCACGGTCTACTGCCTGTCCGAGGCTCCCTCGGCGGAGGCGGTCCAGCGCATCCACGAGCGGGCCGGCCACAAGGCCGACGAGATCCACGCGGTCCCGCTGACCGCGTGATCCCACGGGGCGCGGACGGGGTGCGCACACCTATCCGCGTGTTGCGTCCCTGGTCGCGAAGGCGGCCGGGGTGAGGCCGGTGCGGTCGCGGAAGAAACGGCCGAAGTTCGCGGCATCGGAGAATCCGAGGTGGGCGGCCACGGTCCGGGCGTCCCACCGCCGATTTTGTCGACTTCGGGGCAAGGATGGTGTGTGCCGCCGCGACCACCCCGTGAGGAGGACGACGCCCCATGACCATGAACAGACCGACCGTGCACAAGAGCGCCGTCGACTGCGCCGAGGCGCTCGGGGAACTCGTCACCGATTCCTACCGGCTGGTCGTCGCCCGGCTGCCCAGGGTCGAGCGGCCCGTCGGCCCGCACACCTACGGCATCACCGCGTACGGCATCCCCGCGCGGGCGGCCTCGTGAGCGCGGCGGGTGACCGGCTCCAGGACGCCGCCCGCCGGGCGGCCCTGGCCCTGCCCGGCGTCAGCCACGGATACCCCTTCACACCCGCACTGGACGTGTACAAGGTCGCGGGCAAGGTGTTCCTCATCGTCACCGACGACCCGGACGAGCAGATCGTCACGGTCAAGTGCGAACCGGAGCGCGCCCGCGCGCACGTGCACGCCCACGCGTCGATCGCACCGGGCCGCTACCTCGACAAACGCCACTGGATCTCGGTCGGTCCCGGCCCCGGCATCACCGAGCGACTGGTCACGGAGACGGTCGAGGACTCCTATGACCTGGTCGTCGAGCGGCTGCCGGGGCGCGACCGCCCCCGTGCCCGATGAGCACCGCGAGCGCGCCCGCGGGCTGCTGAGCCCGCGGCTGTCAGTGCCGCGTGCAAGGCTTGTTATGCCCGCCCGTACTCCTCCGCCCGCAACCCGAGAGACCGATGGAACCGACCCTGCCGCTGTTCGACGAGGAGCCCACCCGGCCGCTCGCCGACCGCCTGCGCCCCACCCGGCTGGACGAGGTCGTCGGACAGGACCACCTCCTGGCCCCGGACGCCCCACTGGGCCGCATGGTCGCCCAGCAGCGTCTCGGCTCCGCCATCCTGTGGGGGCCGCCCGGCGTCGGGAAGACGACCATCGCCCGGCTCCTCGCGGACGCCGCCAACCTGGCCTTCGAGCCGGTGTCGGCCACCTTCTCCGGCGTCGCCGAGCTGCGGAAGGTCTTCGCCGCGGCGCGCAGCCGGCGCACCATCGGCCAGAGCACCCTGCTGTTCGTCGACGAGATCCACCGCTTCAACCGCGCCCAGCAGGACAGTTTCCTGCCCTACGTCGAGGACGGCACGGTTGTCCTGATCGGTGCCACCACGGAGAACCCCAGCTTCGAACTCAACGGCGCCCTCCTCTCCCGGACCCAGGTCCTCGTCCTCAAACGCCTCGACGAAGCCGCACTGTCCACGCTCCTCGACCGCGCCGAGCACCTCACCGGCCACCGACTGCCCCTGGACGACGATGCCCGCCACGCCCTGATCGCCATGGCCGACGGCGACGGCCGCTACCTCCTCAACATGGCCGAACAGCTCCACGCCCTCCCCGAGACCGAGACCGGGACCGGGACCGAGGCCGGGACTTTGCTGGACACCGCCGCGCTCGCCCACCACATCCAGCAGCGCGCCCCGCTGTACGACAAGGCGCAGGAGGGCCACTACAACCTGATCTCCGCGCTGCACAAGTCGATGCGCGGCTCCGACCCGGACGCGGCCCTGTACTGGCTCGCCCGCATGCTCGACGGCGGCGAGGACCCCCTGTTCGTGGCCCGCCGCCTGGTCCGCTTCGCAAGCGAGGACATCGGTATCGCCGATCCGCACGCCCTCCAGCAGACGCTCGCCGCCTGGGACGTGTACGAGCGACTCGGTTCCCCCGAGGGCGAGTTGGCGATCGCCCAGGCCGTCGTCTACCTCGCCACCGCCCCCAAGTCCATCGCCGTCTACCGCGGCTTCAACGCCGCACACCGCGCCGCCCGGCGCACCGGTTCCCTCATGCCGCCCGCCCACATCCTCAACGCCCCGACCCGGCTGATGAAGAACCTCGGCTACGGCAAGGGCTACCAGTACGACCCCGACACCACGGACGGCTTCTCCGGAGCCGACTACTTCCCCGACGACATGGACCGCGAGACGTACTACGAGCCCACCCGCAACGGCTACGAAGCCCAGATCAACGAACGCCTGCGCCACTGGGCCGCCCTGCGCAGCCAACGCCGAAACCCCGAAGGCTGACGCCCGTTTCCACTCGTCGCCGCCGACCGCCGACACGCAGAGGCACGAAACGGACGGCTCTCGTCACACCGGTTCGGCGTCGGTCAGCGGGATGCTGGAGACCGTGAACGGCAGCACCTCCGGCGGCAGGCCCGCGATCCAGCGGTTGTACTGGCTGTTGACCACGATGATCCGGCCTCGGGCGATCGATGCCGAGCTGGGGTGGTGGAAGCCGCCGGGCGGGATGATGCGGGCGGTGTAGCGGCCCGCGGTCAGGTCGGCGGACATCTGGACGACGGCCACCTGCGGGGTGAGCCCCGGGGTGGCGTTGATGTTGCCCTGGACCACGTGCAGTTGGCCGTCACGCCAGACGAGTCCGTCGCCGTTGCGGAGCAGGTGACCACCGAGGTCGACTTCGCGTACGCCGCCGGTGTGGCGGTCGATGCGCCACAACTGGCCGGTGTTGCTGTTGACGGTCAGCAGATGGCGGCCCACGCAGACGATGCCGTTGAGATTGTGCTGCCCGTCGACCCAGTCGATGGGCGTGCGGGCGACATCGAGCCAGCGCTCCAGGCTCCAGCGGGCGCCGGAGCGGGTCACGCGGTAGATGACCGGGCGGAAGGAGTCGGTGGCGTAGGCGGTGCCGTCGGACGCGACGGTGATCTCGTTGACGAACCCGCCCTCCACGCCGTGCAGCAGGGCGAGCAGGGTGCCGCCGACCGTGTCGTACACGCGCAGCGTGCCGGTGTCCGCGCCTCCCACGAAGAGCCGGCCGGCGACGTCGACGGCCAGGCCGGAGGTGATGCTGCGGCCGTCGGTGCCATCGGGTGACCAGCGGCGCACCTGAGGCTTGGTGAGGTGGCCCCGGTAGAGGGTGCCGTCCTCGGCGCTGCCGACGTAGAGGTGACCGGTGCGTGGATCGGTGGTGCTGCCGGTGGGGAAGGCGCGGTCTCCAGGTACGACATAGCGGTCCGGGAGCACGGCGCCGCGGGCCGGACGCGCGGCGGCCGGTGAGGTCACGGCCAGGACCGCGGTGGCGGCCGTGGCGGCGGTGGCGGCCCCGGCGGACAGCACGGTCCGCCGGGACAGGGGCTGCTTCGTCATTCGCCCACTCCTCATGGGGATGCGCCGGTGGGCGCGGTGGTCGTGTGCCGCCATTGTCGGCAGGAGCGGGAGACGCTGTGGTCCCTCCGCTGTTCCCGGGTACGGACCTTCATGGGTACGGGCCTTCATGGGTACCGGCAGGGCCACCCTCACCGCGCCCGCTGGGGGAGAAGATGGCGCGATGAAGCGACGTACCGAGCTCGGAGAGTTCCTGCGTTCCCGCCGCGCCCGGCTGCGGCCCGAGGAGGTCGGCTTGGCCCCCGGCGGTGGCATCCGGCGGGTGCCCGGACTGCGCCGTGAGGAATTGGCCTACCTGGCCGGAATCAGCGTCGAGTACTACGTACGCCTTGAGCAGGGCCGCAATCCCGGTGTCTCCGATGCCGTACTGGACTCCGTCGCCCGGGTGTTGGGGCTGGACGAGGACGAGCGCAGCCACCTGCACCGCCTGGCCCGGCAGCCGGCCGGCGGGCCGCGCCAGGACCGGCCGCAGCAGGCCAGGCCGGGCCTGCGGCAGCTGCTGTACACCATCGGCGACGCGCCCGCGTTCGTCTTCGGGCGGCGCATGGACATCCTCGCCTGGAATCAGCTCGCGTGCGCGCTGATCACCGACTTCGGGGCACTGGCTCCGCATGAGCGCAACCTCGCCCGGCTGGTGCTTCTCGACGAGAGCGTGCTCCGGCTCTACCCGGACCGGGAGTTCGTCGTCAAGGACACGGTGGGCCACCTGCGCCTCGACGCCGGACGACACCCCGACGACCCGCAACTGGCCGCGCTCGTCGGTGAGTTGTCGCTCAAGAGTGAAGAGTTCCGCAAGCACTGGTCGATGCACACGGTCAAGAGCAAGTCGCACGGCTACAAGCGCTTCGAGCACCCGGTGGCGGGCGCGCTGACACTCCAGTACGAGACCCTGCACCTGCCCGACGACCGCGAGCAGTACCTGACCGTCTACACCGCGCGGCCGGGCACGGCGGACGCGGAGAGCCTGCGCATCCTGTCCAGTTGGTACGGCGACGGCACGCCTCGCGACCGCAGTTTGGAGCCCGGCCAGGTCCGGGCCCCCGGCACGGGCCAAGAGCGGGCGCAGGACACCGGCACCCGCTCCACCGGATCTGCCGAGTCCTGACTGCGCGAATTCGCTCCACCGCGTCGTTCCGTACCGAGAACCTGCCAGGTCATCGCCTCGTACTGAGTTCACGGGACGACGGTGGCGTGAAGTCCTCCGGTCCGCTCTGCGACAGCTCAGTTGAGGGCTTTCGCATGCGATCGTGCAGGCGGCGCAGCGGGCCCGGGGCCCACCAGTTGGCGCGGCCGGCCAGGCGCATGGTGACCGGGAGGAGGACGACGCGGATCAGCGTGGCGTCGACCAGGATCGTCAGGGCGGTGCCGATGCCGAGCTCCTTGAGGAAGAGCACGCCGCCCGACGCGTACGAGAGGAAGGACAGGGCGAGGATGCCGGCGGCCGCGGTGATCAGCGGGGCGGTCCGGCGGATGCCCTCCGCGACGGCCGGGCGGGTGCTGCCCGTGCGGTCGTACTCCTCCTTGATACGGGAGAGCAGGAACACCTCGTAGTCCATCGACAGGCCGTAGGCCACGCAGAACATCAGGACCGGGATGCTCGGTTCGATCGAGCCGGTCGCGGTGAAGCCGAGCAGGCCGGAGAGGTGGCCGTCCTGGAACACCCACACCAGGCAGCCGAACATGACGGACAGGCTGAGGAGGTTGAGGATCGTCGCCTTCAGCGGCAGCAGGATGCTCCCCGTCATCGCGAACAGCAGGAGGTACGTCGCTCCGAGGACGATTCCGGCGGCGAGCGGCAGTCGGTCCAGGAGGGTGGCGCGGAAGTCGGTGGTCTCGGCCGGGTAGCCGCCGACCAGGACGGACATGGTGGGTGGCTCCGTGGTGCGGATGCGGTCGACGAAGGACGGGACGTTGCCGTACATGGCCTGTTGGGTGGGGATCAGTGCGATGCGGGCGCGACCGTCGGGGGAGGTCAGGCCGGACTGGCCGGGTGCGCCGGTACGTTGCCCCTCGCGGTAGGAGCCGGTGGGGGCGTCCACCTGGAACGTGCCCGGGATGCGGGAGAGTTCGGCGGCGTACGAGGCGATGGCTTCGGGCTCGGGTGCGGCGCCCCGCAGGACGAGGTGGACGGTGTCGGTGGGCTCGGCCGGGAACGTGCGGTGGATGACCTCGGAGGTGGTGCGCGAGGAGGCGCCCTCCGGGAGGGTGCGCTCGTCGGGGAGACCGAAGCGCAGGCCGAGCAGGGGTGCGCCGGCGAGGAGCAGGATCGCCAGGACGCCGATCCCGGACGCCACCGGGCGGCGCATCGCGCCGAGCGCGGTGCGGTGCCACAGGCCGGAGTGGCGTACGGGGGAGCGGCGTTCGACCTTGTCGCCCCAGCGGGAGAGCGCGGCCGGCAGCAGGATCACGGCCCCGGCCAGCGCCGTCAGCACGACCAGCGCGCCCGCGTAGGCGAAGGAGCGCAGGAAGAAGAACGGGAAGACGAGCAGGGTGCTGAGCGAAGCGGCCACCGTGACGCCGCTGAACAGGACGGTACGGCCGGCCGTCACCGTCGCCCGCGCCACCGCCTCCTGTTGTGCGTGGCCGCCCGCCCGTTCCTCCCGGTAGCGGCTGATGACGAACAGGCTGTAATCGACGCCGAGTCCGAGGCCGAGCACGAGCGCGAGGTTGGCGGCGAACGTCGACACCTCGGTGAACTGGGCGATCACCCGCAGCCCGGCGAGCGTTCCGACCACCGCGAGGAGGCCGACGGCGACCGTGAGGAGGGCCGCCACCGTGCGCCGGTAGAGCAGGATCAGGAGCAGGGTGATCGCGGGCAGCGCGAACAGTTCGGCGCGCAGGAAGTCCGTCCGCGCCTGCTCGCCGACCTGCCGCGAGATCTCCTCCTGGCCGCCCACGCGGACGTCGACGGCGGAACCGGCTGTACGGGTCAACTGAGGTGACAGCTCGGCCAGTTGGTCGCGGGTGTCGGTGGCGCTGCCCTCCAGGCGGACGAGCAGCAGGCCGCGGCGGCCGTCGCTGTCGCGCAGGGCGGGGCTGTCCGCCTGCCAGTAGGAAGTGGTGTCGGTGACGTTCGGGACCTTCTCGACCTCGCGTTGCAGCTGGTTCGCCGCCCGGCGGGTCGCGGCGCTGTCGACGTCGCCGTCGCGGGCGGTGACGAGCAGGGCGACGTTGGGGTTCCCGGTGCCGAACTCCTCGCGCAGCACCTCCCCGGCCCGGACGGACTCGGTCCCCGGTGAGTTCCACCGCGACAGATCGAGCTCCGCGAGCCCGCCCGCGCCGTACCCGGCAAGCCCCAGGAAGGCCAGCAGCGAGACGACGAGGACGGTGCGGGCTCGGTGTACGGCAAGCCGGGCCAGAGCGGTGAGCATGGTGAACTGCCTTTCCCAGGGCGGGTGTTCCGTGACCGTCAGGCTCGACGTCACCGCTGACCGAGCGCTGGAACGCCCGCTGGAACAACCGCTGGAACGCCGCCCGGGCTACGCTCGCCCCATGGGTGAGGGGGCGGACGTGAAGGTCGAGCGGGTGTTGAGGTTCGAAATGCTGGGCCCGGTAAGGGTGTTGGGGGCGGACGGGCAGGAGGTGTCGCTGGGCCCGCCGCAACAGCGGGCCGTCCTGGCCGTCCTGCTCCTCCAGGAAGGGCGCTCGATCTCGTACGACGCTCTGGTCGACGCCGTCTGGGGCAGTCAACCACCGCGCCACGTACGGAACTTGGTGCAGAAGTACGTATCCGGACTGCGCCGCTGCCTCGGCGATGCGGTCGACCTGGCCTGGACCGGCGGGGGATACCGGCTGACCGGCGCGCGCATCGACGATCTGGGCGAGCGACGCTCCCTGGTGGACCGGGCCATCGCGGCCCGGGACGCCGGCGACCTGCCTACGGCCGCCGAACTCATCCAGCACGCCGAGGAGTTGTGGCGTGGCGACTTCGCCGAGGGCCTGCGCGCTCCTTACCTGGAGGCCGAACGCCAGCGCTGGGCGGAGAAGCGCGTGACCGTACAGGAAGAACGACTGGCCGGCGAGATCGCCCACGGCCGCTCCTTCGAGCAGGTCCACGAACTGATCCGGCTCATCGCCGCGCACCCGCTGCGCGAGCGCCCGGTGGAACTGCTGATGCTCGCCCTCTACCGCACCGGCCGCTCCTCCGAAGCCCTCGCCGCCTACGAGTCGACCCGACACCGCCTCGCCGAAGCCCTGGGCGCGGACCCGGGCCCGACACTGCGCGCCCTGCACGCGCGCATCCTGCGACAGGACGAGGATCTGCTGGCGGGGGTCGGCGTGCGGTGAGTCGCTGAGCCCTTGACGTTCGTGCCGCCGGAGCCGATCTCGCCGCTGCCAGGGCCGAGCTCACCGACCTCACCGGAGCGGGGTACCCGCTCGATCCACGCGTGGCCCACGCGGTCCGCGAGTGCACCAGCACCGATCCTCGCGCCGACATCGAGGCCATTGCCGCCGATGTCGGGCTTTCGCCGCCCCGCATGCGAGCCCTCGTCCGTGCGTCCGTCGGAATCCCGCTCGTGCGGCTGCGCCAGTGGTCACGACTGCGTGCGGCCATCGCCGGCCTGCCTGGTGAATCGGTGGCCGCAGCCGCGGCCTCCGCGGGCTTCTCCGACCAGGCTCACCTGGCCCGCACAGCGCGAAGGCTCATCGGGCGCGCACCTGCCTCCATCGCGCGGACGGGCGGCAGCGCAGGCATGACGATCTGGCCGAGCTTCCCCGGCCCCGCCGCGGGGACGCCGTGACGTACACCGTCACCGTCCACGTACCACCGGTCATACGACGCCATCATCTACGGCCTGCACGCCCTGCCCGTGACCTGGTGACGGGCCGAGCGGCCTGCCGGCGGATGCCGCCCTGTCCGCAATTGCGTTGAGTCCGCACCCTGCCATCGTGTTGGCTTGTGGCACTGAACCGTCAGTACCGCAGGTGTTCGCTTGGCCGTAGCGGGGAGTTGAACGTGCACGACATGGGTGTCGACCCCGTGGCCCACAATCGGGCCGCCTGGGACAAGTGTGTCCAGGACGGCAACGAGTGGTCGAGGCCGGTGAGTGCTGAGGATGTCGAGCGCGCCCGCACCGGGGACTGGTCGATTGTTCTCATCGGACGTGAGCCGGTCGACCGCTCCTGGCTGCCGACCGACCTGACCGGCAAGGACGTGTTGTGCCTGGCCTCCGGTGGCGGTCAGCAGGGTCCGATCCTCGCCGCCGCAGGGGCGCGGGTCACCGTATTCGACAACTCGCCCCGCCAGCTCGGCCAGGACCGGATGGTGGCGGCGCGCGACGGGCTCGAACTGCGTACCGTCCTGGGCGACATGAGCGACCTCGGCGCCTTCGGCGACGCGACGTTCGACGTCGTGTTCCATCCGGTCTCCAACCTGTTCGTACCGGACCTGGCACCGGTGTGGCGTGAGTGCTTCCGCGTCCTGCGGCCGGGTGGAAGCCTGCTCGTGGGCTTCCTCAACCCTGATGCGTACTTGTTCGACCATGAGGCGCTCGACGAGCGCGGCGAGCTGATCGTCGTACACAAGCTGCCCTACAGCGACGTCACGCAGTACTCCGCCGAGGAGCGCGCCACGAAGTTCGGCGCGGACGCACCTCTTGAGTACAGCCACACCCTCGCCGACCAGATCGGCGGGCAACTCGCCGCGGGGTTCGTCGTCACCGGCTTCGCGGAAGCGCCGCACCAATCCAACGCGTCCGCCCAGTACATGTCGAACTATTTCGCGACGCTGGCGGTCAAGCCGGGCTGAGCCGGCCGTCAGCGACCCGCCCCATCCTTGTCTTCACCCACCGCTGCTTGCCTCCGCTCGCCCATGCCTCGGCTCACCCTTGTCCACGCCCACCCATTCCGATACCGTATTTATTAAAGCCGGTTTCCATAAAGAGGATGGGGGATGGGCGCCGCGATGGACACTGCACGGGAGGCCGTTCAGGCGGAGCGGGCGGCGAACCAGGTCGCGTGTCTGGGAGTGTTGGCCGAGGCCGACGAGGCGTGCACGATCGGCGTGATCAGTGAGGCCACCGGCCTGTCGCGGCCGACGGTGGGTGCCGTTCTCGACGACCTCGTCGATCTCGGGAACGTCGAGGGCGTCAGCGCCGCGACGGCGGGGCCCGGCCGACCGGCCCGTGCCTTCCGGTTCGCGCGTGAGGGCGGTCTTGTCGCCGGAGTCGACCTGGGGCCCCGAGGGGCGCGCGCGATCATCTGTGACCTGTCCGGCCGCCGGGCGGGCTACGCGGAAGCGGCTCCCGACGAGCACGCCGATCTCGCGTTGATTTCGCGCGCGCTCGACGCCGCGGCCGGTTCGCTCGACCTCGCACGGCTGCGCGCGGTCGGTGTCGCACTGCCCGGTGTCGTCGAGACGGACGGGCGGCTGCGTGCCAGTCTCGCGATGCCCGACCTGGTCGGTCTGCCGGTCGCGGAGTTGCTGGCGAAGGACCTCGGCCGGCCCGTGGTCGTGGACAACGACATCAAGCTGGCCGGCCTCGCGGAGCAGCGCGGGGGCGCGGGACGCGGGTACTCCGATGTCGTCTATCTGCAGATCGGTCACCGGCTGTCCGTGTCGATCGTGCTGGACGGTTCGATCCGGCAGGGCAGCCATCGCCTCGCGGGCGAACTCGGCGCGCAGCGCGGCATGCGCTGGACGCGGAACGCGCGGCGCGGGCAGTTGGTCTGGTCGTCGCGCCCGACGAGCGCGCAGGTGCTGAGCGCCGCCGCCGCGGGCGACGCCGACGCACAGGCCGAGGTCGAGGACTTCTGCGCGCAGATCGCCGCGCGGGTCGCGACCGTGCTGCTGGTGGTCGACCCCGAGGTCGTGGTCGTACGGGGCGGCGCGGCGAAGGACGTCGGAGCGCTGCTGCGGCCGCTCGAGGCCGCCATCGAGAAGGAGTTGGTCTTTCCCGAGCGGCCGTCGTTCGTCGCGTCCGGCCTGGGGCGCGAGGCGGTGGTGCTCGGTGCCGTGGGCAACGCGTTCGACCAGTGCGGTTCGGAGATCTACGGAGTCCACGGCTATCCCAGCCCGTGGGCCCGCATCACACACGACGTGGAGGGGATCACCAAGTGAAGCTCGGAGTCAGTTCGTACTGCTTCCGCCAGCTCCTGGGCAGCGGCGAGATGGACCTGATCGGCGTGCTGGACTGGGTCGCGGCCTCGCGGGCCGGGCACATCGAGATCGCCGCCACGGACGGGGCGTACTACCTGGAGAACGAACGCGTCGTACGTGACACGGCGAAGCACGCCGAGGAAGTCGGCGTACCGATCGTCAATTACCTGGTGAGTGGCGATCTGAGGGAGGGAGACGGCGAGGAAGTCGACCGGCTGCGGCGGCAGTTGGACGTCGCGCAGCGCTTCGGCGCCGGGATCTTCCGGCACGACGTCGCGCCGTGGGCATGGCGCGAGCGGGACCCGGGGGAGTTCGAGTCGACCTTCGAGAAGGTCGTCGAGGGCTGCCGCGCGGTCGCCGACCATGCGGCGGAGCTCGGCATGGTGTCGACCATCGAGAACCACGGCTTTTTCATGAACGGCAGCGACCGTCTTGCCCGGCTCGTGCACGCCGTGGACCGTCCGAACTTCCGCGTCACGCTCGACCTCGGCAACGGCCTGTGCGTCGGCGAGGTGCCGGGGAAGACCGCCGCCGGCCTGATCGACGTGGCGGCGTCCATCGGCGTGAAGGACTTCCACATCCGCCGCTCCGCGGGGGAGGGCTGGCTGAAGACGCTCGCCGACGACTACCTCCTCGGCACCGTCTCGGGCCACGGCGACGTCGATCTGCCCGGCCTGCTTGCCCTGGTCGCCACGAAGCCCGACGTGCCGGTGAGCCTGGAGTTCGAGGGCATGGAAGCGCCACTGCCCGCCATCGAGCACTCCCTTGCGAACATTCTTCGACTGACGGAAGGCGTGGCCTGACATGACGACCCGTATCGCTGTGATCGGCCTCGGGGCCATCGCCACCGAGCACTTGAGCGCCTACCAGAAGAACGACCAGGCCGAGCTGGTCGCCGTGTGCGACATCGACCCGGAGCGGGCCAAGGCCAGGGCCGAGCAGTTCGACGTGGAGCGGGCCACGACCGACGTCACGGAGATCCTCTCCGACCCGGACGTGGACGCCGTGAGCGTCTGCGTGCCCAACACCCTGCATGCCCCCATCGCCGAGGCGGCGCTGCAGGCCGGGAAGAACGTACTGGTCGAGAAGCCGATGACGGTCACCGTCGCCGAGGCCGAGTCACTGGTCCGGGCCGTCGAGGAGACCGGGCAGGCGCTGCAGATCGGCTACGTACGGCGGTTCGCGCCCAACGCGCTGGTGGCGAAGCGGTTCCTGGACGCGGGCGAGTTCGGTGACATCTACGCCGCCCGAGCCACGCTGCTGCGGGCCGCCGGGAACCCGGGTGGGTGGTTCGGCGATGTGGAGGTGTCGGGCGGCGGTCCGTTGATCGACCTGGGCGTCCACATCATCGACCTGTGTTGGTACCTGATGGGCGGGCCGAAGGCGGTGTCCGCGTCCGGTGTCACGTTTGCGCCGCTGGGGGCGCGGGACAACATCCAGAACCTCCGCAGGTACCGTGCCGCATCGGCGGCCCGGCCCAACACCGTGGAGGACTACGTCACCGCGCAGATCCGCTTCGAGGACGGTCAGGTGCTCGATGTGGACACGTCGTACTCGCTGCACGCGCGCAACGAGATCAGTGTGCGCATCCACGGTGACAAGGGCGGCGCGGAGATCGAGCCCGAACTGCTGATGGTCACCGAGCGGCACGACACCCTCCTGCATGTGCAGCCGCAGATCGACTCGCTCGGTTTTGACTTCAAGATGGGGTTCGCGAACCAGATCGACCACTTCCTGCGGATCTGCCGGGGCGAGATACCGGCCGACGCCACCGCGGAACAGGGCCTGGAAATGGCCCGCATGCTGAGTGCCATCTACGCGTCGGCGAAGAGCGGCGCCGAGGTGAAGATCGAGCGCTGACCCGGCCGGTTCAGTTGCCCGGGATCGGACCGTCCCGGGCAACTGGCATGCCGTCGCCGCTCCTTCGCCGTTCCTTGGCCGCCGCCCGGAACCGACCCCACCACTTGTACCTGCTGCACGGTCTGCAACGCGGATCACAGTTCAGTCGCCACTTCCAAAAGGGTCTAGACCTCCTGATGAGAACGTGGTGAGAATCTGCGTGCTCACGGGCAACATCACTTCCCTGCTGTACTGCTGTAAGAGGAGCCACCACCCATGAACCGACGCGTCATCCCAGCCACCAGCACCGCCCTGGCACTCGGGCTCACCGCCACCGCCTGTGGAGGGGGCGGCTCGGAGGCCGACGGCGGGACCGACGGCAAGGGCAAGACGCTCACCGTGTGGGTCATGGAGGGGACCAACCCCGACGCGAAGCCCTTCTTCAAGGAGGCCGCCGCCGCCTTCGAGGAGAAGACCGGCGCCAAGATCAAGGTCGAGTACCAGCAATGGGCCAGCGCCCAGCGGAAGTTCACCACCGCGATCGAGGGCGGTGCCGACCAGGTGCCCGACGTCGCGGAGGTCGGCACCACCTGGGTTCCCGGCTTCGCCGACAAGGGCGCGCTCGTCGACGTCTCCAAGGAGGTCGAGAAGGCCGGCCTGACCGACGACCTCGTTCCCGCCCTCAAGGACGCGGGCACCCTGGACGGCAAGCAGTACGGCATGCCCTGGTACGCGGGAGTCCGCTCGGTCGTCTACCGCAAGGACATCTTCGCGAAGCACGACATCAAGCCCCCGACCAACTGGAAGGAGCTGCGCTCGGCCGCCAAGACCCTGAAGAAGGACGAACCGAAGATGCTCGCCTTCCCCGTCGCCGGCGGCGCGGAGATGTTCGCAACTCCCTTCATCTGGGGCGCGGGTGGCCGGCTCGCCGTGGAGAAGGGCGGCAAGTGGCAGTCGGCCATCAACTCGAAGAAGGCCGTCGAGGGCATCACCGCCTACACCGACCTCGCCCTCAAGGACAAGGTGTCCCCGGCCAAGGTCAACACCTGGACCGAGAAGGAGGTCGGCGACGCCTGGAACAAGGGCGAGGTCGCGATGTCCCTCTCCGGCAACTGGACCCCGAAGGCCTTCGCCGAGGCCAACCCCGACCTCAAGGGCAAGCTCGGCGCCATCCCGATCCCCGGCCAGAACGGTGGCATGGCCCCGTCGTTCCTCGGTGGCTCCTACCTCTCCGCGTTCAAGACGGACAAGCAGGCGCTGTCGTGGGAGTTCATCAAGCTCCTCACCACCGGCAAGTTCGCCAAGAAGTGGGCCGAGCAGAGCAGTTACCTGCCGCCCACCAACACCGACCTCGACAAGATGCCCGACAAGGACAGCGAGCTGGTCAAGCCGTTCGTCAAGCAGTTCAAGGACGGCGGCGCGAGCGTGCCCAAGGCCAAGTCGTACACCGAGATCCAGGCCACCCAGGTCATCCCGAAGATGGTCCAGTCGATCCTGGCCGGCAAGGCCACGCCGCAGCAGGCGGCCGACAAGGCGGCCAAGGAAATGGACGCCATCTTCGCGCAGAGCGAGTGACACTCACGGTCGTACGGCCGAGCGGTGAGTCACTCCGGCGCCGTACTCCTCAAGCCTCCCCGCACATCCGACCATTGAGAGCTCCATGAACCGCACTCTCGTCACCGGGACCGTGGATGCCCCGGAGCGCCAGGGCAGCCGGCCGTCCGTGCCCTCGCCCGAGTCCGAACGTCTGCTGAGGCGCAAGCGCCGGACCGCCCTCACCCGGCCCTGGCTGCTGCTCGCCCCCTCCCTCGTCGTCCTCGCGGGACTGCTGCTCTGGCCGATGATCCAGGTCGGGATCCTGTCGCTGCAGGACTACGAGGTGAAGTTCGGCGGCGGCGTCGCCACCTTCACCGGCTTCGACCACTACGTCGAACTCCTCAGCGGCGATCTGCTCTGGAAGACGGTGCTGCCCAACACCGCGTTCTTCGCGGTGGCCTGTGTCGGCCTGACGGTGGTGCTCGGCACCGCGATCGCGCTGCTCCTGAACAGGCTCGGCCCGGTCTGGCGGACCATCTGCTCCACCGCGATCATGGCTGCCTGGGCGATGCCCGCGGTGACCGGTACCTATGTGTGGATCTGGCTCTTCCAGCCGGGCGACGGCCTGTTCAGCGCTCTGGTGGGCGGCTCCGACTCCAGCAACTGGTTCACCGACCGCCTCTCCTTCTACGCCATCGGGACCCTCAACGTGGTCCACCACGGCTTCCCGTTCGTCGCGATCACCGTCTTCGCCGGACTCCTGACCATCCCCAAGGAGCTCTACGAAGCGGCGATGCTGGACGGCGCGAACGCCTGGCAGCGGTTCTGGAAGGTCACCGTCCCCGCCATCAAGCCGGTGTTCCTCGTGGTGACGATCCTGTCGACCATCTGGGACTTCAAGGTCTTCACGCAGATCTTCCTGATGCCCGGAGGCCAGGGCCAGAACGAGCAGGTCGAGAACCTCGGCGTCTACTCGTACCTCGAAGCCTTCGCCAAGGAGGACTATGGGATGGGCGCCGCCGCGGCGGTCCTGCTCACCCTCCTGCTTCTCGTGATCACCATCATCTACATCCGCACCCTGTTCAGGCAGGGGGAGGAGGACCTGTGAGCACCACCGACATGCCCGCCACGACACGGTCCTCCCTCGGCTCCAAGGTCGGTCTGCCGGCGGCCGTCGCGGCGCTCCTGATCTTCACCCTCTTCCCGGTCTACTGGATGGTCTCGACGGCTCTGGACCCCAGCGCCCAGAGCCGCGGAGCGAACCTCCTCCCCAGCGGCTTCACCTTCGAAAACTTCAGTACGGTCTTCGAGCGCGGCAACTTCGGTACGTACTTGCTGAATTCGGCCGTCGTCGGCCTGGGCACGGTCGTGGTCTCGGCGGCCCTCGCGCTGTTCGCGGCTGTCGCGGTCGCCCGCTTCAAGTTCAAGTTCCGCACATCCGTGCTGGTCATGGTCCTGATCGTGCAGATGGTGCCGCTCGAGGCGCTCGTCATCCCGCTGTTCATCCAGATGCGCGACTACGACCTGCTCAACAGCCTCCTCGGCCTGACCATCGTCTACACCGCGCTGTCGCTGCCCTTCGCCATCTGGACCCTGCGCGGCTTCGTGCAGACCGTGCCGAAGGACATCGAAGAGGCGGCGTACATCGACGGCTGCTCCTGGTGGCGGATGTTCCGCTCCGTACTGCTTCCGCTGGTCGCGCCCGGGCTCGTCGCCACGTCGATCTTCGCATTCATCACCGCGTGGAACGAGTTCGTCTTCGCGTACACGTTCATGAAGAGCAGCGACAAGTACACCGCCGCGGTCGGCATCTTCCAGTTCTTCGGCGAGAACACCACCAGCTGGGGCCCGGTCATGGCCAGCTCCACGCTGGTCACGGTGCCGGTCCTGATCTTCTTCGTGGCGGTCCAGCACCGACTCGCCTCCGGGCTCGCGGCGGGAGCGGTCAAGGGCTGACCCGGTCGTCGGCGCCGGGGCCGGCCGAAGCTCTCGGCCGGCCCCGGCGGTTGTGCGGGTGCGGATACTCAGATGCGGCCCTTGCCGTAGTAGGTGCCGATCTCGTCGTGATACCCGGCGTCTCCGACGTGCTTGTCCTTGTCGAATTCGGGGGCGTCCTTGATCTGTGCCTTCGTGCGGTCGACGTGAATCGTCTTGTTCTTGGTGTCGATCCGGGACACGGTGCCTGCGGGAAGCAGGACATGCTTGCCGAAGATCCACACACCGGTGTCGACGACGAGGTAGGCGGAGCCGACCTCGTCCGAGTGCTTGTCGACCTTGCCGATGCTGCCGTCGGTGGCCTCCACCTTGAAGCCGATCAGATCGACTCCCTGGGTGTGGCCGCTCGTCGGCGGATAGCCCCACATGTTCTCGTTCACGTTCGGCTCCTTCATCGACGATGTACGGCGTGGAGCGCCCTGTTCAGCGATCCCGGCGCTCCTCGGTTCGGCGGGTGCCCCCGCCCCGGGGATGAACACAGATGACCATGGACCAACCGACTTTGCGGTGCTGCGGGCCAACTCCATCCAGCCAGACGTCCCGTGCGGCGCGCGGCATGCGTTCGTGCAGCCACTCGACGTACGGCCCAGGCGGGGATGAGCAGCTATGCGGCGACGGTGTCCGTGGCCGCGGGGTCGTCGTCGAAGGTCATCTCCGGTGCGGGCCGGCGGAAGCCCTTGGTCAGGAAGGCCAGGTAGACGACGCCGATCGCCAGCCAGACGCCGCCGATCCGGAGTGCGACGTCATCGAGCCTCGTGAGCAGGTAGACGGAGACGGCGGTGCCGATGACCGGCATCACCAGGTAGGAGAAGAGGTTGGGGGTGCGGCCTTGTCGGCGTTCGCGGACCAAGTGGGCGATCACGCAGACGTTCACCAGGGCGAAGCCGAGGAAGGCGCCGAAGTTGATGAACGAGGTGGCCGTGGTCAGGTCGAGTTTCATGGCGATGACACCGGCGGCCGCGGTCAGCAGCAGGTTCGGCACGGGCGTGCCGGTCTTCCGCGACAGCTTGCCGAAGACGGCCTTGGGCAGTGCGCCGTCGCGTCCCATGACGTACATGAGGCGGGCGGCGGAGGCTTGCAGGGCGATACAGGAGGCGATGGATCCGGCGATGGTGACGAAGTTGATGATCTCGGCGTACGTCTCGCCGCCGACCTGGACCTTCAGGTGGTACGCGGCCGCGTCGACATCGGTGAACTTCGCCCCGGGATGGACCAGTTGCATCACGAAGGACAGCACGATGAAGATCGCCCCGGCGGCGATGACACAGCCGATGATGCCGCGGCCGATCGTCCTCGCCCCGCCCCTGGCCTCCTCGCCCAGCGTGGAGACGGCGTCGAAGCCCAGGAAGGAGTACGCCGCGATGGCGGCGGCCGCGGTGACCGCGCCGATCGACGTGCCGGAGTTCCACACGGCGTCCGTGGCGGGGGCGGCGGAGCCGTGCTTGCCGAGGAAGACGACGCACAGGGTGGCGAAGAGGACCAGCGACCCCAAAGCGATGAACATCAGGACCTTGTTGACGCGGTCCGCGAGCTTCATGCCGAAGACGTTGACGGCGGTGGTGAGGCCCACCGAGACGATCAGCCAGACCCACTTGGGTACGTCGGGGAACTGGGCGTTGAAGTAGATCGCCGTGATCAGCCAGCCGACCATCGGGATGAAGAAGTAGTCGAGCAGCATCGCCCAGCCGGACAGGAAACCGATGCGGCTGTCGAGCATCCTGCGGGCGTAGGTGTACACCGACCCCGCGCCGGGCACGGCGCGCGCCATCTTCGCGTAACTCAGCCCGGTGAGCAGCATCGCGAGGGTGGCGACGGCGAACGCGGTCGGAGCCGCGCCGCCGCTGGTGGCGGCGACCACGCCGAAGATCGTGACGACGATGCCGGGGGAGATGTAGGCCAGGCCGAACAGGACGACGGAGAACAGGCTCAGGTCGCCCTTCAGTCTCATGGTGTCCCCAGTGTTCCCTGTGGTCTCGCTGCTCATCGTGGTGGCTCCTCGGTGGTGTGGGCGGGGTTCCAGGTGGCGGGGTCGATGCGGCCCCCGTACAGCGGGAGTTCGAGGGCCGGGTCGTCGGGGCGGAACTGGTCCCAGACCCGGTTGAGACCGGCGGTGCCGTAGCGCCGGACGTTGGTGACCTCGTCGAGGTCGATCACGTCGGTGAGGGTGGTGTCGCCGGCATCGACGGTTTCGGCGCGCACCGTGCCCTGTGGATCGATGACGAGGCTGCGGCCGATCCCGGACGGGGCGGCGGCGTTGACGCTGGCGACGAAGACCTGGTTGGTGATGGCGTTGGCGCGGTTGAGGACGACTTCCTGCGCGCGGTCGCTCGTCGGCGTGCGGACCACGTTGACGATCAACTCAGCTCCCATCCAGGCCAGTTGGCGGGAGATCTCCGGGAACCAGGTGTCGTAGCAGATGGAAAGGCCGATGCGGCCGACCCCGGGGAGGTCCACGACCTCGAACCGGTCGCCGGGTGCGGTCGTCTCGTACGGGCGCCACGGGCAGATCTTGCGGTACGCGGCGAGGCGCTCGCCCCGGGGTGAGTAGACCGGTGCCGTGTTGTGGACGAGGTCGCCGGTGCCTCGCTCGTAGACGCTGCCGGGTACCAGCCAGATGCCCAGGTCTCCCGCGAGCTCGGCGAAGGCGGCATCGCGTTTGCCGTCGAGCGGCTCGGCCGCCTCCTGCGGGGCGGCGGGGACACCGGGGGCGCTCTCGCCGAGGTGCAGTTCGGGGTAGACGACGAGGGAGCCGGGTGCGCGCAGTTTCACGCGCCGCTCCACGTCGGCGGCAAAGCCCGCGAGGTCGTCGGCCGGGCGGCCGGGCGCCTGGGCGAGGATCAGGGGCAGGGGGCGGGCCATGCGGGAACACCAGCCAATCGAAGGGACCGCTTGAGGAGAAGGCGGGACTGTTTGAGGAGCGGCCGGAACTGTTCGAGGAGAAGTCGACGGAGGTTCGGGCGCCGATCACCAGAAGTTCCGGTGCGACAAGAATGCGGCCGACCACCCATAGCCTCAAATACTTGATAGGGCTGATTAGCATGCCTGCGAGGCATGCAGGTGTCATGCCTCCTCCGTCTCCATCTCCATCTCCGTCTCCGCCTCCCGAAGGGCCACCGCCATGGAACTCAGAGTGCTTCGCTACTTCCTGACCGTCGTGGAGACGGGTTCCGTCACCAGGGCCGCCGAGGTGGTACACGTCGCCCAGCCCTCCCTGTCACGCCAACTGCGCGGCCTGGAAGGGACGTTGGGGATGACGCTCTTCGACCGCGACGGCAAACAGATGGTCCTGACAGCGGCCGGCCGGCGCTTCCTTCCCCTGGCCCGCGACCTGGTCGCCCGCGCGGACAGCGCCGAGGCCGCGGTCGGTGCGCTGGCCGCCGGTCGCGCCATGCGGATCACCGTGGCGGCGCCGCCCACCACCATCACCGACGTGATCGCACCGTTCCTGGCCACCTGGGGGCCGGAGGATCCGCTCGTCACCGTGCAGGCGGAGAGTCCGGCACGTGCGTACCAGGCACTCGCACGGGGCGCCGACGTGGCCATCTCCTCGTCACCTCCGAGGCGCCGTTTCGCCGGGCTGCCGGTGGCCCGTCTGCCGCTGTGGGCCTACGTCCGTGCCGACCATGCCTTGGCGGACCGGGACCGAGTCACCATCGACGAACTCGCCGCGGAGCCCCTCATCGTCCTCACCCCGGCACACGGCACCCGCCGCATCCTGGACCACGCCGTGCAGGACGCGGACGCCTCGTACGACATCGTGCTCGAATGCGACACCCCGCACGTCGCCCAGGCCATGGCGGCTTCGGGCCATGGTGTCGCGGTGGTCTCCGACGATCCACGCTTCGACCTGCACCCGCTGCTGATCCTCGACAGCACGGGCGAACCGCTGCAGATCCACCTGCACGCGGCGTGGGACGCCGGCCACTACGCGCCGCGCAGCATCGAGGCATTCGCGGCCGGGTTGTCACGCTTCTGTGTCGAGCGGTACGGGCCACAGGTCGCCGACCGCATGTGAACCGCGGCGGCGACTACGTGGAGGTATGCCTGGCAGGCAGCTTGATCAGACCGGGCAGGCATTGGACGGCGGCCCCGGCGCGCCCGACGATGCGGCGATGTTCCGCATCAGCCACCAGCCACCAGCCCGGGAGGCCTCGCCCATGCCAAGACCGTTCTCTGCGCGGCGGCTACGCCGTGCCGCCGCCACCGCCGCCGTACTCGCGGGGTTGCTGGCCTTCCCGCCTCCGACGGTGGCCGCACCCGCCATCTCAAGCGCCGCACCCGTACCGGGTGATCCGCTCGCCGGAAGCGGTGCGGTGAACCGGACCCAACTCACCGCCGCCCAACTCACCGGGGCCAGCGCCCAGGACACCGTGCCCGACAGCGCCTTCGCCCTGCCGACGCAAGCCGCGCCACCCACCCACAGCTTCGAAGGCACCCTCACCCTCGACGGCCTCGCCACCGCCGGCGGCTTCCGCGCGCTGAAGGACCCGGACGGATACGCAGACGCGGCCGCGACCCGGCACCTGCCAACGGTCGACATCGCGCTCGTGCAGAACGGCAGCCACCTCGTCCCGGCGAAGCGCGGATTGCAGTACACGAGGAACGCGGCGTGGAACCTGGCGGTGGGGCCCGGCCGCGCGTGGAACGAGGACGGCGACGGCCAACGCACCCGCGCCTCCTTGCCGTTCGCGCTGATCGAACGCAACGCCAACTGCGTGCACAACGGCGCCTTGACGTTCCTCTTCGACGGCACATCGGTCTCCGAGGTCCGCTACCAGATCACCACGGAGACCTGCGAGTACTTCCAGTTCGACATGTGGGGCCAGGTACCGGCCCACTACCGGCCGGGCCCCGTCGAAGGCGCCGAGAAGCTGCGCGACGCGTACGCCTCCGAGGTCAAGGGCCGGCTTCCGACCAAGCCCCTCTCGGCGCTGGCCACCGACTACCCGGACAGCGGGGTGGATGTCTCGAAGTTCAGCTCCGGCATCACACCGTCCGCGCTGAGCACCTCCGGCCTCTACTTCCGCGGAGTCCACTACGTGGGCAACTGTCGGACCCGGCAAGGGAGTTACCCGTTCTGCGGCCAGATGCTGCTGCCTTCGTACTCGACCGCGAAGTCGGCGTTCGCGGGAACGGCCATGCTGCGTCTGGCGCAGCGCTACGGCCCGGCCGTGGCCCAGGAGAAGCTCGCCGACCGGATCCCCGAGGCTGCCGACAAGGCCGCCTGGAGCGGTGTCACCCTCGACCACACTCTCGACATGGCCACCGGGAACTACACCTCGCCCGGCTACGAGACGGACGAAGCGGGCCGCACCATGGCGGACTTCTTCGCGGCCGAGCCCTACGCCGACAAGATGCGGCTCGCCCTTTCCTTCCCGCGCAAGGCCCGCCCCGGAAGCCAGTGGGTCTACCACACCTCGGACACCTTCCTCGCCACCCGCGCAATGAACAACTACCTCCAGGACAAGGCCGGTTCGGGGGCCGACATCTTCGCCATGCTCCGCGACGACGTACTCAAGCCCATCGGTATCGGACCCGACTCCCTCGTCCCCTCCCGCACCGACAACAGCCCCGACGGGGCACCCTTCGGCGGCTACGGCATGTTCTGGACGCAGGACTCCGTCGCCCGGTTCGCGAAGTTCCTCAACAACGACCACGGTGCCGTGGGCGGCACGCAACTACTCGACCCGACACTGCTCGCGGCCACCATGCAACGCACACCGCAGGACCGGGGCATGACCACCACCGGCACCAAGCCCATGAGGTACCAGAACGGCTTCTGGGGCCGCGAGTTCACCTCCGCCGACAACCCCGCCTACACCAGCCCCTTCTACGTACCCTTCATGTCGGGATACGGAGGCATCACCGTCGCGATGATGCCGAACGGCGCCACCTACTACTACTTCAGCGACAACAACGAGTTCAGTTGGAACGCCGCCGTCGCCGAAGCCGACAAGCTGGCGCCGATGCCCGGTGTGTCAACTGCTGCGAGGTAGACACCATCGAACGCACCCCTGGTCACGGTTGGCTGGGGTGTGCCCGGTGCGACTGCTGGATGGTCTCGCGGGCTGCGTGGACGAGGGCGGCGTTGTCCGGGGCGGGGGTGCCGTCGGGCAGGTGGAGCGCGTCTTCCAGGCCGATTCGCGTGTCCAGGTGTCGGGTGGCCGCGAGGTGCAGGACGGGCCAGGCGGCGGTGTCTTCGCCATGCAGGAGGATCGGCGCGGGAGCTGGTTCGAGTTCGTCCAGCAGGTCCGCAGCGGCGTGGACCGCATCCTGCGGGGCGGTTTCGGTGATCTCGGCCAGGATGCGCAGGACGTGGTGGGATTGGGGCCAGTCCAGGAACCGCCGTGCCGCGGCAGTGCCGGAGTAGATGCCGGCCTCGATGCCGACCCCCCGCTCCAGCAGGGCCGCGGCCACATCGGTGGCACCGTCCTCATGCCAGTTGACGGACGCATGGTCGGGGAGCACGGTCCAGGCCCTCACCTGCGCGGCGCGGGCCCGAGGATCCGCCGTGGCCCACGCGCCGGTGGTGACCCCGACGGGGACGCCCGCCACGGCGGCCCGGACCGCGCCGACCGCGGCGGCGACGACGGCGGCGTCCAGCGTGTCCCGACCGTCGCGGTCCTTGGGGTGCAGATGGATGTCCTCGGCGCCGGCGGCGACAGCCCCGCGGGCCGCTGCCGCCAATTCGTCGGGGGTCACGGGCAGATGGGAACACTCGGCGCGGCTTCGAGCGCCGTTGAGACAGGCCTGCAGCATGGCGCCATCATCGCAGGTGAAACTCGCACATTGATGTCTCCTTGAGCTGGAGAGGCTGGGGGAGTGGTGCGGTTCTGCTGGGCGTCCGGGACCGTACGAGGGGCGGACGAGGGTCCGGCCGGGGCCCTACGAGGGGCATACGTCACCGTGGTCGGGGCTCAGCGTTCCCGGTGTCGCCTCGTGCTGGAGCAGTTCGAAGGCGGCTGCGGCCGCAACCGGCCAGGCGGGACCGCCGGGGTCGACGACGTCGAAGTGGTTCGCGCCCTCGAGGTGGGAGAGGCCGACCGTGTCACCGAGCCCTGTCGCACGCTCGGTGAAGTCACGGGCGTCCGAGATCAGGTAGCGCCTGCTGTCCGCGCTGCCGACGACGACCTCGAGCGGGACGCCGAGCGGGAGCATCTGCATCGGGGACGCCGCCCCGAGGCGCGCTTCGGCCGTCTCGACGCCGTCGGCGTCCGCGCCCAACAGCGTGCGGATCGTGGGCTCTTCGAGCCGGTAGGAGAGGTCGAGGGCACCGGCGAGCGAGACCGCTCCGCACACCGGCAGCGGATCGGGTGTGTACAGGGGGCTGTCATCGGGGATCCGGTGCCGGCCGGCGGCCCACAGGCCCAGATGCCCGCCGGAGGAGTGGCCGACCACCACGACGCGGTCGAGGTCCAGCTGGTGGGGGCCGGCCAGCGCACGGAGGTGGTCGAGGCCGGCGCCGACGTCGAGGAACGTTCCCGGCCACCCGCCGCCCTCGTGGCCCACCCGCCGGAACTCCAGGCTCCAGGTCGCCACTCCGGCCTCGGTGAGCGCGGCCACCAGTGGATCGCCGTAGTTCATGTTCCAGTTCGCGGACCAGCCGCCGCCGTGGACGAAGACGACGACCGGGTGGCCGCCCGGAGCGGTCCGGTCGGGCAGTCGTAGGTCACCGAACTGCAGCGGGTCGTCGCCGTAACGGACGCGGTGATCCGCGGGCTTCGGAGGCAGCCATTCCACGATGTCCTGCTCGGTGGGGTTGGCGTACTCGACCGCGCTGCGGCGCATGGACTTCTCCTCGTGCATGTCGACTCGTGGGCGCCGACTCCTGCATGTCGACGTGGGGTGGATGGATCACGCGATTCGGGTCCCCGAGCTGCGGCCGTGGGCCGGGGCGGTCGAAGAGAAGGACGGAACTGTGCATCAGGCCCACGCCGAGGAACGGTAGGCAGCATACGTCTCATGTTGTCTCTGTCAACGGGTTCGTACGGCGCCGTTCAGCAGGAGTTTTGGTTCACGTCCGGGCCTTGACGCTTGGGAGGTACGACGTATGCTGCCTATATGTTTCGGTCCTCGGCCGGGGCGGGACCGGGATGTCCCCGTCACGGGTCCGCCACTACGCATCCGGCACACACGGCAAGCTGGGAACGATGAACTCCAACGACACTTCCGGATCGGACGAGCCGGCCGACGACCGGCTCCTCGACGAGTTCGATCTCACGCAGAACATCTCCCACCTGCTGCGCCGGGCGCACTTCCGCGCGGAGGCGATCTTCAAGCAGGAGATGGCCGGCCATGAGCTCACCCCCCGGCAGAAGGCGCTGCTCCTCGCCGCTCGCCAGCGGCCCGGGGCGACCGTCAACGAGCTGGCCAAACAGATCGCCCTCGACCGCAACTCGACGGCCGAGATGCTCGGCCGGCTTGTTCAGCAGGGCTTACTGGAGAAGACGCCGGCTCCGACGGACAGGCGGGCCTCGGCCGTATACATCACCGAGGACGGTTCCGATCTCCTGCGCACGGTCATGAGGGACGACCAGCGCGTCGAGGACCGGATCGTCGAGCCGCTTCCCGAGGAATTCCGGCCGCTGTTCCGTAAGTGCCTGCGCATCATGAACGGCCTTGAAGAGTGACGTAAGGGTGCTCCATGCGCAATGACACCTACGACCGCACCAAAGTTCTGGACAAAGCAGTCCTGGTTCTCTTCAGCTTCACCGCCGAGGACCAGGCGGTTTCCTTCAGTGAACTGATGGAACGCACCGGATTTCCCCGGGCGACGCTGCACAGAACTCTCACCGATCTCGTCGCGGTGAATCTCGTCGAACGGACACCGGAACGCGGATATCGGCTCGGCCGTGATCTCTTCCAGCTCGGCATGAGGGCTTTCAACGAGCGGAATCTGCTCGAAGTGGCCACGCCGTTCATGGAGGACGTGTACGAGCGCACCCACCAGACCGTGCACCTCGGCATCATCGATCGCACGGAAGTGGTGTACATCGCCAAGATCGGCGGTCACCGCCAGGCCGTCACGCCCTCACGCGTGGGCGGCCGCATGCCCCTGCACTGCACCGCCGTCGGAAAGGCGCTGCTGGCCCACGCGCCCGACGAACTCCTGGTCCGTGTCCTGCGGGAAGGTCTGAAGCCGAGGACCGGCCGCACCATCGTCTCGGCCCACGTGCTGCGGCAGCAGCTGGCGACGGCTGCCGCCGCCGGTGTCGCCTACGAGTACGAGGAATCGGCCCAGGGCATCGCCTGCGTAGCCGCCCCCGTGCTCGATCAAGGAAATGCTCCGATAGCCGCGGTCAGCGTCACCGGGCCACTTCCCGGATTCCGTCCCGAGCGGCACAGCAGGGCAATCTCTGTCGCCGCCACCGGAATTGCGGCGGCGCTGCGGAGTTCGGAAAGCCGGCAGTGGAAAATCAAGGCCCCCAGTTCCAGTGGCCGGAACTCCGGGCTGGATTGACGCGGAAAGCTGCGCACATACTGGCCTTCACCCCGTGGTGAAGGCGCTGTTCAAAGAAGACCTTCGCCGTTTCATCTGGTTGCCGCGCGGCTCCGAAACCGCCCGGCAGCGACAGGGTGAGCAATGCATGGGCGGTCCCGCGGGACGTCGGCCCATTCTCGGAAACGAAAGGGATTCACCTTGCCTGCGACCTTGCCTGCGCATGAACCGGCCCTCAACGGGCCAGGCGACACCTCGGCCGCCTGGATCAGCAACTTCGTCGACGGGGAATTCGTCGAGCCCGACCCGGGACGCTCCTTCGACGCCGTCGACCCCGCCACCGGGAAGGTGTTCGCGCAGGTTCACGAGGCCGACGGCCCCCTGGTGGACCGTGCCGTCAACGCGGCGCGTCGCGCCCTCGACCAGGGGTGGGCCGACACCGCGGTCCAGGAGCGGGTGGCCCTGCTGCGCCGGGTCGCGGACGGCATCGAGCGCCGCTTCGAGGACTTCGTCACGGCCGAGGTACGTGACACCGGCAAGCCCGTCACCCAGGCACGCACCCTCGACGTCGCCCGCGCCGTGCAGAACTTCCGGGCCTTCGCGGACATCGTGGCCGCGGCCGGCGAGGAGTCGTATCTCAGTGAACTGGCCGGTGGCCGAAGGGCGTTGAACTACACCGTGCGCAAGCCGCTCGGCGTGGTGGCGGTCATCGTGCCCTGGAACCTCCCCCTGCTGCTTCTCACCTGGAAGGTCGCGCCCGCGCTCGCCTGCGGGAACGCGGTCGTCGTCAAGCCCAGTGAGGAGACACCCGGCACCGCGACCCTGCTCGCCGAGGTGCTGAGGGAGGCCGGAGCCCCGCAAGGTGTCTACAACGTGGTGCACGGCTTCGGTGGCGGTTCGGCGGGGCAGTTCCTGACCGAGCACGAGGGCATCGACGGTGTCACCTTCACCGGCTCGTCCGCGACCGGGGCCTCCGTCATGCGGGCCGTGGCGCCGCGGGTCCGCCCGGTGTCCTTCGAACTCGGCGGCAAGAACGCGGCGATCGTCTTCGACGACGTCGATGTGGACGAGGCCGTGGACGGTCTCGCCCGATCGGTGTTCACCAACACCGGCCAGGTCTGCCTGTGCACGGAGCGGGTGTACGTGCAGCGGCGGGTCTTCGACGAGATCGCCGACGGCCTGGTCCGCCGCGCCCAGGGACTGCGGATGGCCGACCCCTGGTCCGAGACCACCACCACCGGCCCGCTGATCTCGCAGAACCACCGCTCCAAGGTCTTCGACTACATGGCATCCGCGGAGCAGGCGGGCGCGACGGTGCTGACCGGCGGAGGCGTCCCGGCGATGGGTGATCTCTCCGGCGGCTCGTGGATCGAACCCACCCTGTGGACCGGCCTGACGAACAAGGACCGGGCGGTCCGCGAGGAGATCTTCGGCCCCGTGGCGGCACTGATCCCCTTCGACACCACCGAAGAGGCCGTCATGCTCGCCAACGACACCGAATACGGCCTCGCCGCCGCCGTGTGGACCAACGACCTGCGGCGCGGCCACGACGTCGCGCAGCGCATGCGGACCGGGATCTCCTGGGTCAACACCTGGTTCACCCGCGAACTGCGTTCGCCCTTCGGCGGGGCCGGCCTCTCCGGCATCGGCCGGGAGGGCGGAGAGCACTCCCTGCACTTCTACACCGAGCCCACGAATGTGTGTGTGCAACTGTGACGACACATGTGACCCCCACCGACGAGGCCCTGGACGCGGCGGCCCAGCGGCTGACCGAGGCGGCCGGCAGCGGCAAGCCCACCTCTCACGTACGGGATCTCCTCGGCCCGGACAACATCGACGCCGCCTACGCCGTACAGACCCGCGTCGTGAACGGACGAGTGGCCGCCGGCGCACGCGTCGTCGGCGCGAAGATCGGACTCACCGCGCCCACCGTGCAGCGCCAATTCGGCGTCGACCAGCCGGACTTCGGCGTCCTCCTGGACGAGGACACCTATGCGCACGCCGAGGAGGTCCCCCTGCGGCGCTTCCTCCAGCCACGGGCCGAAGGGGAGATCGCCCTCGTGCTCGGCAAGGACCTCGATCAGCCGAGGCCCACAGCGGCGGATGTGCTGCGCGCCGTCGACTTCGTCCTGCCCGCCATCGAGATCGCCGACTCACGCATCGCCGACTGGGACCTGACCATCACCGACACCATCGCCGACAATGCCTCGCTCGGCGCGGTCTTCCTCGGCACCACCCCGTACTCACTGCGGGACCTCGACCTCACCCGGATCGGCATGACCCTGGAGCAGGACGGCGAAGCCGTCTCCTTCGGTGCGGGCCACGCCTGCCTGGGGTCCCCTGTCGCGGCCGCCGTCCGGCTGGCCCGTGAACTCGCCGCACGCGAGGGCGGGTTGCACGCCGGAGACATCGTCATGACCGGCGCGCTGGGGCCCATGGTGCCCATCGGCGAACCCACCTCACTGCGGCTGCGCCTGTCCGGACTCGGCGAGGTCGACGCCGTCCTGACGGGAGACCAGTCGTGAGCGCGCCCCTCAGCCACGCCGCACACCAAGGTAAGGAGCTCCGATGAGCCTGCCGGAGACCACCCTCGAAGCCCTCGCGCAGCGCCTCGACGAGGCGGCCGTGAAGTGCGCCGACACCCCCAGCCTCGAAGACGACGTCGAGCTGGCCGTGGCAGACGCCTATGCGGTCCAAGAGCGCCTGCTGGCACGCCGGTTGGAGCGCGGGGAATCGTTCGTCGGTGTGAAGCTCGGCTTCACCAGCCGCGCCAAGATGATCCAGATGGGGGTCTCCGACGTCATCGTCGGGCGCCTGACGGACGCGATGGGGTCCACCGACGGTGACTCGGTGGACCTGTCCACCTTCATCCACCCGAAGGTCGAGCCGGAGGTCGCCTTCCGTCTCGCCGCGGATGTCGACCTCGACGGTCCTGACGCCGCCATCGAGTCCGCGGTCGACGCCGTCGCACCCGCCATGGAGATCATCGACTCCCGCTACCGCGACTTCCGGTTCACCTACGCCGACGTCATCGCCGACAACACGTCCGCGGCGGCCTTCGTCATCGGCGCCTGGCAGCCCCTCCAGGACGTCGACAACCGGGCGGTACGCCTCGAAACACCTACGACGACGGCGACGGGGAGCACCGCGGCGATCCTCGGCGCCCCCACCCGGGCCCTGCACGCGCTGCTCGACATGTGCCGCCGCCACCGCATCCCCCTGCGGGCCGGCGACATCGTCCTGGCGGGCGCGGCGACCGCGGCCGTCCCGTTCACCGAGGGGGTCACGCAGTGCGACGTGGCCGGACTCGGACGAGTAACTGTGCGAGGTACCAAGTGAGTTCAGCACGTGTGGTGGAGACGCTCGCCGTCCCGCGCGGCCGCTTCCCCCATGTCAAGACGGCCGGAGACTTCGTCTACATCTCGGGCACCAGCTCACGTCGCCCGGACAACACCATCGAGGGCGCCGACGCCGACGGGTTCGGCACGACATCGCTCGACATCCGCGTCCAGACGCGTGCCGTCGTCGAGACGATCCGGAAGATCCTCGCCGAGTTCGGCGGCGACCTGCACGACCTGGTGCAGGTGACGACCTACCTCGTCTCGATGAACGACTTCGGCGGCTACAACGAGGTCTACGCGGAGCTCTTCGACGAGTCGGGACCCACGCGCACCACGGTCGCGGTGCACCAACTCCCGCACCCCCACCTGCTCCTGGAAATGCAGGCGGTCGCCCACCTGCCGGGCGCCGCCAACCGATGAGCGCCCCTCGGCGCAGCGAAGTGGAAGGCAACACCATGTCACCAGGAAAGATTGTCGCGGGGTACCTCGCCCCGCATCCGCCGCACCAGGTCTACGGTGAGAACCCACCGCAGAACGAGCCGCGCTCCACGGGCGGCTGGGAGCAGCTGCGTTGGGCCTACGACCGGGCCCGCGCCACGCTGGAGGCACACCGCCCCGACGTGCTCCTCGTGCACTCGCCGCACTGGGAGACCCAGGTCGGCCACCACGTCCTCGGTGTGCCCAACCTCAAGGGCAAGTCCGTCGACCCGATCTTCCCGCACCTGTTCCGCTACCACTTCGACCTGAACGTCGACGTGGAGCTGGCCGAGGCCTGTTACGAGGAGGCGCGGTCCATCGGCCTCACCTCGAAGCTGATGACCAACCCGGACTTCCGGGTGGACTACGGGACCATCACCACGCTGCACATGATGCGTCCTCAGTGGGACATCCCCGTCGTCGGGTTCAGCGCCAACAACTCGCCGTACTACCTCAAGACGGAGGAAGGCCTGGAGGAGATGGACCTCCTGGGCAGGGCGACCGCCAAGGCGATCGAACGCACCGGTCGCCGCGCGGTGGTGCTCGCCTCCAACACGCTCTCGCACTTCCACTTCAGTGAGGAGCCCGAGCTGCCGGAGGACATGAGCCGCGAGTATCCCAAGACCGATGAGGGATACCGCTGGGACATGAGGATGATCGACCTCCTGCGGCGCGGCGAGACCAAGGAAGCCGTCGCCCTGCTGCCGCAGTTCATCGAGGAGGCCGCCGCCGAGGTCAAGTCCGGGGGCTTCACCTGGATGCTCGCGGCTCTCGGGTACCCGCAGATCCCCGCCGAGTTCCACGGCTACGGAACCGTCATCGGCACCGGCAACGCGATCATGGAATGGGACGTGGAGAACGCCTCCACCGCACTCACAGGAGCGGCACGGTCATGAGCGTCGACATCAAGTCCGCCTATCTCATCCCCGGCAGCCCCCTCCCGCTGCTCCAGCCGGAGGCCGCCGGCCTGCGGCCCATCGTCGAGGGCCTGCAAAAGGCCCGCCGCTCTCTGGAGCAGCACGCACCGGACACCCTGATCGTCTACTCGGCCGGCTGGATGGCCGTCGTGGACCAGATGTGGCTGACCCGGCCCCACATGACGGGCCGGTTCGTCGACCACACGTGGCACGAGTTCGGCCACATCGACTGGGAGCTCGACGTCGACGTGCCGGTGGCCGAGACCGCGCTCGCCTCCACGCAGGCCTTCGGCGTCCGCTCCCGGGGCTGCGACTACGACGAGTTCCCCATCGACGCCGGCACCATCGTGCTCTCCCAGACCCTCAACGCCGAGGCCTCGGTCCCGGCGGTGGTCACCACGAACAACCTGTACCACGACTGGGAGACCACGAAGCGGCTCGGCGCCGCCGCCATCGAGGCCGCGGACCGGCACGGACGCTCCGTGTCGGTCGTCGGCATCGGCGGCCTGTCGGGCTCGCTCCACCGCCACGGCGTCGACTTCGACGAGGACCACATCGCCTCGCCCGAGGAGGACCAGGCGAACCGCCGCCTGCTCGACCTGATCACGAAGGCCGACACGGGCGCGCTGGAGCAGTACGTGCCCGAGTACGCGACCGTCGCCCGCGCCGACATGGGCATGAAGCACCTCGCCTTCGTCCTCGGCGCACTGGGAGACACCTACAGCAGCGCCGAAGTGCACGGATACGGCCCGCTGTGCGGGGCCGGCGGCGCGGTCGTGGAGTTCACCCGGTAACTCGGGCCCGCTGGTCCACGACAAGGGGAAGGGTTCGTCGCTCCGCCGACGAGCCCTTCCCTGCCATGCAACCGCCCCGCCCGTCCCGCTCCGTCCGAACGAAGGAACACGATGACCGCCATCGACACGGCGGGCCGCCTGCCCGCGACCGTATCCGCGAAAGAAGTGCGCCGGGTGGTCCTGTCGAGCTATCTCGGCAGCGTCCTGGAGTACTACGACTTCCTCCTGTACGGCATGGCCGCCGCGCTCGTCTTCGGCCCGGTGTTCTTCTCCGACCTCTCCCCGTCCGTCGCGACGATCGCCTCCCTCGGCACCTTCGCGGCCGGCTACGTGGCCCGCCCGCTCGGCGGCGTGGTGTTCGGACACTTCGGCGACCGCATTGGGCGCAAGTCGATGCTCGTGCTCTCGATGACGGTGATGGGTGTCGCCTCCTTCCTCATCGGGCTGATACCGCCCGCGTCGGCGATCGGTTCGTGGGGCGCGGTCATCCTCGTCACGCTCCGGGTCATGCAGGGCATCGCGGTGGGCGGTGAGTGGGGTGGCGCCACGCTGATGGCGCTGGAACACGCCGAGCCCAAGAAGCGCGGCCTCATGGCGGCGTTCACCAACGCCGGCGCACCCAGCGGCGGCGTGCTTGGCACCCTGATACTCATGGCGTTCTCGACCCTGCCCGAGGATCAATTCCTGGCGTGGGGCTGGCGGGTGCCGTTCCTGCTGTCGGCCGTGATGCTGGGCATCGGCCTGTTCGTACGGTCCCGCGTCTCGGAAAGCCCCCTGTTCCAGGCCGCCGTCGAAGAAGCGGGCGAGAAACGCGACACCGCCCCGCCGCTCCTGGCGGTCCTGAAGAAGCCCAAGGTCGTCCTGCTGACCGCGTTCGCGTGTCTGACGAGCTTCGCCCTGCAATCGGCCATCACCGCCTTCGGCGTGACCTACGCGGTCGACCAGGGCACGCCCCGCTCCCAGGTCCTGCTCGGCTTCGCCGTCGGAAACTTCTGCGCCATCTTCGGCGTCCTCGCCTACGCACGGCTGTCCGACCGCGTCGGCCGCCGCCCCGTCATGCTCTTCGGCTACCTCGCCGCGATCGCGCTCATCTACCCCATGTTCCAACTCCTCGCCTGGGGCGGCTTCGTGGGCGCGATGCTGGCCTTCCTCCTCTTCAACCTCTTCCAGAACGCCGTCTTCGGCCCGATGGCGGCGTTCATCTCGGAACAGTTCGGCACCGGCAGCCGCTACACGGGCGCCTCACTGGGCTTCCAGCTGGCCACCCTGCTCGGCGGCGGCTTCACCCCGATGATCCTCGCCTCACTGTCCGGTTCATCCGGGTCGATCACCTCGGCGTGCGTCTTCCTCGCGGCCCTCGCGGCGATCAGCATCTGCTGCCTGCTCGCCGTCGGAGAGACGAAGAACAACGACCTCGCGGCGGGCTGAGGTCAGCTCTGCTGCTCACGCGGGGGGCCTGCCCTGCTTTTCTCGGAGAGGCCGCGCCGAACAGAATGCCGTCATGACAACGATCTCGACCGGCGCCGAGCAGGTCGCCGCTGCAATCGATGCCCGAAGTCGCGACGGGTTCGCCTTGGTCGCGCTCGACGGCATGGGCGGATCCGGCAAATCAACCCTGGCGGCGGCCCTTGTCGAGTTGCGTGGCGCCGTGGTCGTGCACGGAGACGATTTCTACCGCCCGATGGACGGGGAGGAGCGTGCTCGGCTGGATCCTGTGCAGGGCTACCACCGCTACTTCGACTGGCAGCGACTGCGCGCAGAGGTACTGTCCCCGCTCGCCGGCGGTCGCGATGCCGGCTATCGGCGCTACGACTGGGGGACCGGGGCCCTGGCGCCGGACGAGATCCACGCAGTCTCCCGCTCCGGAACAGTCGTCGTCGAGGGTGTGTACACCGCCCGACCCGAACTCGCCCCGTACTACGACCTGGTGGTCTACGTCGACACCCCGCGCGAGGAATCCCTCCGCCGGCTTCGCGAACGCGGCCACGACCACGGCCCGATCGACTGGGAGTCCCGCTGGCGTAAGGCAGAAGAGCACTACCTGGCCGTGGAGCGCCCCCAGGAACGGGCCCACATGGTGGTTCCCGGGCACTGAACTGCCCCCGTACCGGCCCCTGCTGCCAGGCGGCCGTCAGGTGGACTGAAGCTCGCCGATGAGCTGCGCGGCATGCTTCCGCGCCGGCTCCAATCGCGGGTCGGCCTCATGAGCGTGCGGCCCCGTGACCTTCGCGCAGAAGAACAGTGCCATCAGGCGGCCGGACCTGCTCTCCAGGTCCGGCCGCCGCTCACGCCGGACGCGCTCCGCGAGGGCGGGGACCGCGAGCGCGTTGCCCCACCTCAAGTCGGTGTGTGCTGGCACCCATTGGGGGATGGTGAGGTCGACCGCTACCGGGAAGACCTGCCGGTTCGTCGTCTCCACAAGGTCCTGAGTGATCGATTCGGTGTCCGGCGTCGAGAGACGAGTAGTGTCGTGCGCGGCGAGCGCAGGCACCGACGTGGTCACCAGAGGCCATGCGCTGGGTTCCGCGGAGGTGCCAGGTTTTACACAGACACTGGACGACCCGCACAAGCGGGCGGTGGTCTGCCAGGTGTTGACGGCTACAGCGTCACAACACCCAGCCGATCTTGACGACTTCCGGGACTTTCTGCGCACCGTTCGTCCGTACTCCACTGCCACTTGGTAAACAGGCAGCAGCTGATCTTGCACCGCCAATCCGATGCCTCCAAGGTTGGCGTCATGGGACTCTTCGACAAACTGACCGGAACCAAGCGCCCCGCCGAGGGAGTGGCTCCACGATCCGCCACCGAGGTGCACGAGGCTCTGCTCGGTCTGAACCGTCCCGACGTCCCGTATGTCATCCGGAACGGTCGTGATGAGGGTGCGGACCTGGTCGCTGAGTGGCGCATCACGGACCCGGCCTGGCAGACCTTCTTCGTGCGCACCGAGGTGAGCCGAGTCTTTCAGGTGCGCATGCGGTTGGTTCCGGAGAAGAGTGAAGTACGTTCCCTCGACCAGCAGTACGAGGTTGTGTGGGCCGGCGGTGTCCCCACGCTGGCGATCTCGGCGGAGAGTCAGCGCGGTCAGGTGCAGACGACGTCGAAGCGCTGGACGCTGGGCAGGGGCGCGGACGGTGGTCTCGAGGCGACGGAGACGTTCAGTTTTGACACTTCCGACTTGAAGGATCCCCTGCAGAAGATTGTGCTGGGAGCGGGGTGGGCCTGGCGGGGAGTCGTCACGGGCAAACTGTGAGACGGGCCCTTCCGAGGCCTGGCTCGATACTGGGCAGCAAGCCCCCGATCGTCGTGGCAGCGATCTTGTTCATCCGCCTGAGTAGGTACTCGAGATGCTCGAACGGTGAAGTCGAACCCGCGTCGCTGCTGACCGGCACGGCGACGCAGGTGACGCCGGGGGCGGCCGTGCGGTGCAGGGCAGGTCGACAGAGAGTCGGAAACGAGTACATGAACAGGGACGAGCTGGAAAAGCTCACGACGACGTTCTACGTTGCAGCGCCCGAGGGCAAACCCTGGGGCCTCAACGCCGAACAGTTCGAAGCCGGACTGCGAAGGCTGACCGCCCAGGCCATGACGGCACCTCTGGCGGCGCCGCAGGACATGACCGAGCAGCTCGCATTTGACGGCCACTCACTGGTGTTCGCCGTGCACATGGGGGACGTTCCGGTCGAGGGCCAATTCATGGACGCAGCACAAAGCCTGAACATCGGACCGTGCACCGTCGGCGAGGCCGCAGCGTTCATCGAATGGTTCCAAGCCTTGCTGCCCGAGGGAGCGCGCATGCGCTTCAACAGTGAAGAGGGAGTCGAGAGCGGCGACATGAGCGACTACTGGATCCCAGTGGGTGCACAGCGCGACGCGGTTGCCGAGGAACTGCTCGGCCACCTCGAGGAGGTAGTGGACGAGTGATTCCAGCAAACCCTGAACCACTCCAACGTCTCTACGGTGAATTTCCCAGTCTGGGCAAATTCCGGCTTCGTTCGATCAACCTCGACGTGCGAGGCCCCTCTCTCGCTCTCCGTGTCGACCTTCCAGACTTCCCTGCGCACCCGCCCGAGGACTGGGCGGCGAACGAGTGCGATGTGGTGCAGTGCCAAATTCACTTTGCGGCAGTCGAGCACCTTGACCTGCAGGCCTGGAGTCCACCGACGATGGCACAACTCGCTGCGGTGCCCACGGGGCAGCCACGGATGCTTAGCGTGTCCGTCAACGGGCCCGGTGTCTCGCTCCGGTTCCGTAGCCACGAGTCCGTGGTCATCCGTCACATCAGCGCCTTCCGGGCCACGCCCGACGCGTCCGACGAGGGTCCCCATCACTTCCTGGGCAAGGTCGACGCGCGTCTCTTCTCGACGCTGCCAGGAACCCATGAAAGGACCTTCTATGAACGGTGACAGATGGGCTCAACTCCTTACTGATCCGCACACCATGACGGACCTGTACGACTTGCTGCCCGAGCTGAGTTGCTGCGACCTTTTCTACGTACACATCGACGAGCGCGAGAACTCTGTCACGCTGGGCTTCGACACCTCATACCTCCCCGTACGCCCCTTCCCTGAATGGCAAGCAAGGGACTTCAACGCCTTCGAGTTCCACCTGCGGTTCAGCTCGATTTCGGAACTGCGCGTTTCGGGATGGGCTGCGCCGGCGCAGAAGACCGTACTGATGGCCGCTGGTGACCACGGAGGGCTGCAATTCTCCGCGCGCGGACCCGGGTCACTTCTCGAATTCACGGCAGGTCAGGTAGAGGTCGCCCGCACGCGTACCTACCTCGCCTCTGCGGCGCCCTGACCACTCACTCATCGGTGGCGTGCGCAGGGCGCGCGAAGGCGTGGGTGGCGGCGAGGTACGCCAGGCGGGCCAGCGGTCGTCGTCGAGTGGTGCCGAGCCTGGCGAGCGTGCGCCTCTCCGTGCGCGAAGATGGTCGCGTTTCCCGGTTCGACTCGGCGGAGGCCGCGTATGAGTACTCGTTTTCAGGAGATCGACTGGCGTCCCACGCCCCTGGGGGACATCAGCCTGCGCCGCAGACGGGACCCGGTCTCCGGTGAGGACGTGTACGAGGTGAAGCTGGGGGAGGAGTTCCTGATGTCGAGCCTCTTCACCGCGGCCGAGATCGAGCTTGCCCGGCTCGGCCTCGGTGTCCTTGCGGACACGGAGCTGGACGTCGCCGTGGGCGGTCTCGGCCTCGGATACACGGCTGGGGCCGCACTCGACGATCCGCGGGTGCGTTCGGTGACGGTGATCGAGGCGCTGGGAGAGGTGATCGAGTGGCACCAGCGCGGGTACGTGCCACTGGGCAGTCGTCTTGTGTCGGACCACCGGTGTCGGCTGGTCCAGGGCGACTTCTTCGCGATGGTCGCCGAGGGCGCTGGCCTGGACCCGAGTGAACCGGACCGCCGCTTCCACGCCATCTTGCTCGACGTGGACCATTCTCCCCGGCACGTGCTGCATCCCCGGAACGCGGCCCTCTATCGGCCTGACGGGCTGCGCGCGCTTGCCCAACTGCTTGTCCCGGACGGTGTGTTCGCCCTCTGGTCGAACGACCCGCCGGACCGCGAGTTCGAAGCCGAGGCCGAGGAGGTCTTCTCGAGCGTGCGGAGCCACGTCGTGGAGTTTCCCAATCCCCTGCAAGGCGGTACTTCCACCAACACGGTATACGTGGCGCGGTAGTTCCGCGGCGAGCAGCCTGAGCAAGGCGGACAGAGAGGTCACCACTCTGCATCACGGTGAACGCGGACGCGCCGGGCGAAGATGCCTCAGGGAGCCACGGTGCCCTGGTCGGGGCTCGGTTCGGACCTGCTGATGTCGGCGAGGGTCGCGCCGGTGTCGTGGTGCTCGGTGAGGTCGCCGATGCTGACCATGCCGATCGCCCGGCCGGCGCTGACGACCGGCAGCCGGCGCACCGCGTGCCGACGCATGAGGGCCGCGGCGTGCTCCGTCTCTTCCTCCGGGCCGACGTATACGGGGTCCGGGGTACACACCGTGCCGACATCGACGATCCGCGGGTCGGCGCCGTCGGCGATGACGCGCAAGGTGATGTCCCGGTCGGTGACGAGGCCGAGCAGCCGGTTGCCGTCGCAGACCAGCACGTTGCCGATGTCGTGCTCCCGCATCAACTGCGCGGTCTCCGCGACGGGAGTGTCGGGTGCGACAGCGGTCACGCGCGGGGTCATCACGTCATGTACGAGTTGCGGCATGAAGCGGTCTCCATAGGTGGGCTCGACGTCAGTGGAGTCGTTATGTGTGGGGGGTGTCTGCGAGTACCCGGAACGGGCGGCGTGCATTCCGCGGCTGCCCGGCTATCGCTTGAAGTCGATCTCTTCGACGCGGGTCTGTACGGTGCGGCCGCTTTCCCATGCGTTGGCGCCCGGCGCCACTTCCGGCATGGGGATGTCCGCCCGGTTCCGCTGCTTGTGGGCTGTCGAGATGCCGAGCCGCTCGTCCCTGGCCCGGATCAGCTCCTGCGTGGCCTGCCCGTCCTCGGTGAAGCCCATCATCAGCTGCGGGATCCCGTACGGGAAGTCGTCGCGGTCGTACTGCCACGTGTGGAAGGTCTTGCCATAGGTGGTCACGAGGTCCTCGAAGTACGCGTGTTCCGCCATGTCGGGGATGCCGGGGGCGGTGAGGATGCCGGACTTCACCTCGTAATGGTGGCTGTGCCACAACCGCTTCTCGTCCTCGGGCAGAGCGCGGAAGCGCTCCTCGCTGATGATGTACTCGATGCCGATCAGGCGTGCGTCGGGCGCGTTGCGGTCGAAGATCACGCACTGGTGCAGGTCGTGCTCGAGGTGAATGCAGAAGTGGGTGGCTTCCACCTGACGGCCCATGTCGTCGGCATACATGTGGAAACCGTTGAGGTACGTGCTCATCGCGTCGATCGGGTACTTCGGCTGCATCGCGCCGGCCGCCAGGTCCAGCGCGCGGTGCTTGAGCGGATGCCCCTTGCCGATCTTGCTGATCGTCGCCGCTTTGCGGCCGGACAGAAGGCCGAGAGCAGCCGTCAGTCCGGCCGCGGCGCCGGCGCCGAAGGTCGCGGCCGATCCCCAGCCCGAGCGGTGCGTTCTCCGAGTGAATGACATGTGCGGCGAGTGCCCCGTGCCCGGCGGCCGTAACGGGCAGCTCATCGGTGGCGCAAAGCAGGCGGACTCGGCTGTACGACGCTGCGCGATTCCCGGCCGCGCCGACCTCACTCGTCCCGCGGATGATGCGAATCTACGCAGGAACCAAGAGACGCATGAGCCAAGGGAGAAGCATGGAGGGGCCGAATCCTCACGATGGGCGCGGCGAGTCCGTCGAGCAGCGGGCGGACCGGCAGTGGATGGACCTGGTACAGGAGATGCGGGTGGCCCTCACGGGTGTGCAGATCCTCTTCGGGTTCCTGCTCACCGTGGTCTTCACCCCGCGCTTCCCGGACCTGTCCGACACCGACCGCACGATCTACGTCATCACGGTCCTGCTCGGGTCGGCCTCGACGGGCGCGCTCATCGGGCCCGTCGCGTTCCACCGGCTGGTCAGCGGACAGCGGATCAAACCGCAGGCGGTCCGCTGGGCCTCCCGGCTCACCATGGCCGGCCTCGTCCTGCTCCTGTGCACGCTGACCTCGGCGCTTCTGCTCATCCTGCGGGTCGCGATGCACGACGCGCTCGTACCGGCCCTCGTCGGGGGGATCCTCTTCTGGTACGTGCTGTGCTGGTTCTTGCTGCCCCTGTGGGCCAGGTCTCGCTACACGGACAACGAGACGGACGACACCGACGCGCCGTCCCCCTGTACCTGACCCGGCCGTGCCGAAGCATGGCGTGCGCCCGCGTGGTTACCCGCCCGGTCCACGTCGATTGGCGGAGCGCGACAGCCATCCGGCGTGGTGCCCGCGCACGACACGGTGCGCGTGGAAAGGCGAGAGGAGCAGGGGATGACCCATTCCGCCGAGACCGGTCACGTCACCGGCACTCAGGACAAGGACTACAACCTGGTCTGGTACGTGGAGGCGTGTCTCTCCAACGCGCTGCGCCTGGAGACCTATGTCCAGGACGCGGAGCGCGAGAAGGACACCGAAGTCGCCGAGCTGTTCCGCAAGGCGCAAGCGGACAGTCAAAAGGGAGCGGAGCTCGGCAAGCGGCTCCTGGGGGCGCGCTTGACCAGCTGACGACAGGGTCGTCGGTCCGCCGCGGGCCACGTCGTTCGGCCGACCCGAACGGCGTGGCCCGCGGTCCCAGCGCTGGAGAGGCCGGAGAGAACGAACACGAGGCGATCATGAGCGACCAGAGCATGGCGGACGACGCCTACCAGCCCACGGGCAGCAACGAGGAACAGGAGGACGCCGCGCCCCTGGATCTCCAGGACGCGGTGGACGAACGGGACTACGACGAGATGCTCGACGAGGGGTACTCCCCGCCGGAGAAGCCGCTCGGTGTCACCAAGCCAGGCGTCACGGCGGCGGAACAGCACGAGGGCGAGACCCTGGACGAGCGGCTGCGCCAGGAGACCCCCGAGGCGGACGAGATCCCGGGCGACGGGATCGGCGACCTGCCCGACGGATCCGGCGAGACCCTCGATCCCGAGACGGGTACGGACCGCGCCGGGCGACTGGTCGCACCGGACGAGGGCTCCCACCCGGATACGACGAAGGAGGCGATCGCCTTCGACCAGGGTGTGGACGGCGGTGCGGCCGCGGCCGAGGAGGCCGCCGAGCATGTGGTGCCCGACGAGCAGCTGCCGCCCGGGGAAGAGGACCAGTAGCCGTGGAACGGGCCGATCACCATGCGGTGCGTGCCGCAATCTCCTCCGCCCGACCCTTGGAGGTGCCGCGCTTCCTCACGCCCGGCTCCGTTTCACCGGCTGAAGCCTGGTTACGCGACGGACAACCACTGATGCCTGTGAGCTGGAGGTCTGTCTGATGACTGACGCGCGTGACGTTCCTTCCGCCCGTCCGGACGAGGCCGGGGAGCCGGCGCCGCCGTACCGGTTCGAGCGACAGCCGCGGCCCGGCCTGGAGTCGAGGATGTCGACGCCGCCCCGCTACATGGCGCCGCGGTACCACGGCTCGGGCAAGCTGCGGGACAAGGTCGCGCTGATCACGGGTGGTGACTCCGGCATCGGCAGGGCGGTGGCCGTGCTGTACGCGCGTGAGGGCGCCGACGTGTCGATCGTGTACCTGCCGGAGGAGCAGGAGGACGCGGAGCAGACCCGCAAGGCGGTCGAGGGGGAGGGGCGCCGGTGTCTGCTGATCCCGGGTGACCTGTGTGATCCGGACTTCTGCCGGCACGCGGTGGACACGACGGTGCAGGGCCTGGGCGACCTCAACGTCTTGGTGAGCAACGCGGCCCGTCTCAACAGCCAGAACTCGCTCGAGGACCTGAACTTCGAGGACTTCGACCTGGCCTTCAAGACGAACGTCTACGCCTACTTCCACCTCGTCCAGGCCTCCCTGCCCCACCTGGAGCGCGGTGACGCGATCATCGCGACGGCGTCGGAGGAGGGCCTCAAGGGCAGCGACATGATGATGGACTACGCGGCGTCGAAGGCCGCGCAGATCACCTTCACGAAGTCGATCTCCTCGCACCTGGCCAAGCGCGGAGTCCGGGCCAACGTGGTGGCACCCGGCCCGACCTGGACCGTCCTCAATCTCGCAGGCCAGCGTTTTCCCGACGACTACCTGAAGGAGAACCTGGCGGCCGCGGATCCCATGGGCCGCGCGGCCCAACCGGAGGAACTCGCCCCGGCGTACGTCTACCTCGCCTCGGAACCCGATTCCAGCTACACGATCGGCGAGACCATCGCGGTGACCGGCGGGATGACCGACAGCCGCTGAAACGGGCCAGGTGCCCTGGACCTCAGGAGGTCCGCCGTGCGTCCGGCAGGGGTTGCAGCAGCGCGCTCCTGCCCTGGCGCCAACGGGCCAACAGCCTTTCGCCCAGGCGGTCTTCGAGAAAGCTGGTGGCGCACACGCCGAAGGCGATGTCGCCGTCGAGGGAGGGCTCGGCTTCCAGCAGGCCTTCGACGACCTCGTGGCGCACCACCTGTTCGTGCACCGCGTCGGCCTCCACGTGCTCGTCGTAGAACCGCTGGGCCGCCGGGCCCGCGCCCAGCCGCCGCAGGGCTGCCGCGAGGCGTCGCGAGCCCGGCGACGAAGTGATCTCGACCGTCGCGAAGTGGCCCACCAGCGCGCCGCGCAGACTGCGGTGCAGCCCGAACAGGGACATGACGTTCACGGTGGCGAGGGCGGCCGCCGGCGCGAAGTCGAGGTAGTGGCCGTAGGCGGTCTCCAGGTGGAGGTCCGTCATCAGGTCGGCGAACAGGTCGGCGTGGATGTCCTCGGCGCGGCCCGCCCCGAACTCGTCGTACTCGACGGCCACCATCGCGGCCTTGGCCCGGCCGTGCAGGCGGGGGATGACCCAGGCGTGCGGGTCGGCCTCCTTGAGGTGGTAGAGCGAGCGCAGGGCGGCGTACTCCCTGAACTGCCCTGTGTGGCCGTCGCGTTCGAGGTAGTGGCTCACGCTGTCGTCCTGGTGGCCGACGGGCTCGACCTGTAGCTCGGCCAGCATCCGGGCGGCGCCCGCCTTCGGTGCGGCGTCGGAGCGCAGCGCGTCGAGGAAGCGGCGTTCGAGCCGGCGTCGCAGCGCCAACAGGCCCGGCTCCCACTCCAGTTCGGGATCGACGCCCTGAAATCCTTGGTAGTGGAGCTCGTAGAGCGTGTACAGGGCGAGTTGGAGGTCGTCGCCGTACGGCTCGGCGCGCGTGATGGTGTGCTGGTGCGCGGGATCGTCGGGAGGGGTGCCGTCGCGCAGCGCGGTGATCACCTGGCGGGACAACTCGCCGCGCGGAGCGGGGAGTTCGGGCCGGTGTGTGCGCGATGCGGGCGGACGTGGCGGGGACTTCAGGTGTGCAGCGGTCATGTCTCCTCTCCTTCGGCACGGTCCGGCTGTGGGGCGGCTTTGCGGCGGCGGTGGCTGGTGTCGCACCAGGGGAACGTACGGCTGCGTCGGCAGGTGCAGATCGCGACCTGGAAGCGGTCGGACTCGTGCACCACCCCGTCGGCGTCGGTCACCTCGACGGGCCCCTCCACGAGCAGGGGGCCCTCGCGGTCGACCCTGATGCGGCGCGGGCGCTCAGGGGAGCACGGGCGCTCAGAGGAGTTCGGCACGGATGACCACCAGCTCTTCCGTCGTCGCTTCCCTGTCGAGCAGGCCCTGGGCACAGAGCCAGCCACGGCGCGCACGCATCACCGGGCCGAACGGCACGAAGGCCCGGTCGATCACCGCCGGTTTCATGCCGAGCCCGTCCAGGCGTTCCAGGGTCTCTTCCTCGTCGCACAGTGCGGAGTGGACCAGCAGCAGCGTGCCGCCGGGGCGCAGCGCCCGAGCCGCGCCATCACAGACCCGGTCGACGACCGTACGACCGGAGGGTCCGCCCTCCCACGCCACCGCGGCGCCGTGCGACGGCAGCGACTCCGGGGACGGCACATAGGGCGGATTACTTAGGACAAGGTCGAACGTGCCGAGACCCGGTACCGCCCCGAGATCGCCGTGCCGGACGGTGACGGCGGCACCGTTCAGAAGAGCGTTGAGCCGCGTCGTCCACACCGCACGCCACGAGATGTCGACCGCGGTCACCCGCGCCCCGTGCCGCGCCGCGGCGAGGGCCAGCGCACCCGAACCGGTACCCAGGTCCAGCACTGCGGTGCCCCGGTCGAGAGGTTCGTCGTCGAGGGACTGGAGCAGCAGCGCGGTGTCCGCGCCGGGCCTGTACACGCCCCGAGGCGCCAGCAGGCGGTGTCGACGGGGTGGCAGTGCCATGTGTGCCGTCCTGGGCTGTGTCGTCATGCGGTGCTCACCACACTGGGGATCACAGAGTTCAAGACCGGTCCGTCCCTTCACCTTGCGACGCCGTGCCTCGATCGGCCACTCGACGCATGCCGTGACGCGCCGTACATCTCGGCCATGGGTACGCGCCGACACGTAGGAGTGCCCCGGTGTCGGCGGATGAACCGTGGCGGGTTCTCCGTGATCGGTCGGCCGGCGTCTGCCACGGATGGGTTTGCCGTGAGCGAAGGAGGTCAACCGGTCTAGTCGGACGTGTGAGCCGATGTACGCCACGAACGAAAGGAGCCCGGTATGACGAAGGCGCCTTCGGGTGGCGACGGCCAGGGTGGTCGGGTGGGCGGTCAGGAGGCCGGGTACACACCGGACCCGCATCGGTGGCGGGCCCTGTGGGTCACGTTGGTGGCCGGATTCATGAGCCTGCTCGACGTGACGATCGTGGCGGTGGCACTGCCCACCATCCAGCGCGACCTCGGCGCCTCACCGGCACAGGTGCAGTGGGTGGTCTCCGGTTACGCACTTGCCTTCGCCCTCGCCCTGGTGACCGCCGGCCGCCTCGGCGACGCCCTGGACCGGCGCCGCATCTTCCTGCTCGCGCTCGGCGGCTTCGTGTTCTGCAGCGCCGCCTGCGGGGCCGCCCCCAGCGTCGGGCTGCTGGTGGTGGCGCGGCTCGCACAGGGCCTGGCCGCCGGGTTCATGGCCCCGCAGAATTCGGCGTTCATCCAGCAGCTGTTCCGCGGCGCCGAACGCGGACGCGCCTTCGGCCTCTTCGGCGCGACCGTCGGCATCTCCTCGGCCATCGGCCCCCTGGCCGGCGGCGCGATCCTCGGCCTCGCCTCAGGACCGGACGGCTGGCGCTGGATCTTCTACGTGAATGTGCCCATCGGCCTCGTGGCCGTCCTGCTCGGCCTCCGTCTCCTGCCGCGCGTGAGCCGCTCCGGCCGCGGCCATGTGGACGTTCCCGGCGTCGTGCTCCTCGGACTCGGCGTACTCGCCCTGATGTACCCGTTGGTGCAGGCGGACTCGGGTGGCCTCGCCCGGCTGTGGTGGATGTTCCCGCTCGGCGCCGCGCTGCTGATCGCGTTCACGGCGTGGCAGCGCCGCCTCGTGGCCCGCGACGTTCAGCCGCTGCTCGACCCGCGGCTGTTCACCACCGTGCGCGGCTATGCCGTCGGCGCCGGTGTCGGCACCCTCTACTTCATCGGATTCAGCGGCGTATGGCTGGTGTTCGCGCTCTTCTACCAGCACGGGCTCGGCTTCTCGCCGCTGCGCTCCGGGCTCGCCGTGACCCCCTTCGCCCTGGGATCCGCGAGCGCGGCGGTGGTCGCGGGGCGCCTCGTGGACCGGTTCGGGCGCCTGCTCACGGTCTGCGGCCTGACCGGCGTGATCGTCGGCCTCGGCGGCACCGCCCTGCTGCTGCGCCTCGCCCCGCTGGACATCGCGCCCTGGGTGGCCGCGCCGGTGCTCTTCGTCGGCGGGGTGGGCAGCGGCTTCGTGGTCTCACCGAACATCACGATGACGCTGCGTGACGTGCCGGTGCGGATGGCGGGCGCGGCGGGCGGCGCCCTGCAGACCGGGCAGCGGCTCGGCGCGGCGGTCGGGACGGCGGCCCTGCCCGGCCTGTTCTACCTGGTGCTCGGTGAGGGCGAGGACTACCGGGGCGCTCTGGCCATCGCACTGGGAACCGCCCTGATCGGGATGGCGGCGTCGCTGGTGCTCGCCACGTTCGACTGGCGACGTGACCGGCTCGCCCGCGGCGCCCACCGCACATGCCCACAGGAGCTGGAGAACGACCCGGTGCACTCGCGGCAGACCTGACTTCGGTGTGACTTCAGCGTCGCCTTCGCGGAGGTGGGTGTCTCTATGCGGAGGCAGGGGTGCCTCACACGCCGCTGTGGGTCCTGCGCACACACTCCGCGACCACCTCCCGCAGGCTCTCCGTACGCCGGAAGGCCTCGCGCTGCCGGTAGGTGCCGTTGCCGTCGCGCAGCAGCCGGGACACCAGCGCGCGGGCCTCCTCGAAGTCACCGGCGTCCTCCAGCGCCGGCCGCACGTGTTCCAGGAGCGAGTCCACCGCGGCCCGGGCCGGAACCGGCTGCATCAGCCGGGGGCTCACGAGCTGATCGTCGAGGCCCGAGCGGCTCGCGCGCCAGGCCGCGAGGCGCAGCAGCGCCACGGCGTGGTCGGCAGCGGGCCCGCCGGAGCGCCACTCGCGCGCCGCCGTCTCGACCAGACCACGTACCAGCATGGCGAGCAGAACGGTCGTCGACGGCTCGAGACACACATCGGCGACGCGCACCTCGACGGTCGGGTGGGCGGCCGACAGCCGGGCGTCGAAGTAGACCATGCCCTTGTCCCGTACGACGCCGGTGGCGACCATGGCCTCGACCTGGCGGTGGTACGCGGCGGCGTCCTCGAAGAGCTCCACCGGCCCCGCCGACGGCCACCGCCCCCACACCTGGCTTCGATAGCTGCTGTACCCGGAGTCCTTGCCCTGCCAGAACGGCGAGTTGGCGCTCAGCGCGACGAGCACGGACAGCCAGGGGCGGATCCGGTTCAGCACGGCGACGCCCTCTTCGTCCGACTCGATGGCCACATGGACGTGGCAGCCGCAGGTGAGCTGCTCCTGCGTGGTCAGGCCGAACTCCCGCGCCAGCCACTGGTGGCGTGCACCGGCACCCACGGTGGGGCTCACCGGGAGCGGGGACGTGGCGAGAGCGGCGGCCGCGCAGCCCAGCCGCTCCGCGTGATCGGTGGCGGCCCTGCGCCACTGGGCGATGTCCTCGGCGAGATCCGACATCGCCTCGTGCGGACGGGTGGCGAACTCCAGCTGTTCGCGGTGCAGTTCAGCCTCGAAGTCCTCGTCGCCGCTGCGGGCGGCCACCGCCATGACCGCGCTCGACATCGAGCGCGGCTCTCCGCTGTCACGGTCGACGAGCAGCAGTTCCTCTTCCACCCCGACAGTGCGCATATGTCACGTTCCCTCTCGGTGTCCCGGATCCGCCGCGTACCCAGGCTCACCGAAGCGAACCGGCGGGCAGGCCCCCGCCGGCCCGTGTCGGGGTACGGCGAGGGCCTGAACCGTCAGGCGGCCTGTTGAGTCTCGGGGACACCGTGTGTCGCGTACTCCCTCACCTGGGCGCAGCTGCGGCTGATGAGGCGGGAGACGTGCATCTGGGAGACGCCGATCTCCTGGGCGATGTGGGACTGGGTCATGTCCTCGAAGAAGCGCATGTAGAGGATGGAGCGTTCACGTTCCGGGAGTGTCCGCAGGCCTTCCTTGGCGGCTTCCCGGTCGGCGACCAGGTCGTAGTGGGGCTCCTCCTGGCCGAGCGTGTCGGCGAGACTGATTCCCTCCCCTCCGTCCGGGGACGAGCCGAGCTCGGCGTCCAGGGACAGGCTGCTGTAGCTCTCCAGCGCCTCCATACCGTCGCGGACCTCGTCCAGGGTCAGCCCGGCGCGGGCCGCGATCTCCTCCAGATCGGGTTCGTGCTGGTGATCGGGCTCGTCGAGCAGGGCTCGGCGCGCGACTCGGACCTTGTTGCGCAGGTCCTGGACGCGCCGCGGGACGCGCACGTCCCAGGTGTGGTCACGGAAGTGGCGGCGCAGCTCGCCGGTGATCGTGGGAACCGCGTACGCCTCGAAGGCCCCGCGCCCGGGCTCATAGCGTTCGACGGCCTTCACGAGGCCCAGAGCCGCGACCTGGTTCAGGTCGTCGGGGCTCTCGCCCTTGTTGCGGTACCGGCCGGCCAGGCGGTGTGCCATGGGCAGCCAGGCCTCCACCAGTTGCTCGATCAGGGCGTCCCGTTCGCGCCCCTCGGGTGTGTTCGCGAGCCGGAGAAAATCCTGTTCGGTATCAGGGGCGTCGTCGTGCACGTGACGTGTGGCCATGGTTCGCTCCTCATCGTCGCGGTCCGCAAGATGACCAGGGGCCGATCAACACCCGTTCCGGGTGGCTCGTGCTCCTGGAGCGAGCCTGTTTTCCCAAGCTCGTGCTCGTTGTGTCTTCGACTCTACAAAAGAGCGGGCGCTGTCGACCACCGGGGAGGAAAGTCGCACGTTGTCTGCCTCTCACATGCCGGAGCGGTGGGAGAGGACGGCCAGCGAGTGCGCCTCCAGCCGGATGGTCGCTTCAGCCTTGAATTCGGACTCGTCCGGCACGCCGTCGGCCTCCGCCGTGTTGATGCGTGTCGTCCAGGAGACGCCGTACGACGCGTCGGGCAACTGGAACTCCATCGCGTTCCAGTAGAAGTTGAAGAGGAACAGGAACGAGTCGTCGACGACCCGCTCTCCGAGGCTGTCCCGCCCGACCATCGCGTCGCCGTTGAGGAACGCGGCCAGGGCATGTGCGTCGGGCCGGTTCCAGTCCTCTTCCGTCATCTCTGTCGCGTCGGGGCGGAGCCAGACCAGGTCCGGCAGGCCGTGGTCATGGCCCGAGGGGGCCTCGCCGCGGAAGAAGCGACGCTGACGCAACACCGGGTGGGTGGTGCGCAGTTCGATGAGATCGCGGGTGAAGGCCAGCAGGGAGGCGCGCTCGTCGTCGAGGTCCCAGTCGACCCATGTCAGTTCGTTGTCCTGGCAGTAGGCGTTGTTGTTGCCCTGCTGGGTGCGGCCCAGTTCGTCCCCGTGACTCAGCATCGGCACGCCCTGGGACAGCACCAGGGTCGCCAGAAGGTTGCGCTGCTGTCTGGCGCGCAGGGACAGCACACCGGGGTCGTCGCTCGGCCCCTCCTGCCCGCAGTTCCAGGACCGGTTGTCGCTCTCACCGTCGTTGTTGTGCTCGCCGTTGGCCTCGTTGTGCTTCTCGTTGTAGGACACGAGGTCACGCAGAGTGAATCCGTCGTGCGCGGTGACGAAGTTGATACTGGCCCGCGGGCGGCGGCGCTCGTGCTGGTAGAGGTCCGCGGACCCGGTGAGCCGGGAGGCGAACTCCGCGAGGGTGCCGTCCCGGGCCCGCCAGACGTCCCTGACGCAGTCGCGGTACTTGCCGTTCCACTCGGACCACAGGGGCGGGAAGTTGCCCACCTGGTATCCGCCCTCGCCGAGGTCCCAGGGTTCGGCGATCAGCTTGACGCGGCTGATCACGGGGTCCTGCTGGATGAGGTCGAAGAAGGCCGACAACCGGTCGACCTCATGGAACTGGCGGGCCAACGTGGCCGCCAGGTCGAAGCGGAAGCCGTCCACGTGACACTCGGTGACCCAGTACCGCAGCGAATCCATGAGCAGCTGCAGCACGTTGGGGTGCCGCATGAGGAGGCTGTTGCCGGTGCCCGTGGTGTCGTAGTAACGGCTGAAGTCGTCCTCGGCGAGGCGGTAGTACGCCGCGTTGTCGATACCGCGGAAGGACAGGGTGGGCCCGTTCTCGTTCCCCTCCGCCGTGTGGTTGTAGACCACGTCGAGGATCACCTCGAGGCCCGCGGCGTGCAGCGACTTGACCATGCTCTTGAACTCGGTGACCTGTTCGCCGAGCGTGCCGTGTGCCGCATAGGCATGGTGCGGTGCGAAGAAGCCGATCGTGTTGTAGCCCCAGTAGTTGGAAAGGCCGCGGTCCCGCAGGAAGCCGTCCTGTACGAACTGGTGGACAGGGAGCAGCTCGACCGCGGTCACCTTCAAGTCGGTGAGGTGGTCGAGGACCGCGGGCGTGGCCAGGCCCGCATAGGTGCCCCGCAGGTCCTCGGGCACACCGGGGTGTCTTGCGGTCAGTCCCCGCACATGTGCTTCGTAGATGACGGAATCGGCGTAGGCGTGATCCGGCGGTGTGTCGCCGGACCAGTCGAAGGCCGGGTCGACGACCACGCCGCACAGGCCCTCCCCGTCGACTCCTGCCGCGCCGGCGCGACAGTGGACCGCCTTGGCGTAGGGATCGAGAAGGAATGCCTCGGCATCACACCGGTGCCCCGACGCCGGCTCCCACGGGCCGTGGATGCGGTACCCGTACTGCTGGGGCGGCCCGGCATCCGGCACGTAGCCGTGCCACACGGATCCGTAGACCTCGGGCAGTGGCACCGTGCGTTCGGTGCCGTCGGCGTCAAGGAGGACGAGATCCACCTGGTCGGCCACGGCACTGAACAAGGCGAAGTTCGTGCCGTGGCCGTCGTAGGTCGCTCCGAGCGGGTAGGGACGCCCGCTCCGAACGCGGACCCCGGCCGTCACGAAGCGGTGCCGGTGGTGACGGGCACGGACTCCGGAGCGGCCGTCGGCAGCGCGGAGCGGGGCAGCTGGAGCGCTTCGCTCGCATCCGGAACCGGAAGCTTGGGGACCAGGATCTCCCGTACCCCGGCCCTGCTGCGCAGGGAGAACCACACGATGCGCCGGGCTTCCTGCGTGCAGCTGCCCCACCCGTCGCTCAGGGCCGCGAGCTGCGCGGAGCAACGCTGGGGGAACCCGCGAGCGGCTCCGCAGGCCGGGGCCTCGTAGGACACGGCGTTGATCAAGTGCTGCCCGTTCCACCACGTCTCGACCTCGATGCGGCTGTCCGGCCGCCCCTCCACGGCCATTTCCAGCAGGACGCCGAGACCGCGGATCGTCGAGGGCGTCAGACGCTCGAGTCCCCAGTAGCGGGTGTGTGCGGCCACGATGCGCTGGACCTGGCCGACGCGCTCGGGGGCCGGCTCCACGGCGATGTGGTAGTAGCTGGGCGTTGCCTGGTGCATGGTTCCTGCTCCTCACCGCGTAGCTCACGGCCTTGCCGGGACGGCGGAGGAATGTGGACGGACCGTGAGCATGAATCGCTTGAGAGTCATCGATCAGCCTGTGCGCTGTACTCCATTCGTGCAACCGGACGTGACCGCGGGGCGACGCTGCGCTCAACAGGACGGATCGCCGACCGCGTCGCAAGATGGGGAAGGAGCAGCCCACGGTAACGATGGGAACTCTCTCCGTGAACGGCAGGCGAGCCCGTTGGGCTCGGCGTCGCGGAGGCCCGGAGGCCAACCATGGCGACACCGCGTGTCACCGCAGAGGTTGACCAGTGCCTGGCGAGCTACCGCTTCTGGGAGCGTCGATTCCTGGCTTCTCCGGACGATGCCGAGGCGCGCGAGAACTTCGAGCGTGCCGTCGCCGCCTTGTGCCGGGTCACGGGTGAGCGGTGCGGCCGGGAGGCCGCCGAAGCGGCCCAGCGCTCACGTCACGCGCTTGCGATCGAGAAGGGTGACACCGCATGACGACGCCGTCGAACACCGCTGTGCCCATCCCGATCGAGGATGTGAGGCCGTCCGTCGACGGAGGCCGACGTCCGGCCAAGGCGGTCGTGGGGGAGTCCTTCACCGTCACGGCCCTGGTGTTCGTCGAGGGCGACGGGATCCTCGGCGCCGAAGTGGTGCTGCGCACGTCCGACGGGGACGAGGCGGGCCGGTGGCCGATGACACCGGTGGCTCCCGGGACCGACCGCTGGAGCGCCGAGGTCGGCTCCGACAGGTGCGGGCGACTGAGCTACTGCGTCCGGGCATGGCGCGATCCCGTGGCCACGTGGCTGCGAGACGCCACGATCAAGGTACGGGCCGGCGTCGACTGCGAGAGCACGCTGGAACAGGGGGCCGTGTACCTGGAAGAGGCCCTGGCCCGGGCCTCGACGAAAGAGACGCGCGAGGTTCTGGCCGCAGCCGCGGACGCGCTGTGCGATGCGGCCCAAAGCCCGCTGGACCGATTGGCCACGGTCGCGGCCCCCGCGGTGCGCGCCGCGCTGAGGGACGCCCCGCTGCGTGAACGCCTGACCGAGAGCCGGCCTTTTCCGTTGCTCGTGGAGCGGGAGCGGGCGTTGTTCGGGTCCTGGTACGAGTTCTTTCCGCGTTCCGAGGGTGCCGTGGTGGAGCCGGGCCGGCCGCCGGTGAGCGGTACGTTCCGTACGGCGGCCCGTCGTCTTCCGGCCATCGCGGAGATGGGTTTCGACGTGGTGTACCTGCCACCCATCCACCCCATCGGCACCACGTTTCGCAAGGGCCCCAACAACTCGCTGTCTCCGGGCCCGTACGACGTGGGTGTCCCCTGGGCCATCGGCTCGCCCGAGGGCGGCCACGACGCGATCCACCCGGACCTGGGCACGTTCGAGGACTTCGACGCGTTCGTGGACCGGGCCCGAGGCCTGGGCATGGAGGTGGCCCTGGATTTCGCGCTGCAGTGCTCGCCCGACCACCCCTGGGTGGACAAGCACCCCGACTGGTTCCAGCACCGCGCCGACGGCACGATCGCGTATGCGGAGAACCCGCCGAAGAAGTACCAGGACATCTATCCCATCGCCTTCGACAAGGACATGCCGGGCCTGATCGCCGAAACGACCCGGATCCTGCGCCTGTGGATGGACCACGGCGTCCGCATCTTCCGCGTCGACAACCCGCACACCAAACCCGTCGTCTTCTGGGAACGCGTCATCGCCGACATCAACGGCACGGACCCGGACGTGATCTTCCTGGCGGAGGCCTTCACCCGGCCGGCGATGATGCACACCCTGGCCGCGATCGGCTTCCAGCAGTCGTACACGTACTTCACCTGGCGCAATTCGAAGCAGGAACTCACCGAGTACGCCGCGGAGTTGAGCGGGGAGGCGGCCTGCTACATGCGGCCGAACTTCTTCGTGAACACCCCCGACATCCTGCACGAGTTCCTGCAGGACGGCGGCCGCCCCGCCTTCGAGCTCCGCGCCGTCCTGGCCGCGACCCTCTCACCGACGTGGGGTGTCTACAGCGGCTACGAACTCTGTGAGAACACCCCGCTGCGCGCCGGAAGCGAGGAGTATCTGCACTCCGAGAAGTATCAACTGCGGCCCCGTGACTGGGAGTCGGCCGAACGAGAGGGCCGCACGATCGCCCCGCTGATCACCGCGCTCAACGCGATACGCCGCCGCAACCCGGCCCTGCACACCCTGCGCGACGTGCACTTCCACCACGCCGACCAGGACGCGGTACTCGTGTACTCCAAAACCACCACGTCCGCACAGGGCTCGAACACGGTACTGGTGGTCGTGAACCTCGACCCGCACCACACCCAGGAAGCCACGGTCCGCCTCGATTGCGAGGCTCTGAAGGTCCCGCCGGACAGCACTTTCCGCGTGCGCGACGAGTTGACCGGCCGGACGTACACCTGGAGTGCCACCAACTACGTCTGTCTGACGCCGGGCGAGACGCCCGCGCACATTTTCACCATCGGTTGAGTCAGGAAGCGCTCTTCCGCAATTGTCATGAACGACCGAGGGAGAAGCCCTCATGACAACGGACGAATACATGCGTCCCGAACGGCCAGGAATCCTGTCCCGGGACCCTGATTGGTTCAAGCGCGCGGTCTTCTACGAGGTCCTGGTCCGCTCTTTCCAGGACAGCAACGGAGACGGCGTAGGCGACCTGAAGGGCATCACGGCGAAGCTGGACTATCTCCAGTGGCTGGGCGTCGACTGCCTCTGGCTGCCGCCCTTCTTCAAGTCACCGCTGCTGGACAACGGTTACGACGTCGCCAACTACATCGTCACCTTGCCCGAGACCGGTGACCTGGTCGACTTCGTCGAGTTCGTCGACGCGGCGCACCAGCGCGGGATGCGCGTGATCATCGACTTCGTCATGAACCACACCAGTGATCAGCACGAGTGGTTCCAGCAGTCCCGCTCCGACCCGGAGGGGCCCTACGGCGACTATTACGTGTGGGCCGACGACGACAAGCAGTACGAGGACGCCCGGATCATCTTCGTGGACACCGAGGCGTCGAACTGGACCTTCGACCCGGTGCGCAAGCAGTACTACTGGCACCGCTTCTTCTCCCACCAGCCGGACCTCAACTACGAGAACCCGGCCGTCCAGGAAGAGATCCTCGCCGCCCTGCGCTTCTGGCTCGACCTCGGCATCGACGGCTTCCGCCTGGACGCGGTCCCCTACCTCTACGCCGAGGAGGGCACCAACTGCGAAAACCTCCCGGCCACCCACGAGATGCTGAAACGGGTCCGCAAGGAGATCGACTCCCAGTACCCGGACGTGGTGCTGCTCGCGGAAGCCAACCAGTGGCCGGAGGACGTCGTCGACTACTTCGGCGCACCCGACACCGGCGGCGACGAGTGCCACATGGCCTTCCACTTCCCCGTCATGCCGCGGATCTTCATGGCGGTGCGGCGCGAGTCCCGCTATCCGGTCTCGGAGATCCTGGCCAAGACGCCGCCGATCCCGTCGGGCTGCCAGTGGGGCATCTTCCTGCGCAACCACGACGAGCTGACCCTCGAAATGGTCACCGACGAAGAACGCGACTACATGTACGCGGAGTACGCCAAGGACCCGCGAATGCGCGCCAACATCGGCATCCGCCGCCGCCTCGCACCCCTCCTCGACAACGACCGCAACCAGATCGAACTGTTCACCGCACTCCTCCTCTCGCTGCCCGGCACGCCGATCCTGTATTACGGCGACGAGATCGGGATGGGCGACAACATCTGGCTCGGCGACCGCGACGCGGTACGCACCCCGATGCAGTGGACCCCGGACCGCAACGCCGGCTTCTCCTCCTGCGACCCGGGCCGTCTCTTCCTGCCCACGATCATGGATCCGGTCTACGGCTACCAGGTCACGAACGTGGAGGCGTCGATGTCCTCCCCGTCGTCCCTGCTGCACTGGACCCGCCGGATGATCGAGATCCGCAAACAGAATCCGGCCTTCGGCCTCGGCTCCTACACCGAACTCCCCTCCTCCAACCCGGCCGTGCTCGCGTTCCTGCGCGAGGCCCCCGCGAGCGAGGACGGAGCGGACGACCTGGTCCTGTGCGTGCACAACTTCTCCCGCTTCGCCCAGCCCACCGAACTCGACCTCCAGTCCTTCGCCGGGCGGCACCCGGTGGAACTGATCGGCGGGGTGCGCTTCCCGGCCATCGGCGAACTGCCGTACCTGCTGACACTGGCGGGACACAGCTTCTACTGGTTCCGGCTGAGCGAGGCCTCAGCGCCGGACGACCACACCGCGGGGGGCTCCGCACGATTGGACCTCACGCCATGACCCGCCCCCTGATCGAACTCGGCGACCCGCGCCCCGCGCTTCTCGGCTCCTCGCTCAACGAACTGCTCAGCCGCTGGCTCCCGAGACAGCGCTGGTACGCGAGCAGCGGCCGCCGGATCACCGAGATCTCGGTAGTGGCCGCGACCGCACTGACACCCGAGTGCTTCCACCTGCTCGTGCGCGTGGAGGAAGCCGGTCAACAGGACGAGAACCACTACCAGTTGATACTCGGCGCGGCCGTCGACCCACCCCCGCGGCTGTGGCAGCACGCCCTCGGGCAGATGGACGGACCCGCCGGCGGCACCCTGATGGTCTACGACGCCCTTCATGACCACCGCGTCGCGGTCCTGCTGCTGGACCGTCTGCGCGAGGGCGGGAAGGTCGGGGCGCTCCGCTTCGAGTCCTTCCGCCATGCGTCGGTGCCGACGGGTCTTGCCCCCCGCGTCCTGGACACCGAGCAGTCCAACTCCTCGATCGTTTATGGCGACAGGCTCATTCTCAAGCTGTTCCGTCGCATCCAGCGAGGCATCAACCCCGACCTCGAGGTGACCGCTCGGCTGGGCCGCTGGGGGCACCCCTCGGTGCCGGCGCCCGAGGCCTGGTTCTTCGTGACCGAACCGTTCTGGGGCACCCTCGGCATGGTCCAGCCCTTCCTGGCCGGGGCGACGGACGGCTGGCAGCTGGCCCTGGACTCGGCCGCGGCCCAAGGTGACTTCGTCAAGCAGGCGTGGGGCCTTGGCCGCACGACGGGCGAACTGCACGCGGCCCTCGCCCATGTCTTTCCCACCGCGAAGCCCGAGGAGCATCACCGCGCCCGTCTCGCCGAGGAGATGATGCACCGGCTGAAACGCTCGGCCGAGACGGTGCCGGCCCTGCGCCGTCATGTGCCCGCCATCCAGGGCATCTTCGCGGCTGCGGCAGCGACCCACAGTGAGCCGTCCCTGCAACGGATCCATGGAGACCTCCACCTGGGGCAGGTCCTGTGGGCCGACGGGAGTTGGCATGCGGTCGATTTCGAGGGGGAGCCCTCGCGCCCGCTGGCGGAACGCCGTGCGGACCGATCGCCTATCCGCGACGTGGTCGGCATGCTCAGGTCCTTCGACTACGCGGCGCACATGGGCGCCACCCCGTGCCCCCAGTGGGCCGACCAGTGCCGCACCGCCTTCTGCTCCGGCTACAGCGAAGCCGGGGGCTTCGAGCCGACGGCGGCGCCGGAACTGATGCGTGCCTACGAGGTCGACCGCGCCGTCTATGAGGTGCTGTACGAGGCGACACACCGCCCCGACTGGATCACCGTCCCCCTGGAGGCCGTGGCCCGTCTCACCGGCACACGCTGAGGTTGTCGTGACGCTGCCCCACACCTTCCGAAGGAGCCGACCATGACCGCCGACACCACCGCCGATCCGCTCCTGCAGCGACGCGCCGGGCCGGGGCCGGGCGTCGACGGAGGTACGCGTACGGCACTGCTGAGCGGAACCCACCACGATCCGCATGCCGTGCTCGGGGCGCACCCGGGGCCGGAGGGCGTGATCGTACGCTGTCTCCTCCCGTACGCCCTCGATGTGGCGGTGCTGGCAGGTGACACGTCCTGGGGACTGCCGGAGACGGGCGACGGCCTGTTCGAAGGCGAACTCCCGAACGCCACCGTCCGTGAATACCGGCTGCGGGTGACCACCGCCGAGGGCGTCGTCGAGGTGGAGGATCCCTACCGATTCCTGCCGTCCTTGGGGGAGTTGGACCTGCATCTCATCGGCGAGGGCCGGCACGAGGGACTGTGGACGGCGCTGGGCGCACATGTCATGGAACATCAAGGTGTGCGAGGGACCCGCTTCGCCGTGTGGGCCCCCAACGCGCGTGGTGTCCGCATGGTCGGCGACTTCAATTGCTGGAACGGCACATCAACACCCATGCGCTCGCTGGGTCGTTCCGGGGTGTGGGAGCTGTTCGTGCCGGGCATCGGCGAGGGCGAGCTGTACAAGTTCGAGATCGTCGGCCCCGACGGCTCGCCCCGACAGCACGCGGACCCCATGGCGCGCCGCACCGAGAAGCCGCCGGCGACCGCGTCCATCGTCGATGTCTCCCATCACACGTGGGGTGACGAGGCCTGGCTGGAGCGGCGCACCGCGCACCCCGTCCACGAGTCGCCGTTCTCGGTGTACGAGGTGCACCTGCCGTCCTGGCGCCCCGGTCTCACCTACCGCCAACTCGCCGAGCAACTCCCCGCCTACGTACAGGACTTGGGCTTCACACACGTAGAGCTGCTCCCGGTCGCCGAACACCCCTTCGGCGGCTCCTGGGGCTACCAGGTCACCGGCTTCTACGCACCGACGGCCCGCCTGGGCAGCCCCGACGACTTCAAGCACCTGATCGACAAGCTCCACCAGGCCGGCATCGGCGTCCTCATGGACTGGGTCCCCGCCCACTTCCCCCGCGACGACTGGGCCTTGGCAGAGTTCGACGGCCGCACACTCTACGAACACGAGGACCCGCTGCGCGCCGCGCACCCCGACTGGGGCACCCTCGAGTTCGACTACGGCCGCAAGGAGGTCCGCAACTTCCTGGTGGCGAACGCCCTTTACTGGTGCCAGGAGTTCCACATCGACGGCCTGCGGGTCGACGCGGTCGCCTCGATGCTCTACCTCGACTACTCGCGCGAGGAGGGCCAGTGGACGCCGAACCAGTTCGGCGGCCGCGAGAACCTCGACGCCGTCGCCTTCCTCCAGGAGATGAACGCCACCCTGTACCGGGAAGTACCGGGCGTGGTGACGATCGCCGAAGAGTCGACCGCCTGGGACGGCGTCACCCGCGCCACCCACCACATCGGCCCCGGCGGCTTCGGCGGCCTCGGTTTCGGCCTGAAGTGGAACATGGGCTGGATGCACGACTCGCTGGACTACATGAGCCACGAGCCGGTGCACCGCAAGTTCCACCACCACGAGATGACGTTCTCGATGGTGTACGCGTACAGCGAGAACTACGTACTCCCCATCTCCCACGACGAGGTCGTGCACGGCAAGAAGTCCCTGGTCTCCAAGATGCCCGGCGACTGGTGGCAACAACGCGCCAACCAGCGCGCCTACATGGGCTTCATGTGGGCCCACCCCGGCAAGCAACTCCTCTTCATGGGCCAGGAGTTCGCCCAGGGCGCCGAATGGTCCGAGGAACACGGCCTGGATTGGCACCTCATCGAAGAAGGCAATGCCGGCAGAGAAGACCATCTGGGAGTGCAACGCCTGGTCCGGGACCTCAACCGACGCTACACGGACCTCCCCGCGCTCTGGGAGAGGGACTCCGACCCGGCAGGCTTCCGTTGGGTCATCGCCGACAACGCGGACGACAATGTGCTCGCGTTCCTGCGCCACTCGGCCGACGGCAGCCCTCTGCTGGCCATCTGCAATTTTTCGCCCGTGGTACGGGAGGGTGTCCGGCTCGGCGTCCCGCAGACGGCCTCCGGCACATGGCAGGAAATCCTCAACACCGATGCGAAGCGATACGGCGGCAGTGGGGTTGCCAACCGCGCCCCGCTGACTCAGGAGCCGACCGCCTGCCACGGCCTGCCCGCTTCGCTGGACGTATGCCTTCCGCCGCTGTCCACTCTGTGGCTGACGCCGAAGGCCTGCACGTAATGAACCTCGGATCGGTATGAAATGAACACCTCTACGACAGCTCAGTGCACGGATCTGAACAGCAACTCGGTGCTGGGCGCGCCCTGTTGGGTGAGCCTGTCCACACATGACCTGGGCGAGGCGGAAGACTTCTACCAGGCGGTCTTGGGCTGGGACTGGCGTGTGGGCAGACTGGGCGAGCGGTACCGGTTCGCGAGTGTGCGCGGGGTACCCGTGGCGGGGGTGTCCGCCATGGGGATGGGCTCGATGCCCGGCGTGTGGACACCCTTCTTCGCTGCGGCAAGCGCCGACGACACGGTGGCCCGCAGCCGCGAACGCGGTGGGACGACCGCGGTGGGGCCCTTGTCCTTCCCTCCGGGGAGGGCGGCCGTGCTCGCCGACCGGGACGGGGCGGTCTTCGGCGTGTGGGAGGGCGAGCTGGTGAGCGACTGGGAGACATGGCGCCGTGCGGCACCGGCGTTCGTGGAGTTGCATACGCGCGATGCCTTCGACGCGACGATGTTCTACGCAGAGGTTCTGGGGTGGGCGTCCGAGGAGCCCGGATGCTGTGAAGTCCGCTACGAGAACGAGGAAGTCGTCCTGCGCAGCCACGGTGATGTCGTGGCCCGCATTCATTCGGGTGCGGTGGACTCGGCGCCTGATCCGGCGGTCCGCCCGCGGTGGCAAGTCCACTTCTCGGTCGACGACGTGGCCGCGTGCATGCAGGCGGCACGAGCCCACGGCGGCCAAGCCCTGCAACTGGGAACGGACTCGTCCGAGGCAGTCCTGACCGACCCGGCCGGAGCCAGATTCGTGGCGAACGCGACAGCACGTGCCGCGTAGTCGGGCCAGGGAGCACGGCTACGAGGTGGTGGACCACGCACGCGTGCGCACCGAGATTCATACGGCCGTATTAAACAAACGTATTGTACGCTCGTATAGATCTGCTCTACGGTGACGCCATGGACACCGACATCGCCAAGCGCTCCGCGCTCACCATCGACGGCCGCACCCTTTCCTACGTGGACTTCGGCGGCCCCGGCCGTCCGCTGCTCGCCCTGCACGGGCACATGTCCGAAGGCCTGTCGTACGCCGGGCTCGCCGCCACGCTCGCCCCGGAGTGGCGGGTCATAGCCCCCGACCAGCGCGGCCACGGCGAGTCCGACCGGGCGGCCGACTACAGCCGGGAGGGCTACCTCGCCGACCTGGAGGCCCTCATGGATCACCTGGATCTGGATCGGGCGGCCCTCCTCGGCCACTCGCTCGGCGCGATCAACGTCTACCAGTTCGCGGCCCGCCACCCCGAGCGCGTCACCGCGCTGGTCAATGCCGAAGGATGCGCTGAACTCGGCCTGGACGGCAGCAATCCGCTGTCGTTCGTCCTGAACCTGCCGCAGGGCAGCGCCCCCGACCGGGAGGCGTTCGTCGCGCAACTCGGCCCGTTCGCACCGCACTTCGAGTCGGCCGTCCGTGAGCGGCCGGACGGCACCTGGGGCCTGCCCTTCCACCCCCAGGACATCTACGACTCCGAGGATCAGGTGCACGGCGACCACTGGGCCGACTGGACCGGCTCCACCTGCCCGGCGCTGCTGGTGCGTGGCACCAAGGGCGGCGTGCTGTCGGCGGAGCAGGCCGAGCAGATGGTCGCCCGACGCCCCGGCACCCGCCTCGTCGAGCTGGAGACCGACCACTTCGTATACGCCAACGACCCGACCGGCTTCGCGGCCGCGGTCCGCGACTTCCTCGCCACGGCCTGACGGGGGTCCGCAGCCGTCCCCACGGCCCTGTCGTGCGGGACTCCAGCCGTGGAAGTTGGTGGTCATCTCCAAGGTCGCCCGGTCGGTCGCGATCCGGTTCACCGGCGCGGTCTCGTCCGCGTAGCCGAAGGAGACCCCCGCCTGCGCCTGGGCCTGTTGCCCGTGGCTGACCACCGGTATCAACCGCAGGCCCCGACGCACCCCAACCGCCCCTCGCACGAAGGACGTTGACGAGGTCTCCGCGCCACGGGAGGATCGGGAGAGTCGGCGCTGGCCAGCGAAACGGGGTTCACCGTGAGTGAGGACCGTAGGGAAGATCCCTCGAACGCGGACATCGATCGGCAGTTCGCCGCCATCGTCCAGGGCATAGCCGCCGACATGGAGGCCGGAGGCCCATACGATCGCATTCAGCCCGCAGGGGCCGCGAGCGAATTCAAGCCGGCGTGGTACCTGGTCCCGCTGCGAATGCTCTGCTCGATCATGTTCTTCATGACCCTGTGCTCCTGCCTCGCGGCCTATGGCTGCGTCATGAACGACCAACGTTGGGGCACTGCCACGCTGATCAGTTTCTGCGTGGCGGTCGGGAGCGGCGTCTGCCGTCGCATGGCCAAGGCACGGTACGACCGACGCAACCGATAGTCGGCGCCGACAAGTACCGCATCTGCTGCATCATCTGTTGCGACCCAACCGGACCCGTGCGGAATTGCGTTGACAGCGCTGGATGCCGCTTGGAACATCGCCCCTGACCAAGCGATCCCTGATCGACCGAGAGAAACGGACTTCAACATGCGCCAACTCGTGTGCCCCGCCGTCGCCGCCGACCCGCACACGAGGAGCCATGAACCGTCCGAACTCTCCCGCCCCCACACACCATGACACCGCTACCACCCGCCCGGCGCTCAGCGCCCGGCGGCTCAACTTGGGCGTGGTGGCCCACGTCGATGCCGGCAAGACCAGTCTGACCGAGGCGCTGCTGCATGTCGGCGGTGCCATCGAACAGGTCGGCCGGGTGGATGACGGCACGACCCAGACCGACACCCTCTCCCTGGAGCGGCAGCGGGGCATCACGATCCGGTCCTCCGTCGCGGCGTTCGCGATCGACGACGTCACCGTCAACCTCGTCGACACTCCGGGCCACCCCGACTTCATCGCCGAGGTCGACCGCTCGCTGGCGGTCCTCGACGGCACCGTCCTGGTGTTGTCCGCGGTGGAGGGTGTGCAGGCTCAGACCATCGTGCTGTACCGGGCATTGCGTCGCCTCGGCATCCCCGTCGTCTTCTTCGTCAACAAGATCGACAGGTCCGGCGCGGCGCCCGAGCGGGTCCTTGAGGGAATCCGGAGCCGCCTGAGCCCCGCACTCGTACCGCTCGGTCACGTACGCAACCCGGGCACGGCCGCGGCCGAGGTGGCACCGTGCGCGTGGGACGACCCGGTCGAGTCGGAGCATCTGACGGAATTGATCGCGGACCATGACGACGACCTGCTCGAGTACTGGCTCGCCTGGGAGGGGCTATCCATCGGACCGCAACGGCTGCGTGCAGCCCTCGGCGCGCTGACCCGTGCCGGTGGTGGTGTCCACCCGGTTCTGTTCGGTTCGGCCAGGACCGGTGCGGGCGTCCGCCCTCTGATCGAGTCCGTCATCGACCTGCTTGCCGTAGCGCTTCCCGTGGCGGCCGGCGATGACGACGCACCGGCGGTGGCGCAGGTGTTCAAGGTCGAACGGTCGGGAGGGCAGCGGGTCTGCACGGTGCGGATGCGTGCCGGAACGCTCGGCGTCCGCGATCGGGTGTCGCTCGGCGGTGACCGGTCGGCGACGGTGACAGCTCTGGAGGTCTTCAGGCCCGGCGGCGCCATGCGGTGCGACCGTGCGACGGCCGGTGAGATCGCCCGCGTGCGGGGCCTGGACGGTGCCCGGATCGGAGACTGGCTCGGTTGCCGCCCGTCCGCCACCGCGGCGGCGGCAGCGTTGCCGGCACCGGGCTTCGAGACCAGGGTGGTTGCCCACGACCCGTCCCGGCAGGGCGAGTTGCACCGGGCCCTGTCCGAACTCGCCGACATCGACCCGCTGATCGGCCTGCGGCCCGAGCGTGGTGCCGCGCGGATCAGGATCTACGGCGAGGTGCAACAGGAGGTGCTGGCCGACACGTTGGCAGCCGAATACGGCATCGACGTCGACTTCCGCGACACCGGTGTGGTCTGCATCGAACGCCCTTCCGGTACCGGCAGCGCCGCGCTGTATCGGGGCACCCCCGGCCATCTGTACGACTACACGCTCGCAGTGACCGTCGAGCCGGCCGCACCCGGCACCGGAGTCGAACTCGTCATCGCTGCGGACCGTTCCACGCTGCCCCTGCACGTGTACGGCAACGTCGACGGATACCGGGCGGCGCTGCTGGACTACCTCCACGAGCCGTTGTCCGTGGGCCCGCACGGCTGGCGGGTGACCGACGCGCGGATCACGGTCACCGACAGCGGCTACCAGCCGCCGGCACCACAGGCCGCAGAGGTAAGGCGCACCACCGGCCTGGTGGTCCGCCAGGCCCTCGAACGGGCCGGGACGACTGTCTGCGAACCCGTCGACCGGTTCGTACTCGAAGCGCCAACGCAGGACCTGTCCCCGGTGCTTGCCCTGCTGGCCCGCCACGGCGCCGTCCCCGATGCCCATCGGACCACCGGCCCCCTCGCCGTGATCACCGGAACCCTTCGGAAGGCAGAGGTGAACGCGGTACGCGGAGGCTTGCACGGCGCGGCTCGTGGCGAAGGCGTCCTGGAATCCACCCACGACCACTACCGGCCCGTACGAACCACCGGCAGGAGGCGTGAGTGACGCTTCCGGCGCGGCCAGGTACCGCCCATCACGATCCGCGCCGGCTCGTACGTGGTTCGGGCGCGTATCGGAAGCGGATCTCGCAGGATGCGGATCAGGACGGAAAAGGGCCGGCCGGATCCATACCCGCACCTACGAACACGCGCCCTGTGGTTGAGGAGTTGCTGCGCAGAATCAGCGAGGGTGACTCCGAGCGCACCGCCGAGCTGTGTGCCAAGCCGTACGCCCTTCTATCCCCGGCGGGACCATGACCGGGGTGGAGCGACAAGGAGAAACCGAATGAGCAACACGCACTACGACGTCGTCGTCCTCGGCGCGGGTCCCGGCGGCTACGTCGCCGCGATCCGCGCCGCCCAGCTCGGCAAGAGTGTCGCCGTCGTCGAGCAGCAGTACTGGGGAGGTGTCTGCCTGAACGTCGGGTGCATCCCCTCCAAGGCGCTGCTGCGCAACGCCGAGCTCGCCCACACCTTCCACCACCAGGCGAAGGAGTTCGGGATCTCGGGCGAGGTGACGTTCGACTACGGCGCCGCGTACGACCGCAGCCGTCAGGTGGCCGACGGGCGGGTCAAGGGCGTCCACTTCCTGATGAAGAAGAACGGCATCACCGAGATCGACGGGCGCGGCACCTTCACCGACGCGCGCACCCTCGACGTCGCCCTCACCGCGGGCGGCACCGAGATCGTGACCTTCGACGACGCCATCATCGCCACCGGCTCGACGGTGAAGCTGCTACCCGGCGTCGAACTCAGCGAGAACGTCGTCACGTACGAGACCCAGATCCTCGCGCGCGACCTGCCCGCCTCGATCGTCATCGTCGGCGCCGGGGCGATCGGCATGGAGTTCGCCTACGTACTGCGCAACTACGGCGTCGAGGTCACCGTCATCGAATTCCTCGACCGGGCCCTGCCGAACGAGGACGTCGAGGTGTCGAAGGAGATCGCCCGCCAGTACAAGAAGCTGGGCATCAACCTCCTCACCTCCACCAAGGTCGAGACCGTCGACGACGAGGGCTCCTCCGTCACCGTCACGTACACCGACAGCAAGGGCGAGCGCGCCGCGATCCGGGCCGACAAGGTGCTCATGTCCGTCGGCTTCGCGCCCCGCACCGCCGGCTACGGCCTGGAGAACACCGGCGTCACCCTCACCGAGCGCGGGGCCATCGCGATCGACGAGTACATGCGCACCTCGGTCCCGCACCTGTACGCCATCGGTGACGTCACCGCGAAGCTTCAACTCGCCCATGTCGCCGAGGCCCAGGGCGTCGTCGCCGCCGAGACCATCGCCGGGGCCGAGACCATGCCGCTCGGCGACTACCGGATGATGCCGCGCGCGACGTTCAGCTCACCGCAGGTCGCCTCGTTCGGGCTGACCGAGCAGCAGGCGCGGGACGAGGGCCACGACGTACTGGTCGCGAAGTTCCCGTTCACCGCCAACGGCAAGGCGCACGGCCTCGGCGAGCCCGGCGGGTTCGTCAAGCTCGTCGCCGACGCCGCGTACGGCGAGCTCCTGGGCGGACACCTGATCGGCGCCGACGTCGCCGAGCTCCTGCCCGAACTCACCCTCGCGCAGAAGTGGGACCTGACCGCCGCCGAACTGGCCCGCAACGTCCACACCCACCCCACGCTCAGCGAGGCACTCCAGGAGGCGTTCCACGGCCTCACCGGCCACATGATCAACTTCTGAGCGGGCATCCGGCACCGGACCCCTGCGGCGGGGCTCCGGTGCTACGCGGGTACCGGGAAGAGCAGGCAGCTGCTGGTGGCGTGGGCGAGCAGGCGGTCGTCCGCGTCGACCAGCTGGGCCTGGGCGAGGGCGGTGCGGCGCCCGCCGTTGACCACCGTGCCGATGGCGCGAACCCGGCCCGTCTCCGCGGTGATCGGCCGCAGGAACTTCACGGTCAGGTCGAGCGACGTGTACGCCATCCCCTGCGGAAGTGTGGACTGGACGGCGCAGCCCGCCGCCGAGTCGAGCAGGGTGGCGAACACGCCCCCGTGCACGCTGCCGATCGGGTTGTAGTGCTCCTCGCCGGGCAGCACGGAGAAGACCGCCCGGCCGTGCTCCACCTCGTCCAGGTCGAAGTCGAGGGTCTGGCCGATGGGCGGCCGCGGGATCTTCCCCGCCTGCAGCGCGCGCAGGAAGTCCAGGCCGGCCATCTCGCGGGCGGACTGCGCCGGGATCGAGGGATCGTCCCAGCTGTACGTACGCGTGCGTCCCACAGTCCAGCGCCTTCCGTCCGGCCGCCCTCGGGCGCCTCACCATCTGACTTCTTTCAGTGAAGCTAGCCCCGCCCGCATCTGACTGTCAACGGTGAAGCCAGGGCCCTACGATGACGGGATGGAGTGGCTTGAGGCGAGCACGGAGAACTGCCCGGTCCAGCGCGCCCTGGACGTGGTGGGGGAGAAGTGGACGCTGCTGATCCTGCGCGACGCCGTCAACGGGGTGCGCCGCTTCGACGACTTCCACCGCCACATCGGGCTCTCGGAGGCCGTCCTCAGCGACCGGCTGCGTAAACTGACCGCGGTCGGCGTCCTGGAGACCGTCCGCTATCAGGAGCCGGGCCGCCGCTCCCGCAACGAGTACCGACTGACCCGCAAGGGCTGGGAACTGTGGCCCGTCCTGATGGCGCTCGGCCAGTGGGGAGAGCGCCACGCCCTCGGCCCGGAGAGCCCCGGCCCGGTCCTGGACATCCGCCACACCGACTGCGGCGCGCCGGTCCATGTCACCGTCCAGTGCGCGGCGGAGCACACTTCGCTGACTCCCCGGGACGTCACCGCAGAACTGGGGCCGGGGGCGCGCCGGCGGGTGTGAGCGGGGTGGGCGTTGCGGGGGACTCGCCGTGGGGCCGGGTGCAGGCGCCGTACTGGATCAGGCGCGGGTGGAGGGCTGCTCGGACGACCTCACCAGTGAGTGGTCCTCCCTGCCGTCCGGTCGTGACTGCTACTGCTATGTGAGCGGTGCTGGTGGGCACTTCGGGCCCGGGCGGCGGTTGAGGGCGCGCCCCAGAGGTCGTTGGTGTTGCTGCGTCTCAAGTGTGCGACCAGGACGACGCGTTGTCGCAGGAACAGACTGCCGGCCCGGCCGTGCCCGCGGCCCGCGCGCCGTCGCCCCTGCGGCGGCGATCCCAGGAACCTGCAACTGCGTTCGTCCGGTGCGAGGAGGCGGAGGGGGTCCGCATGATGCAGGTATGTGACCTGGGAATTGACGACAGGTCCTAGCGGTCGGCCGTCGGGTGCCACTCGCGGCGGAGGAGGCCGAAGACCCAGGAGTCGGAGACGTCGCCGTTGACGACGCAGTCCTCGCGGAGGGTGCCTTCGCGGACGAAGCCGAGCTTCTCCAGGACCCGGGCGGACGCCACATTGCGGGTGTCGGTCTCGGCCTGGACGCGGTTCAGGTCCAAGGTCTCGAACGCCCACCGCAGGACGGCGTGCGCGGTCTCCGTGGCGTATCCGTGGCCCCACGCGGCGGCGTCGAAGACGTAGCCCAGGGACGCGCTGCGGAAGTCCGGGTTCCAGCTGGTCAGGCCGCACCAGCCGATGAACGCGCCGTCGGAGACGCGGTCGATTGCCACCCGCGCTCCCGTGCTTTCCTCCTCGATCGTCCGGCAGGTCGCGATGAAGCGCTGGGCGCGGGCCGGTTCGGTCCACGGCGGGGAGTCCCAGTAATGCATCACGTGGGCGCTGCTGTGCAGCTCGTAGAGCGGTGCCGCGTCGGCCTCGGTGAACGGCCGCAGTCGCAGCCGGGCCGTTTGCAGCTCGGGGGTGGGCAATGTCATGCGGAGCATCCTGCCGCGTCACGCTCACCCCCGGCCATCCGTTTATCCGCACGGTCGGAGGCGCGTACGTCCCCGGTGACGCCGGAAGCACCACATGGGCGGTGAGCCCGCACTACCGTGCCGGCATGGCGAGCAAACGGCGGGCCGTACTGGCGCACCCTCGGAACGCCGACCAGCCTCGCCCTGTACCGGACCCGATGAGTACCTGCACGAACTCAACTGTGCCGCCGGGAAACGTCGTCCCGCTGAAGCCGCTCTCAAGAAGCGCTGGCTGCAGGTGAATTGACATTGGGGCGACAGCACCGCTGCACCGCAGCGCTTCTGAACGCGCAGCGTGGCGGGCTCGCGCAGCGAGCGGCGTTCTCCATCTCGGCCCGGCGCCGGCCAGTTCGCCGCGCGTGATGGCGCACGACACGGCCCTGCCGCGGAGGAACTCTCCCGCGACGGGGCTCACTACGTTCACGAGGGCGGTAGGAGTACGGCGAACGAGCCTGTACCCGGGGCGTCGTGGTACGTGACGGTGCCGCCCGTGCGTGGAACGTCGAGGATGACGGTCCCTGTCGCGGACTGTCCCGGTGCGTACTCCGTGTCGAGGTCCGGACCGTCGACGATCTCAAGCGTGGTGCAGTCCTGAGGCGCGGTCTTCGAGTCCTGCCACGTCATCGCGCCGTACGCTGCGAACTGGCCGGGCGCCTTGCCGACGTTCTTCAACGTCAGCTTGAGGGCGACGTATTGGCCGTGCTCCGGCTTGTTCGACGTGTCGAGCTCCGTTGCCGTCACGTACTTCGCTGACTCCACCTTGACGTTCATCCGCGTCTTCACGGCCTTGCCTGAGTCGTCGTGGACGTCGAAGGGGCCGTTTGTCCCGGCGACAAGCACCGGCGCCTGAACGGCCGGTGGCTCTTCGGCCGGCGTGGCGGCGTCCATCTCCGCCACGGACGCAGACGCCTTCGCCGGCTTCGCCTCACCCTTGGCCGCATCCCCGCTTGAGCATCCCGTCAGCACAGCGACGAGGACTGCAGGAACGGCCAGGAAAACGGCACGTCGAATGTAGGCCCTCTTAACAACCCCCCCATGGAACAGCGGACTCCCCAGACCGCGTGAAGCGCAAGCGTAAGGCATGCGCGGAGAGCAGGAGGCGCAATCGTATGGGCAGGAGGCACGCCCAGACAGCCTCCGCCTACAGCAAAAGCAACAGCATTGGCTTCAAAGTGCCTTGCAGGGTGATCCTGTCATGCGGGATCAATAATGCAATTCAGGATCGACGATGCAGTCCAGGACTTCATGCCAGCGGGAATCTGGATGCTCCAGTGCCGTTGGGTCGATTTTCTCCATGGCGTCCTTGGCTCGGCGGCGCGTTGCCTCCGGGTCGCCCTCGCCTTCCTGCTCATACCTTGCGTGTTCGACGTCGAATTTCGGTCGTTCCGACTGCAGTACATAAAGAAAATGAATGAAATTTCGGAGACTGCTGTTGAGTGGATAGATTCCAGATTCATCGGAGAGGCAGTAGACGACCCCGGTGGATGCGTCGAACGCAATGTCGTCATACGGGATTGTCCCGAGTGAGATCCACTCTTCGGCGCCCTGCGGAATTTCATCAAACCGATCCGTGAGGCCGACGTCCCAGTCTGAAGTGTGCTGGAGTCGTTCGGAGACCTCGTCGTCCATGTCGAACCATGGATTCTCCCAGACCGGGAGTCCAAGCGTGCGCAGTACCTCCCTGGAGTCGACGTCTGAGATCTCTCCCAGGAGCTCCTCACCGAGGAGTATCAACTCGTCCTCAGCAAAGACAGTCAACATTTCATCTCGAGTTAGCGGGCTGCTCACGTCGCTCCATTTCCATCCGCGGGCTCCTGACACACCATGAAGGCGATGCGGTGGTGTCTCACCGCACCGGGGCGGCCGGGGACGCGGCCAGCAGGCTGCGGCCGGCCGTCAGGGCGAGGTGGGCGGTGAAGGTGTCGTGGTCCACCGCCTCCGTGGCGAAGTCCGCGCCGTGGGCGGTGCGGACGACGCACGCGGAGAAGATCGTGGCGAAGCACTGGCGTACGGCCGTCTCCGGGTCCGGGTGGGTGATCTCGTCGCGGACGCCGAGCAGGAGCGCGGTGAAGGTGTCGGCGAGGGTGTGGACGTGGGACCGGCCGCGCCGCAGCACTTCGGGGTGGGCGCCGGACAGCAGGAGCACGGGCTTGAGGAAGGCCGCGTGTCGCCTGAAGAGGTCCGTCAGTTGGGCGACGGCGGCGGTGATCAGCTCGTCCGCGGGCATGTCCCGCCAACGCTCCGGGTCACGGAAGGGCTGCTGGTCGGCGACGACGCGGGCGATGCCGTGCTCGTAGACGGCGAGGAAGAGCGCGTCCTTGTTGGTGGTTCGGTCGTACAGCGCCCGGGGAGCGACCCGCGCCTTTTCGCAGAGGGCCGCGATGGTGAACGCCTCGTAGCCGCCCTCCTCGACGAGTGAGACACCGGCGTCCAGGATGCGGGCCCACGCGCGGCGGGTGCGCTCCTGGCGCGGCTCGCGGATCTCCAGGTCGTCGGTGCGGCCTTCGGTGGTGGACATGGTGGCCATTCTCGCTCCTGCTCCCGTACTGCCGAACTCCCGGCCTCCTGGCGGAAAACCTGCTCGTAGCCATTGACACATGGGCCGGTCCGGCCGATCTAATGTCCCCGGAACAGAAAGCGTATCGCACACTACGCTTTTGATTGTCGGGATCACCGGAACCATCGGAACCATCGGGATCATCGGGAGACGCCTCATGCCGCACACCCCTTCCGCCGCAGGCCGACCGGGCCGGGTCGCCGTCGTCGGTGCCGGGCCCGCCGGGATGGCCGCCGCGCTCTCCGCCCACCAGGCGGGCCATGAGGTCACGCTCTTCGAGCGGCACGCCCAGACCCGGCCGGCCGGCAACATCCTGAATTTGTGGCCCGCGCCCATCAAAGCCCTCGGCCTGCTCGGCGTGGACATCGAGGACCTCGGAGCCCCCTGCCAGAGCGAGTTCCGCAATGTGCGCGGCAAGCGGCGCGTACGGGTCCGGCTGCCCGAGCATGTGGTGCGTGATTACGGTGGCGGCTTCATCGGCCTGCTCCGCCCCGACCTGTACGAGCGGCTGCTCGCCGCGCTCCCGCCGGGCGTGCTGCGCACCGACCACGCGCTGGAGAAGGTGGAGCAGGACGAGCGCGTGGTCCGGCTCCACATGGGCGACGGAACCGTGCACGAGGCCGACGTCCTGATCGGTGCCGACGGGATCAACTCCCTTGTCCGCCGCACCCTTTGGGGCGACTCGCCCATCCGGCCGCACCATCTGCAGCTCTACGGGGGCTACACCCTCGCCGACACCGTCTCCGCGCCCAAGGGGCTGTGCGTGCTGACCCACAGCCCCACCGTTCAGGGCGCCTGGACCGCCATCCGCAGCAAGGGCCGTGACGGCTTCCAGTGGTGGGTGCTCAGCGCCCACGACATCGACCGCCCGGTGCCGGACGATCTGCACGGCGCCGCCGCCCGCCTCGCCCGCGGCTTCCCCGACCCGCTGCCGCAGCTCATCGCCGCCACCGACCCTGACCATGTGCAGAGTTGGCCGCTGCGGGACCGTAAGCCGCTCAAGCAGTGGTCGAAGGGCCGGGTCACGCTGATCGGCGATGCCGCCCACCCCACTTCCCCGTACGCTGCCTACGGAGCCGGGATGGCAACCGAGGACGGCTACTTCCTCGGTCGGCGCCTTGCGGGTGTCGACCTCACGGATGGGCTGGCCGTACGCCGGGCCCTCGACGCCTTCGAGACGCCGCGCAAGCCGCACACCGCCCGGCAGTCGCAGACGGCGTGGGCGCTCGGCAAGGTGTTCCATCACGCGCCGGCTCCTCTACGTCCGCTGCGCGACGCCGTCCTCGATCACACGCCGCTGCTTCAGAAGGTCGTCGGGGAGGGGACGCCGGGGGAGATCCTCAAGCAGTTGGAGGAGATCGACCGGGCAGAGCGGGCGTTCACCGCCGTACGGGGCGGTGCGCGCTGATCTCCGCCCGGTCGAGTCCGTAACTGAGCCGACGGTCCACCCCGTGGTCAGTCGACTGCCTGGTAGAGCGTGGTCCAGAAGTCGTTCATCGCACGCGGCGAATCCGCGGTGGATAGTCCGACCTGGGTGAGCAGGATCCCGGTGAGCTGGTTGGTCCTGTCCGCGTAGGCGGTGGTGCCGGTGCCGCCGAACCAGCCGAACTGTCCGGCGGGCGCGTAGCCATTGCGCTCGGTGCGCACCGACATTCCGAAGCCCCAGCCGCCGTCCACTCCCTGGCCGGACGACACATGGGCGACGTTGCTGAACATGGCGTTCCTGGCTGCTTGTTGAGCAGGCGTCAGGCGGTTGGTGGTCATCAGCTCGACGGCGGCCCGGGACAGGATCCGCTCGCCCTCGTGCATCCCGTCGTTCAACAGCATCTGGAAGTAGGCGTGGTAGTCGTCGACGGTGGAGACGAGCCCGCCGCCGGCGCCCTGGAAGGCGGGAGGCGTGGCGGACCGGCCCCCTTCCGCCTCGTCCCACACCAGGAACTCGCCGGTCGCCGGGTCGGGCCCGTACAGCGGCGGCAGCCGGTCGATCTTCCCGGCGGGCACGTGGAAGGCGGTGTCCTTCATCCCCAGCGGATCGAGGACCCGTGCCCGCAGGAACGTCTCCAGCGGCTGTCCTGCGACCCGGGAGACGAGCACACCGACGACCTCGTTGCTGAGGTCGTACTGCCACCGGACTCCGGGCTGGTACTGCAGCGGCAGCTCGCCGAGGCGGCGCATCCACTCGTCCGGCTCGGGCGCGGGCCCGGAGGCCACGCTGTAGTCGAGACGCTCGAAGGTCGCGGCCCTGATCGGGGAGGCCATCGACTCGAAGTCGACGCCGAGTCCGAACGTGGAGGTCAGCAAATCCCGTACGGTGATCGGCCGTTGCGCGGGCACGGTGTCGTCCAGCGGTCCGTCGGGACGCTTCAGGACCTGCCGGTCGGCGAGTTCGGGCAGCCACGGATCCACCGGGTCGTCGAGCCGCAGCCGGCACTCGTCGAGCAGGATCATCGCCGCGGCCATCGTGACCGGTTTGGACGTGGACGCCATCCGGAAGATCGTGTCCCGGCGCATCGGTGAGCCACCGTCATGACGCATCGTCCCGATCGCCTCGACGTGCGTCCGGCCGCCGCGGCCGACGAGGGCGACAAGGCCGGGGATCTTCTTGGACTCGACATGCCGTGCGAGCACCTCGCGCAGTCGGCGCAGCCCCGCCTCGGAGAAGCCGTTGTCGCTCGTTCCCATGATGACGCTCCTGTTCACAGTGTGTGCTGTCACCGCGGCGCGGTGGCTGCCCGGCCCTTCGAAGCGACCGTATGGAGAGCGTGCATCCTTGACCCAGGGGCAAGGTCAACCCCCGGTCGGAACAGTGGGGTTGGATCAGAGGCAGCGGTCCGCAGTCATTCACGGACCACGAGGGGAAGGTGTGCAGAGTCGATGGTCAACGGACTCACGATCGGTCAGGCGGCGGCGTTCGTCGGTGTCACGATCAAGACGGTGCGGCACTATCACCGGCTCGGCCTGGTCGCCGAGCCGGAACGCGACGCCTCCGGCTACCGCCGATACCGATCGGGCGAGCTGTTCCGGCTGGTCCAGGTACGGACCCTGGCCGCGTCCGGTGTGCCACTGGCCGGGATAGGCGACCTGCTCGACGCCGATGCCGAGACCTTCGCCACCACCCTCGACAGCGTCCACCTGCGGCTCACCGAGCAGATCGAGGACCTGACCGCGCGCCGCGACCGGCTGCACCGTCTGGATCACGGCGACCGGGCCCTGCTGCCCGACCGGGCCTGCGCGGTCCTGGAGCGGCTGGCCGAACTCGGCTTCGGTCCCGACTACGTGTCCGTGCAGCGGGAGGCCCTGGTGCTGTCCCGGGCGCTGGTCCCGGAGATCTTCGACATCTTCCTGACCCAGCTCGAGCGTTCGCTCGACGATCCCGAGTCCGTCGAGCTGACCAAGCGGGGGTGGGAGGCGAGGTCCTGGGATCCGGACGACCCGCGGATCGAGGAACTGGCGTCGGCGATGGCCGACAAGCTGCTGGCCGACCGCGCGCTGCTGGCCATGCCGACGGAGTTCCAGAACCAGTCCGACGCCGCCTCCCGGTACGCACTGGTCAACCACCACCGGGAAGACGAGTCGGCGTCCGTCGTCCGGTTGAACAGGCTGGTCGAGGCGAAACTGGGGGCGGCCGGCATCGCCGTTCCCGGGCAGTGACGACCGTACGGGAGTACTGACGGCCGTCCGTAAGTGCTGCCGGCCGTCCGCGAGGATCAGGTGAGTTCCGCCGAGAGGCGTTGCAGCGTGGTGGCGTGGCCGAGAGGGGTGCCGCTCTCCACCCAGTGGGTGAGCGGTCCCGTGGCGAAGAGCCCCGAAGCGGCGAGGAGGCCTGCGCCGGTGACGCCTTCGAGATGGTCGAGGGACGCGGCGCGCACGGTCAGCCCGGCGGTGACGAGGCGGATGCACCGCGCGCGGACCGTCGACGAGACGAGGTCGACGAACCGGGGACCGGTGCGCAGCACACCGCCGCCCAGGACGAGGACTCCGGGGTTGCAGAAGTTGACCAGGTTGGCGATGACGTCGGCGACCAGACGGGAGCGCTTGTCGATCATCTCCAGGGCCAGCGCGTCGCCGGTGACCGCGGCCGCGCCGATCTCGCCGAGGGTCAGCCGGCCGGTCCGCTCCAGCGTCTTGGTGAGGTAGGGGCTCTCCGCCACCCGGCGGTGGGACTCCTCGAGCATGGACCAGCCGCTCGCGACGGCTTCCAGGCAGCCGGTCTGCCCGCACCGGCAGACCGCTGACGGGTCGTCGGTGACGTGCGTGTGGCCGATGTCGCCGGCCGCCCCGCGGTCTCCGCGCAACAGACGGCCCCCGTTCACCAGGCCCGCTCCGATGCCGGTGCCCACCTTGATGAACAGCATGTCGCGGCCGTCGCGCGGGGTTCCGCACGTCCACTCGCCGAGGGCCATGAGGTTCACGTCGTTGTCGACCCAGACGGGTGCGTCGTAGTGCTCGCGCAGCCAGGACCGGACGCTGAAGCCGTCCCAGCCGGGCATGATCGGCGGCGCCACCAGCCGGCCGGTGGCGAACTCCACCGGTCCCGGCACCCCGATCCCGATGGCCCACGGCCTGCCGAGCCCGGTCTTGAGGGCCAGCGCGGAGAACGCCGACTGCACGCGCTCCATCGTGGGCTGGGGGCCGGCATCGACGTCCCAGTCCTCGTGGTGCGAGGCGATGACGGCGCCGGAGAGGTCCATGATCGCGACGGTGAACTCGGACGCGCCCATGACCGCGGCGTAGAGGTGTCCCGCTCCGGCCCGGAAGCGCAGGGTCCGCGCCTGCCGGCCGCCGGACGACGCGGCCAGCTCACCGTCCTCGACCAGTCCCAGTGCGAGGGCCTGGTCGACGCGCTGGGCGACGACCTTGCGGCTGAGGCCGGTCGCGGTGACCAGCTCCGGGCGGGTGGTCGCGCGGCCCGAGCGGACGAGGCCGACGACGATCGCGAGGGGCGCCGCTTCGAGGGTCGGCAGGGTGGCGGCGGGGGAGAACGGCATCGGCTGCTCCGGTGGCGGAGCGCTGCCGGTCGGGACCGGGCGGTCCATGTCTTCCCCGTTCGTCGTTCCGCGTTCGCCGTCAGGGCGGTTGCCTTTGACGCGATGTTACGACAGCGCCGATGCGCCCCGAGGGCGGTGTCGCGGTGGCACCGCCGGCGGGGAGTCGACGGGCGTCAGTGCCCTCTGGCCTCGCGCTCCAGCTTCCGCAGCAGCGCGTGCTGGCGGCGGACCTGTTCGAGCGAGCGGTAGGGGATCCGGTCGCCCTCGTACTCGCTGGAGAGGTAGCCGGTGTAGCCGTGCTCGACGAGTGTCGTGACGATCTCCTGCCACGGGATGTGCGGATCGGTGAGGTCCTCGGTGATGTCGAAGAACTTCGCCTGGATGAAGGCGACATACGGCAGCACCGCCACCAGATCCGCCATCGGTACGGCCAGGGGGCGGCGCCACCCGGCCTCCTGGGCCTCCTCGTCGAGCCCGGCGTGGTGCGCGTCGGTCGCGGCGCGCTGGAAGACGCCGGTGTCGATCAGCAGCCGGAAGTGGTCGGTCCCGGTGCGCTCGATGAACGCGAGGTAGTCGTCGACGACTTCGTGCTTGATGGGGGTGGGCGCGTGGATCTCGGGGCAGATGACGATGTCGAGTTCGGCCGCGCGGTCCAGTACGCGCTCGATGACCGCCTCCCAGATGGGGTGCGGCTTGAGGTCCATCGAGATCACGCCGATCTTGGGGCGCAGGGTGGTGAAACCGAGGGTGGAGGCCAGTTCCAGGTCCCGGCGGAGGATGGTGACACCCTCGTCGACCGTCAGATCGCGGTGCTGCCACATGCGCGAGTCGATCCAGGACCCGTAGTTGGTGGCGGTGAGCCCGTGGCGGGCCAGGCCGGTGTGCCAGTCGTCGATCCACCGGGTGCTCGGCGTGGGGTAGCCACTGATGTTGCCCTCGCCGAGGATCTCGATGCCGCTCGCGCCGAGGTCGGCGATCTCGGCCATGGCGTCGTCGAGGGTGAGCAGGGTGTTGATGTCTCCGGTGTAGCTGTAGAGGGAGACGCCGTACTTCAAGGTGTCGTGTCCGCTGTCGAGGGTGTCGTGTCCGCGCGTCACAGGAGCGTGACCTTTCGCTCGGCGTGGAAGACCGAGGGCTGGAACTCGGCCGGGATGTACGGGGCTTGGAGGGCGATGTCGACCTCGAGGAGGTGCACGCCCGCGGGCAGGCCGCCGGGGTGGGGGACCGTGATGGTGGCCGCCTCGTCGAGCTGCCAGCGGACATCGGTCGAGGTACGCAGTTCGGCGCAGGTGAACTCGCGGCCCTGCAGCGTCCACCGTGGTGTCCCGCGGTCCCAGCGCAGGTCGCCGACCTTTACGGAGACACCTTCGATGAGGCTGCCCCACAGTCCTCGGTAGTTGGGCATCCGCAGGCGGAACTGGAAGCCGATGGTCTCCCCGTCGGCGTCGACGTTGCGTACGCCGCGGTTCTGGATGATGTCCCGGTCGAGCATGAAGCCTCCGGTGGTATGGATCGGGAAGGGGCGGTGAGGGCGGTGAGGTCAGCTTTCGGCGGCGGCGATGCTTCGCGCGCCTCCGACGGCGAGGGCGACCGAGGTCAGGGTCGGGTTGCAGGCCGTGGCGGTGGGGATGACGCCGTTGCCGGCGACGAACAGGCCGCGTACACCCCAGACTTGGCTTCTCGGGTCGCACACGGAGGTGCCGTCGTCGGTGGCGCCCATCCGGACGGTGCCCTGGTAGTGCAGCGAGGCGCCGGCCGGGAAGAGGAGGGGCGGGGTGTCGTCGAGGGGCTCGCCGAGGGCGGCCGCCGCGTGCAGGATCTCGGTCCGGGCGCCGTCGATGGCCGCGTGGTCCGCCTCGGTGAGCCGGTAGTGGATGTCCATCGCCGGCATGCCGTAGCCGTCCAACTCGTCGTCCCGGAAGGCGATCCGGTCCTCGGCCCGCAGATCCTTGGCGCAGAACCAGCCGAGCCCGACGACGGAGCCGGGCGCCAGGTCGTCGTCGGCCAGGGGCACCGGTGAGGCGTCCAGCTGCATGACCTGGCCGTGGTACGGGTGGGCGTCGGTGAAGGGCACCCAGGCCACGCCGCTGCTGGCCGTGACACCCACGCCGTCGTCCTGAGCGGGCGGGAGATCCGGCAGGTCCCGCATGCGCACGGCGTACACGAGCTGCGGCTGGTCGTTGAGGTAGCGCCCGAGAGCGGTGGGGCGGACGCCGGACGCGTACAGCAGTTGTGGGGTGCGCAGGCTGTCGGCGGCCACCACGACGTAGCGGGCCGCGACTTGGTGTTCGGTGTCCGTACGCCGGTCACGTACGCGCACGCCGCGGGCGGCCTGCCCGCCCTGCCCATCGTCACCGAGTAGGACCTGGGTCACCAGCGCTTCCGCGTGCAGCGAGAAGTTGGGGTTGGTCCGGGTGACGTCGCCGAACACCATGTCCGCGCCGCACCACAGGAGTTGGCCGTCCGGTGTGCGACGCACGGCCATCGGCATCGGCTGGATCTGCCGGTCCCCTGAGCGGTCGTGGTCGAGAGCCACCGAAAGGCGCTTGCGGACCTCGTCGGCGAACGGCGCGTCGGCCAGCACCTCGGCGGAGACGCCGAGCAGCCGCTCGGCCTCGCCCAGCCAGTCGGTCAACTCCGGGAGAAAATCGATGACTTCGCTGTCTCCGGGGCGTGGACACGCTCCCGTCCAGTGCGCGCCCATGCCGCCGACGTTGCTCGACATCGCCGCGGCGGGCAGCCCGTCCTCGGAGTCCCGCTGCCGTGTCTTCTCCAGCAGGAACGTCCCCGGACGCCGCAGCGTCGGCTGGTCACTGGCGTAGTCGTCCATGGTGTCGGTCGACACGGCCTCGGCGATCGGACGGGGTCCCTCGGAGGCGCGCTGGGCGCGGGCCCGCTGCTCGGGGTCACCGATGTTCTTCACGTGCGTACCCGGCGGGTCACTGATCAGCGGCCCGGCCTCGAAGACCGCGAGCCTCAACTGCGGCGCGAGTTCGCTCAGTGCGCGGGCGTAGGCGGCTCCGGCCGGGCCACTGCCGACGATCGCGACATCGACCTCGTCGGGGAATCCACTGGCAGAACGGGGCATCCGGGCCTCCTCTGTCTGACGCATTCACGGGCGCTCAACTTATGTGCCTGCAGAGCCTAAGGCAAGAGTGATCGCGTGATGAGGCATGAAGTGCTCCGCTGTCCGAAAGGTTCCGTCCGAAGCGTTGACTTAGGTCCGCGAGGCACACAAGATGCGCTGCAAGCCATCCAGGCATTGACGCTGAGGTGAAGGACTCGATGATGAGCACCAGGCAGCCCAGAACGCCCGGCAGGGACTCCGTTCAGCCGGACCCCGCCCAAGACGATGGCGTCGCCGGTGTGCCGCTCGGCGCGGCGGACGACCCACGCGCGGTGCGCCGCGGTGAACGGGCGGCCTTCGCCCTCGGAGACGTGGCGTCGAACCTGACGTGGACCACGATCTCCAGCTATCTGCTCTTCTTCTACACCGACGTCGCCGGAATCGTGGCGGGCGCCGCCGGCACGCTGATGCTGATCGCGCGGCTGCTCGACGCCTTCTTCGATCCGGCGGTCGGCCTGGTCGTCGACCGCACGACCTCGCGGTGGGGGCGCGCCCGGCCCTACCTCCTGTTCGGCGCACCGCTGCTCGGCGCGCTGACCCTGCTGACGTTCCTCACGCCGGGCGGCGGCGGTACGGCCGCGATCGTCTACGCGTACGTGACGTTCGTGCTCGTCGGACTGGCGTACTCGCTGGTCAACGTCCCGTACGGCGCGCTCATGGCCATGGCCACGCGGGACTCCGGGACGCGGATGCAGCTGGCGGGGATGCGCTCGTTCGGTGTCGGTATCGGCCTCATCGTGGTCTCCACCGCGACGCAGCCGCTGATCAGCCTGTTCGGTGGCTCGTCGACCTCGCGGTCCGGGTTCGCCTGGACGATGGCGCTGTACGCGGCGATCGGCGTGATCCTCTTCTGGGCCGTGTTCGGCCTCGTCAAGGAACGTGTACCGGTGGCTCCGATCGCCAAGGACAGGGCCGGGATCTGGCTCTCCATCAAGTCGCTGGCGCACAACCGCCCCTGGCTGACGGTCTTTTCGTTCTCGATCCTGTCCTTCGCGCGGCTCGGCATCATCACCGGCGGCGCCGTGTACTTCGCCCTCCACGTCCTGCACAAGCCGTCGGCCGTCCCGGTCATCCTGCTGGCGTTCTCGCTGTCCGCGGTGCTCGGTTCCCTGGTCACCGCGAGGCTCCTGCGGCTGTTGGGTCAGCGCCGGGGCATCCTGCTGGGCCTGGTGATGTGCATCGTCCTCAGCGGCCTGCTGTTTTTCCTGCGCGAGAACCTCATCGCGTTCACCGCGGTGTTCTTCGTCGCCAACCTGGTCGGGGGCCTGGGATTCGTCGCGGGCCCCGCGCTGGTGGCCGACACGGCGGAGTGGCACGAGTGGCGCAGCAGGCGCCGCGACGAGGGCCTGCTGTTCGCCGGCTACAGCATGAGCACCAAGATCGGCGCCGCCCTCGGGTCGGCGTGTCTCGCCTGGGGCCTGTCGGGCATCAACTACCGCCCCGGCGCCGTCACTTCAGAGGTGAGCGACGGCATCGCCCTGCTGTTCATCGGCCTGCCCATCCTGGTCGCGGCGCTTCAGGCCGCGGTGATCGCCACGTACTCGCTGGAAGCGAAGCTGCCCGGCATCAAGGCGGACAACCTCCGCCTTCGTGAGGGGTGACAGCCGAAGGTCATCCGCTTCCAGCAGCGCCGCTCACACCATGGGAAGCACCCGTGTGGCCTCGGGGGACCGCTTGCAACGTGCCTTCACGGGGTACCAGAAGTCCATGATCAACGATGCCTCCAAGTCCCCCGTCGTCGACGTACAGGCCCTGACCGCGCTGCTCGACGGCGAGTACGCCGAGATCCGCGACCTGGTCCGCACGAACCTGTCGACGCACGCCTCCGTTCTCGAAGAGGCCGAGGAACTCGGCATCGACGCGTTCCGCGAGCGGGTGCGCGAGCTCACGGTCGAACTGGCGGCCACGGGCCAGACGGGGATGGGGTTCCCGAAGGAGTACGGCGGGGGCGGTGACATCGGCGCCTCGATCGCCGCGTTCGAGACGCTCGCCTACGGCGATCTGTCGCTCCTGGTGAAGGTGGGGGTGCAGTTCGGCCTCTTCGGCGGCGCGATCCTGCACCTCGGCACCGAGCGGCACCACCGGGCCCATCTGCCGGATCTGATCACCGGGAAGCTGATGGGCTGCTTCGCGATGACCGAGACCGGGCACGGCTCCAACGTCCAGGCGCTCGGCACCGTGGCGACGTACGACGCCGCGAGCCAGGAGTTCGTGATCACCACGCACGGCGACGCCGCGCGCAAGGACTACATCGGCAACGCCGCCCGGCACGCCGAACTGGCCGTCGTCTTCGCCCAGTTGGAGGTGGACGGCAAGAGGGAAGGGGTGCACGCGTTCGTCGTGCCGATCCGTGTCGACGGCGCACCGGCACCTGGCGTACGGATCGAGGACGCCGGCCGGAAGATGGGGCTCAACGGAGTCGACAACGGCCGCCTCTGGTTCGACGGAGTGCGGGTGCCGCGCGAGGCGCTGCTCAACCGGTTCGCCGACGTCACGCCCGACGGCACGTACGAGAGCCCGATCGAGAACCCCGGCCGCCGCTTCTTCACCATGCTCGGAACCCTCGTCCAGGGGCGGGTCAGCGTCGGTGGCGGTGCGATCAACGCGGCCAAGGTCGCCCTCGCGATCGCCACGAAGTACGCGGTGCGCCGCCGGCAGTTCGAGGCGGCGTCGGACGGCGAGGAGCAACTGCTGCTCGACTACGGGATGCACCAGCGCCGACTGCTGCCGCTGCTCGCCCGCACCTATGCCCTGCACTTCGCCCAGGACGTGGTGCGCACCCAGCTGCACGAGGTCTTCTCGGGGGACCAGGACGACGAGCAGGCGCGGCGGGAGCTGGAGGCCCGGGCCGCCGGCACGAAGGCGCTGGGCACCTGGCACGCGACGCGGACGATCCAGGAGTGCCGCGAGGCGTGCGGCGGCGCCGGCTACCTCGCCGTCAACCGGTTCGCCGCGCTCAAGGCCGACAGCGACGTCTTCACCACCTTCGAGGGCGACAACCACGTCCTGCTGCAACTCGTGGCGAAGGGGCTCCTCACGAACTACGCGCACGAGTTCGAGGACCTCGACCAGCTCGGCATGGTCCGGTTCGTGACCGGTCAGGCCGTGGAGACGGTCATAGAGCGGACGTCGGTGCACAAGCTGCTGGAGCGCGTGCGCGACCTGCTGCCCGGTGGCGACGACTGGGACCAGGAGGCCGGTCTGCTCGACCCGGACTACCAACTCGCCATGGTCCGCTTCCGCGAGGAGCACATGCTCGCCGGCCTGGCCCGGCGGCTCAAGCGCGGCCTCGACGAGAAGCGCGATCCCGGCGTCGTCTTCTCCCACGTACAGGATCACGTGATCGCGGTGGCCCGCGCGCATGTCGAACGCCTGATCCTCGAGGCGTTCGTCGACAAACTGCGCACGCTGCCGGACGGCGACGACAATGACGACGGCAACAAGGTCGCACTGGGGCTGCTGTGCGACCTGTTCGCCCTGTCCACGATCGAGGCCGACCGGGCGTGGTTCATGGAACACGGCCGGCTGACCGTCCAGCGTTCCAAGACGATCAGCCGTGAGATCAACAACCTCTGCCGCAAGATCAGGCCCCTCGCGGTCGATCTCGTCGACGCGTGGGGCATCCCGTCGGCGATGCTGCGCTCTCCCGATCTGGTGGGCTGAACCGGTTCCGATCAGTGCGTGGTGTCGTGTTCGCCTTCGAGTTCGCGCTTGAGGTTGTGCAGCGTCAGCTCGATGTTGCGCTTCTGGAATACGGCGAACGTCTTCCCGGAGGTGGCGACACGGTCGAAGGCGTTGGCCACGAACGTCGGCCAGGCGCGCCGGTCGTCGGTCCAGGTCTCCGTCACGCGGGTGCCGCTGCCGGCCGGCTCGAACCGGTACTCCCAGGTGGCGATGGGGCCGCGCAGGAAGGGCCGGTTGAGCCCGATCGCATGGACGCGGAACGCGAAGCGGCGCCCCGGCTCGGCCGCCGTCACCGTGCATCGGGTCGTCCACCGGAACGCTCCGCGCTTGTTGCGGCCGACGAACGTGGTGCCGGGACCGGCCGGCCCCGCGGGCGACTCGTCCGTCGTGCCGAGGTTCTCCGGGCTCCAGCGCCCCATGTCCGCGGGGCGGCTGACGGCCTCGTACGCGGAGTCCGGCGACACGGCGATGGTGATGCTGTCGCTCACGGTGAAGACGCGGGCCACGGGATTCCTCCAACTGACGGCGTTCGGCATTCGGCTTCCGACTCACGACGCAAAGCTACTGCTGAGTAGGATCATGGCATGCCGGAGCCCCGAGGGGTGCCGTGAGGGAAATCGAGGGCTGAAGTTCCTGGGACATACCCAGCAGGAACGGGGGTACGAGGTCGGGACAATCCCGTACGAGACAGGAGATATGACCTTGACCTCCGAGGCTGCCCCGAAGTACACCGTGCCCGGCATCCCGACCAAGGATGCCGAGACCATGATCTCGCTGCTCCAGCAGCGGCTGCACGCGCTGAACGACCTTCATCTGACGCTGAAGCACGTGCACTGGAACGTCGTGGGCCCGCATTTCATCGCCGTGCACGAAATGCTCGACCCGCAGGTCGACCGCGTCCGGGCCATGGCGGACGACGTCGCCGAGCGCATGGCCACCCTGGGTGGGGTCGCCCAGGGCACGCCGGGCGCGCTGGTCGCGGAGCGCTCGTGGCAGGACTACAGCGTGGGCCGGGCCGATGCCATCGCCCATCTCGGTGCGCTCGATCTCGTCTACACCGGTGTGATCGGGGACCTGCGTGCCGCGGTCAAGGAGGTGGGAGCCATCGACGCGGCCACCGAGGACCTGCTGATCGGGCAGTTGCGGGACCTGGAACAGTTCCAGTGGTTCGTACGAGCCCATCTGGAGACCGCAGGCGGCACCCTCGCCACGGCCGACGCCTCCACCGAACTCGACGCGGCGCGTTCCAGCGCACAGTGACCGACACCGCGAGGGCAGGACAGGTGCGAACGCCGGGCAACGTGTGGGGCCCGCCGGGTCGGGCATACGGACACGGACCGATCCGATGAGAGCGGTGACCGTACATGTACGACGCCACAACCGACGGCGTGATGGCCGTTGTGGAAGCGGGGGAAACGGCGACTGAGTCGGAGCCCGAGGACATCAGTTGCGCGGACGCCCGGATGCAGGTCCGCTCGGTACTGATGGGGGCGTGCGGCGGTCTGTCCGTGGCCCGCGCGCAGCAACTGCGCGACGACGCGCTGCTCGTGGTCAGCGAGTTGGTCACGAACGCGCTGCTGCACGCGGGAGCGGTGACCGGCTTCTGCGCCCGACTGGCCGGGAACGAGCTGCAGTTGAAGGTCAGCGATGCCAGCCGTGAGGTGCCGAGGGCCCTGGCCCCGGCGCTCGGCAGCCAGGGCGGGTACGGCTGGATGGTCGTCCAGCGCCTGTGCTCGCGCGTGCAGGTCGACAGGGAGCCGGGCGGGAAGACGGTCACAGCCGTCCTGACGTTGGCGTGAACGCCCGTGTGCCAGGACACAACTGACCGTATGTATACGCGCATGACTCGGGGGTAACCGCAGGCGTACGGGGAAGTCCGAAGGCCATACGACGAGAGACAGGGGAGTACGGCGATGACCACCGCGGCAGTTCACCAGCAGACGCACATCACGACCGACGAGGTCGAGGTGAACCTGATCGAGCGCGCCTATGCCGACCCTTCCTCCGTTCGCCCGAAAGACGCCCGTGAGATCGGCCGGCACTTCTTCGGCCGCCTCGCTGAGTTGGAAGAGGGCACGCACGAGTACAGCTACGTGCGCAACGTGCTGATCGAGATGAATCTTTCTCTGGTGCGCTACGCGGCCGCCAGGTTCAAGCACCGTGGGCCCGAGGAGATGGAGGACATCGTCCAGGTCGGCACGATCGGCCTGATCAAGGCGATCGACCGATTCGAGCTGACCCGCGAGGTCGAGTTCACGTCGTTCGCCGTGCCCTACATCGTCGGTGAGATCAAGCGGTTCTTCCGTGACACGTCCTGGGCCGTGCATGTGCCGCGCCGTCTGCAGGAGGCGCGGGTCGAACTGTCCAAGGCGAGGGAGGAGTTGAGCACCCGGCTGGGCCGCTCGCCCTCGACGGCGGAGCTGGCCGAGCTGATGCAGCTCGACGTGGCGGAGGTGGCCGAGGCGCAGAAGGCGTCCAACGGCTACAACAGCGTCTCCCTGGACGCGGCGGTGAACGGGGCCGACGACGAGTCCGAAACGATGCTCGCCGAGTTCATCGGCATGGACGAGGAACGCTTCGAACTCGTGGAGAACTTCCACTCCCTCGCCCCGCTGATCGTGGACCTGAACGAGCGGGACCGGCGCCTGATCCATCTCCGCTTCGTCGAGGAACGCACCCAGCAGGACATCGCCGACGAGCTCGGCTGCTCCCAGATGCATGTGTCCCGCCTGATCTCGAAGGTGGTGGCCGGGCTCCGCGAGGGGCTGATGGCTACGGAGTAACGCCTTCTGAAACCTTTCCGGAGAGAATTGAGCGCTGCGCCGCCCGCCGGGCGGCGCAGCGCCATGTTCAGGCTCTGGCACGACGTGTGGAGGTATGCGGCTCTTGACCAGGTTGACGAGGTCGGCGCACCGGCCGGCGCCGAGCGCACTGCGAAGCCATGGCGTGGCGGGCGCCGGAGTGGTGGCCGCGGCGGTCACGGGATCGCTGGTCATCGACCCCGACGACTCCTGGTACCGGTCCTTGAAGAAGCCGCCGTGGCAGCCGCCGCCCCGGGCGTTCGGCGCGGTGTGGACGCCGTTGTACCTCTCCATCGCCGGCGCCGGAGGGCGCGCTCTGCGGCAGGCTCCGCCGGACGAGCGCAGTCGGTGGGGGAAGGCGTTCGCCGTGAACCTCGCACTGAACGCGGGCTTCGGCTGGTCGTTCTTCAAGGCGCGCACCCCACTGCTCTGAACGCCGACATCGCCCGGCGCAACGGGTAGCCGGGTGCGCCGCGCGGTCCGGGTGGTTTGTCCGTGGCGGTATGCTCGGCAGCCAGCCACGACACTCTCCGGCAGAGAGGGTGCATGAATGCCCCGCGATCTTCCTCCCCGTAACCCCGAGCAGGTGGCGCACACCGCGAACCACGTGGGCGAGCTGCTCGAGGTCCTGTGGGGACGGGCACAGGAAAAGGCGCCGTCGGGGCCGATCCCCCCTTCGCAGCTGCGCGCCTTGAAGGCGATCGAGGAGCAGCGAAGCGTGAACCAGCGCACGTTGGGAGACGTGCTGGGCATCGGACCGTCCTCCGTCAGCCGCCTGTGCGACCGCCTGGAAGCCGCCGGCCTGCTGGAGCGGGTCCCCAGCGCGACGAGCCGGCGCGAGATCGAACTGACCCTGAGCGCTCAGGGCGCGAAGGTGCTCGAGGAATTGCGCCGGGCGCGCACGCGCGAGGTCGAGGCGGTGCTGCGGACGATGGAGCCGGCTCATCTCGGCATACTGTCCGAGGGCTTGGAGAAGCTGCGGCAAGCCGCGACGGCCCACGTCGGCCTGCGGGGGGCAGCGGACGAGGATGGGGACGCGCCCGCGATCGCCTGACGCCCTCTGGTGACCCCCTCTGGCACGCCGAGGTCATGAGCCCGTCGGGCACGGGAGATACTCTGAACCGTTGCCCCACGACAATATTTTCCTGGTGGCCACGATTCTGTTCGGCATCATCTCCCGACCACCGCTGAGCTGCGCTCGCACCACCAATAAAGGCTGCCGTGACCAACTTCTTGGCTGTGGAACGCGCTCTGCGCACCGCCGCACCGTACGACCTCGTTCCCACGGCTCGGGCCGCACTGGTCGAGCACTACGGGGCGCTGCACGTCGATCTGCTGCTCGTCGACTACAGCTACACGGTGCTTCAATCCGTCACCGCAGGCCCGAGCGGGCGTCTGTCGCTGCCGGTCCACGGCAGCCCGCAGGGGCGGGCCCTCGAAAGCCGCGAGCCCGCGCAGACCGTCCGGCACGAGGACTCCGTCGAGCTGCACGTGCCGGTCACCGCGCACGGCGACCGGCTCGGAGTCCTGTCCGTGCGGCTGCCGGAGGAGAAGGTCCTGCCGCACGTCGTCGACGAGGTCACGGCGATCGCCGACGTCATCGGACACGAGATCCTCGTCGCGGAACGGGACACGGACGTATACCTCCAGGCCCGTCGGGCCGGTCGCCTCACGCTGGCGGCCGAGGTGCAGTGGCACCTCCTGCCCGGACGGGCCTGCGTCGGCAAGGAGTACGCGATCGGGGCCCAACTGGAGCCCGCGTACGCCATCTACGGCGACAACTTCGACTGGGCCGAGACCGAGAGGACGCTCACCCTCAGCATCACCAACGGGATGGGCGAGGGCATCCAGGCGTCGTTGCTGACCAGCCTGGCCGTCAACGCCCTGCGCAACGCACGGCGAGCGGGTATCGGCATCGCGGACCAGGCGGCGCTGGCCGATCAGGCCCTCTACGCCCAGTACCGCGGCAAGCAGTACGTCGCGACGCTGCTGCTCTCCTTCGACCTGGACACCGGCCGGGTCAAGGTCGTCGACGGCGGGTCTCCGCAGCTGTGGCGCCACCGGGGCAAGGCGGTGGAGCACATCTCCTTCCACGAACAGCTGCCGCTGGGCATGTTCGAGGAGACCGACTACGTCACTCAGGACTTCCAGGTGGTGCCGGGGGACCGGCTGGTCTTCGTCAGCGACGGCGTGTTCGCCGCGCTGTCGGACAAGGGCGAGGTCTTCGGCGAGAGGATGCTGGCGCGTGCGATCCAGGCGGCGCGCCTCCTCCCGGCGGCCGCCGTGCCCCGCGCGATCCTGCGCGAGCTGTCCGAGTACCTGGATGCGGGCTCCGGCCCTGAAGTCCACGACGACGCACTGGTGTTGTGCCTGGACTGGTTCGGCCGCGACGCCCGCTCCTGATGTCCGGACGCTGTGCCGGGCTCCCCGAAACGGGCGCATACGTGGTGGGGCGCCCCATGGAAGGGGCGGCCCACCACGTGTGCGAGTGCGATGAATTCAGTGCTTGCCGATGTCCTTGGTCTTTTCCTTGGCCTGGCGGGCGTCGCCCTTCATCCGCTGGGTGCGGCCTTCCGCGGTGAGTCGTTCGTTGCCCATGGCGCGTCCGGCGGCCTCCTTGGCGGCGCCAGTGGCCTGCTCGGTCTTTGCCTTGGCCTTCTCGCCGGCGGTCATTTCCGCTCACTCCCTTGGCATCGACTTCATGTGCTGCCCTCCGACTGGCCGCTCCGCAGCGAGGCAAACATCCTCGGGGCCAACGGATTTCGGTTTATCTCCGACGTCTTGGGTACCCGGCGCGTGCTCTTGACGGCTCGGCAGCTTTTGTCGAGTCGGCGGGGCCGCGGGTGCGCCGGGTCGGACGGGGTGTCGCGTACTCTTCGATCGTGCCATTGTTGCCCTATGGCAACAATGAAGACTTGTGATGACCATGGAGCAGCCTAGGGCGGCCGTCCAGCGTTGATGGCGGCCCCAGGGCCCCCGGGTCCCAGCGAAGGGTGGTGGGGTCCCGCACTGTGCGGGACCCGCGTGATGAAGTCCCCAACGGAGCCGGTGAGTTACCGAAGCGCCAGACCTGCTGCCGACCTCGGCGCCGCGTACCCGTCGGTCACGGTGGACGGGACGGGCCGAGTGCTGTCGTACACCGACGAGGCCGTCGCCCTCCTGGAGGGTGTGCGGATCGGCGCGCTGCTCGCGGACGTGGCGCCCTCCTGGCTGACCGAAGCGCACGCCCACGTCGCCGGGGCCGCCAGGGACGACGGGGCGGGCCCGGCCGCGGCGGTGAGAGGCCGCATCGGCGAGGCGACGGTGGACGCGTTCCCGAGCCGCGCGGCCGACGGCGCAGTGTCGTGGTGGCTGGTCGAAGACCGTGAACTGCGCCACGTACGCGAGGAGTTGACCCAGGAGAGGGCCCGCTCACGCATCCTGCGGGAGGTGTCCAGCGAGCTTCTGGCATCGCTGAACGTGAACCGGTGCATGGAGGCGACCGCCCGCATGGCCGCACAGCATCTCGCGGACGCGGCGGTCGTCGTCGGCGTCCGGTCCGGCCGTATGCACCCCGTCACCCGCTGCGTCACCGGCGGGCCGGTGGAGCAGGAGACGGTCGCGCTGGATCCGGAGAGCATGCCGGGCCTCGCGGAGGCGCTGGCGGGCTTCCCTCCCGTGCCCTCGCGATGGATCGACCCGGGCCTCGTCCCGGACTGGGCGCTCCCGGAGCAGTTCACAGGCGGGCGGGCGCAGATCGGCTCCATCGTGGTGGTGCCGCTGCCCGGGCACGGTCTGCCGGCCGGTGCCCTCGTGCTGCTGCGGCAGAGCCGGGAAGCGGTGTTCACCGAGACCGAGGAGGCATTCGTCCGGCTCTTCGCCGCCCGCGCGGGCGTGGCCCTGTCCTCGGCGCGCATCCATGCCGAGCAGGTCCACATAACGGACGTACTGATGCGGGATCTGCTGCCGCCGTCCCTGGAGAGCGTGCACGGAATCGACTACTCCGGCCGCTACCGTGCGGCGTCGGCCACCGACCGGATCGGCGGCGACTTCTACGACGTCCATCCCGCCGACAGCGACGACGCGGAGACCTTCGTGGTCCTGGGCGACGTGTGCGGCAAGGGACTTGAGGCCGCCGTACTGACCGGGAAGATCCGTAACACGATCGAGGCGCTGCTGCCGTTCGCCGCCGACCACCTCAAGCTGCTCATGCTGCTCAACAACGCGCTGTTGTCCTCGCGCCATTCACGGTTCGCGACACTGGCCCTGGCCTCCGTCCGGCGTGAAGGAAGCCGCGTACGGCTGCGGGTCTCCAGCGCCGGGCACCCCGCCCCCCTGATCCTGCGCGTCGACGGACGGGTGGAAGAGGTGGACACCAAGGGTGTGCTGATAGGCGTCCTCCCCACGGACCGGGTCACGATCACCACCGCGGCCGTGGACCTTGCCCCGGGGGAGACCTGTCTCCTGTACACCGACGGCGTCACCGAGGCCCGCGGCGGCCCGCTCGGCGATGTCATGTTCGGCGAACAGCGCCTGCACCACACGCTGACCGAGTGCGCGGGCCTGCCCGCCGAAGCGGTCACCGAACGGCTCCAGATGGTCGCCACGCAATGGGTCGGCGACGGGCCGCACGACGACACGGCCGTACTGGCCATCACCGCGCCGCCCACCAGCCACCACGTGGCCGTGGACGGACACACCCGAGGCAGGTTCGCTTCATGACCGCATCAGACGTCACCGCGCACATCGCATCAGATGTCACCGCACACAGGGCGGCGCCCAGCCACGACGAACTGCGCGAGCAGTTGTGGCGGGCGGCGCTCGACTGCGACGTGATCCATGCCGTGGCCCTCGTACGGTACGCCGTGGGCGACGGATCTTCCGCGCAGGTGCTGGCCGCGGCGGAGCGGACGCTGCTGCAGCTGATCGCGCCGGTGCAGGAACGCGTCGGCATCCAATGGGCGGCCAACGCCATCACGGTGGCGCAGGAGCACGCGGCAACCGCCATCAACGAACGCTGCATCTCCGCCGTCGCCGACCTGGCCGCTCCGATACTGGCCGACGCGGCGCCGCTGGGCCGGGTGACGGTCGCGTGCGTGGACGGCGAATGGCACGCCCTGCCCGCCCGCCTGGTCGCAGAGGTGCTGCGCCTGCGCGGCTGGCACGTGGACTACCTGGGCGCACAGGTCCCCACCGAGCACCTCATGGCCCACCTCCACCAGCGGCCGACCGACGCCGTACTGCTGTCCTCGTCGATCTCCGCGCATCTGCCCACCGCCCACACCGCGATCAGCGCCTGTCAGGCCTCCGGCGTCCCCGTCATGGCCGGCGGCGCCGCGTTCGGCCCCCGAGGCCGCTACGCCCACCGTATGCAGGCCGCCTGGGCCCCGGACGCCCCCGGTGCCCACACCCTGCTGAAGCAGGGCCTCGAACGGCCCACCGCGGACGCGGCCCGCCTGCCCGACCTGGACCTGCCGCATCTGAGCGACCAGGAGTACACCCTGATAAGGCAGACGAAACGGCAGTTGGTCGCACAGACCCTCACGGACGTCGAGGACGCGTTCCCTCCCATGCGCTCCTACACCGAGTACCAACTCGAGCGCACCGCCGAGGACATCGACCACATCGTCACCCACCTGGCCACCGCCGTGTACGTCGACGACGCCGACCTGTTCACCGTCTTCATCAGGTGGACCGCCGACATCCTCCAGGCCAGGGGCGTTCCGCCGCAGAGCCTGCTGCCCGCCCTCGACTCCCTGCGGCGCCAGCTGAACGACTTCCCGCGCGCCACGGGCATCCTCACCGCAGCGCGCACCGCCCTCTCCGTTCCCGCACCCGGACAGCCCGCCTGACCGGGTCCTCGACGACCCTCGCGGCGCCTGTGCCTACCGGTCCCGCACCGCGCTCACCGGCGGCGCAGCCGAGCGAGCCACCCGCGAGCCTGGGCCTGCCTGCGGGGGTCCGATGCGGTCCGGCGCGCCGTCGCGATCGCCCGCCTGCCCTGCGGGCTACGGCTGAACCGCTTGATCCGGTCGAGAATGCCGGCCATGAATCCTCCAGGGTGTTGGTCGTTCGGCAAGGGCAGCGACACTGCGTCCTCGCTCTCCCTGCAACTACCCGGGAAGCGGTACGGAACACAAAAGCGGGCACTCGGTAGTCAACGCCTTCAACAACACCGACGAGGAACAGGACTTCACATGTTCGCGATAGCTGCCGCCGTGCTGTTCTTCCTGGCCTTCCTGATCAACGCCGCCGACATCTCGACGAACGACGTCTTCACCTCCGTGAACGTCATGCTCCTCGGACTCACCGCTCTGGCCCTCCATCTGGCGGGAGCCGGAGGCTGGGCACGCAGCAGGTCGTCGCGTCGACGCTGAACCCGGCCCTCGCCCGGGAGTACCCAGAGCTCAGCCCGCGCCTCAGCCCGACGGGGTCTTGGGGTTCTCCGATTCGGCGGCGGCGCGGTATTCGGCGTTGATGCGCTGGGCTTCTTCGAGTTGGTCCTCGAGGATGATGATGCGGCAGGCGGCCTCGATGGGGGTGCCCTGGTCGACGAGTTCCCGGGCGCGC
>NZ_JBTYHB010000031.1:0-99771 GCF_054871485.1 Streptomyces sp. UC4497 | reverse complement strand
CCCCCCACCCCCCCACCCCCCCACCCCCCCCCCCCCCCCCCGGGGGGCCCCCCCCCCCCCCGCGCCCGCCCCCCCCCCCCCCCCCGGGGGGGGGGGGCCCCCCCGGGGGCCCCCCCCCCCCCCCCCCCCCGACCCCGCCCCCGTCGCAGGTCACGCGGCGACGGGCACCTCCACCTCGGCGGGTGCCAGGGCCAGTTCAAGGACCTGCCGCACATCGTTCACCGGGTGCACCTCCAACTTCTCCAGCACCTCCGCAGGAACATCGTCCAGATCCGCCTCGTTCCGCTTCGGGATGATGACGGTCGTGATCCCGGCCCGGTGCGCGGCCAGCAGCTTCTGCTTGACGCCACCGATGGGCAGCACGCGCCCGGTCAGGGACACCTCACCGGTCATCGCCACATCCGTACGGACAAGCCGCCCGCTCAGCAGCGACGCCAGCGCCGTCGTCATCGTGACGCCCGCGCTCGGCCCGTCCTTCGGGACCGCGCCCGCCGGGAAGTGGATGTGCGCGCCGCGCTCCTTCAGGTCGGCGACGGGCAGCTCCAGTTCGGCGCCGTGCGAGCGCAGGAAGGAGAGCGCGATCTGCGCGGACTCCTTCATGACGTCGCCCAGCTGACCCGTGAGGGTCAGGCCCGCCGCGCCCGTCTCCGGGTCGGCGAGGGACGCCTCCACGAAGAGCACGTCACCACCGGCCCCGGTGACCGCGAGCCCGGTCGCCACGCCCGGCACGGACGTGCGCCGCTCGGCCGGGTCCTGCGCCGACTCGGGCACGTGGTGCGGCCGCCCGATCAGCGAGCGCAGATCGCCCTCGCCGACGGTGAACGGCAGCTCCCGCTCGCCCAGTTCGTGCTGCGCGGCCACCTTGCGCAGCACGCGCGTGACGGACCGCTCCAGGTTGCGTACGCCGGCCTCACGCGTGTACTCGCCGGCCAGCTTGCGCAGCGCGTCGTCGCCGATGGTGACCTCGTCGGCGGCGAGACCCGCGCGGTCCAGCTGACGCGGAACCAGGTGGTCACGGGCGATGACGATCTTCTCGTCCTCGGTGTACCCGTCGAGACGCACGAGTTCCATGCGGTCGAGGAGGGCCTCCGGGATGGCCTCCAGGACGTTCGCGGTGGCGAGGAACACCACATCGCTCAGGTCCAGTTCGACCTCCAGGTAGTGGTCCCTGAAGGTGTGGTTCTGGGCCGGGTCGAGGACTTCGAGCAGGGCCGCGGCCGGGTCGCCGCGGAAGTCGGAGCCCACCTTGTCGACCTCGTCGAGGAGGACCACCGGGTTCATCGACCCGGCTTCCTTGATGGCGCGCACGATGCGGCCCGGCAGGGCACCCACGTACGTACGCCGGTGGCCCCGGATCTCCGCCTCGTCCCGTACGCCGCCGAGCGCGACGCGGACGAACTTACGGCCCATCGAGTGCGCGACGGACTCGCCGAGCGAGGTCTTGCCGACGCCGGGCGGGCCGACGAGCGCGAGCACGGCGCCGCCGCGACGGCCGCCGACCACGCCGAGACCGCGGTCCGCGCGGCGCTTGCGCACGGCCAGGTACTCGGTGATCCGCTCCTTCACGTCGTCCAGGCCCGCGTGCTCGGCGTCGAGGACGGCGCGGGCGCCCTGGATGTCGTACTCGTCCTCGGTCCGCTCGTTCCACGGCAGTTCGAGGACCGTGTCGAGCCAGGTCCGGATCCAGGAGCCCTCGGGCGACTGATCGCTCGCCCGCTCCAGCTTCTCGACCTCCTTGAGGGCGGCCTCGCGGACCTTCTCCGGCAGGTCGGCGGCCTCGACGCGGGCACGGTAGTCGTCGGACTCCTCACCTTCCTGTTCGCCGTTCAGGTCGCGCAGCTCCTTGCGCACGGCGTCGAGCTGGCGCCGCAGCAGGAACTCGCGCTGCTGCTTGTCGACGCCTTCCTGTACGTCCTTGGCGATGGACTCGGCGACGTCCTGCTCGGCGAGGTGGTCGCGCAGGTGTCCTGTGGCGAGCTTCAGCCGCTCGACCGGGTCGGCGGCTTCGAGCAGCTCGACCTTCTGGGCGGTGGTGAGGAACGGCGAGTAGCCGGAGTTGTCGGCGAGCGCGGACACGTCGTCGATGGCCTGGACGCGGTCCACGACCTGCCAGGCGCCGCGCTTCTTCAGCCAGTTCGTGGCGAGAGCCTTGTACTCCTTGACGAGTTCGGTGACGGCACCCGGCAGCGGGTCCGGCACTTCCTCCTCGATGGTCAGGCCCTCCACCCACAGGGCGGCGCCGGGCCCGGTCGTGCCGGCGCCGATGCGCACGCGGCCGACGCCGCGGATCAGCGCGCCGGGGTCGCCGTCGGCGAGGCGGCCGACCTGCTCGACGGTGCCGAGCACGCCGGTGTTCGCGTACGTCCCGTCGATACGTGGAACAAGCAGCACCTTCGGCTTGCTGGGTCCACTACGGGCGGCGGCCTGCGCGGCCTCCACCGCGGCTCGTACGTCGGTGTCGCTGAGGTCCAGGGGCACCACCATTCCGGGCAGCACGACCTCGTCGTCGAGGGGCAGCACGGGCAGGGTGAGCGGTGTGGACGTCGAAGCCATGATCTCCCCTTTGGCAGTCAAGTTGAGTTACAAGGACTCAATGCTCGGCAGCCTCCAGATGTTCCGTCCCGCCCGTTCGCTGTCAGCGATCACGACTTCCGGCCCTGATGCCCCGGCGTATGTAATACCTGAAGGGCAAATGAGGGTCTTACGTCGAAGGGGTACGGACATGACGGGCGAGGAACTCGTACGGAACTGGATCGACGGATGGATCGTGTCGCGCGGCGCCGCTCCCCCACTCGTCGAGCCCTGGGGTTACACGATTCACGTGGGCCTGCCGCACCACGTGAGCCGGCACGTCATCGGCGCCACGAACGACGCGGTGCGCAAGGAGGTCGTCCGCAAGGTCGCCGAGTCCACGCGCGGCCGCGGCACCCACCTGAAGGTCTTCGCGGACCCGGAGCGGGTGCTGCCCTGGCTCGGCCCTGAATGGGAGCCGTACGGCTCGGACGACTTCCTCATGTCGACGGAGCTGACCCCGGCCACCGCACCCCCGGCCCCCAGCGGCTACATCCGGCACATGTGGACCCGCGCCGGCGTCACCCGTGTCCTGCTCACCGACACCACGGGCGCGTTCGCCGCACGCGGCCAGATCGCCCCGACCGGCGCGAGCGCGGTCGTCGACCAGATCGAGACCTCGGAACACCACCGCCGCAAGGGCCTCGGCCGCGTGGTCATGGGCACACTCCAATCCACAGCCCACACCCAGGGCGCAACCCGTGCAGTCCTCGCCTGCACCCCGGAGGGCCGACACCTCTACGAGTCGGTGGGCTGGCGCATCGAGGCCCCTCTGACGAACGCCAAGTACGCAGGCCCATCAAGCAGTTGTGGCACTGCGCAGCCCGGTTCGCTTCACCCTCTGTGACGAGTGCCATGTGAGACGTGGGCCACAGAAAATGCCCCCGGTCGCGCACCCCGTCGGCCACAATGGCCGCCATGACGACTCTGCACCACCCCGATCCACCCGTCGTCCTCGATCGCCGCGAAGGGCCCTTCGGCGAGGTGGTCCTGCGCCGTCACGGCGACCTGCTTCAGATCATCGCCAACGGCACGTTCCTGATGGACACCTCCGACGGTCGCTCCGAGCGGCGCCTCGTCGACGCGGCGCTCTCGGCCCTCGGCGATCGACAGAAACCGCGCGTCCTCATCGGCGGGCTCGGCGTCGGCTTCTCCCTCGCGCACGCGGCCGCGGACCCGCGCTGGGGCGGCATCACGGTCCTCGAGCGGGAGCCCGCGATCATCGACTGGCACCGGCGCGGCCCGCTGCGCGAGCTGTCCGCCGGGGCCCTCGCCGACCCTCGTACGGAGGTCGTCGAGGCCGACCTCGTACGGCATCTGCACACGGCGACGGACACCTACGACGCGCTCTGCCTCGACATCGACAACGGTCCGGACTGGACCGTCACAGAGGACAACGACACCCTTTACGGACCGTCCGGGCTCGCCGCCTGCAAGGACCGACTCGACCCGGGCGGTGTTCTCGCCGTATGGTCCGCACAGCCGTCAGCAAATTTCGAAGAAACCTTGCGGAATGCCGGATTCCAGGCGGTGCGCACCGAAGAGATCCCGGTTGTCCGGGGCGTCCCTGACGTGGTGCACCTCGCACTGAGGCCCACGTAGCCGACCGGCGGTAACTCCCCGTACGCTGACGTCCGAAACCCGATCATTCAAGCGTCAAGCGCGTCACGACGGCGCGCACTCAGGGGCGGGGCGATGGAGCAGACACACACCTCCCACAACACCACCACGACGACCCAGGGAGCCCAACGACGGGTCCTGGTCGTCGAGGATGATCCGACGATCGTCGACGCCATCGCCGCCCGGCTGCGCGCCGAGGGATTCCTCGTGCAAACCGCGCAGGACGGCCCGGCGGCGGTGGACACGGCCGAGGCCTGGCAGCCCGACCTGCTGATCCTCGACATCATGCTGCCCGGATTCGACGGGCTCGAGGTCTGCCGGCGCGTGCAGGCCCAGCGGCCGGTGCCGGTCATGATGCTGACCGCGCGCGACGACGAGACGGACATGCTGGTCGGCCTCGGTGTCGGTGCCGACGACTACATGACCAAGCCGTTCTCCATGCGGGAACTGGCGGCGCGCGTGCACGTGCTGCTGCGCCGGGTCGAGCGGGCCGCGCTGGCCGCCACGACACCGCGCAGCGGCATACTGCGACTCGGCGAGCTGGAGATCGACCACGCGCAGCGCCGCGTGCGGGTCAGGAGCGAGGACGTGCACCTCACTCCCACCGAGTTCGACCTCCTCGTGTGCCTGGCGAACACGCCGCGCGCGGTCCTCTCCCGTGAGCAGCTGCTCGCCGAGGTGTGGGACTGGGCGGACGCCTCCGGCACCCGCACGGTCGACAGCCACATCAAGGCGCTGCGCCGGAAGATCGGCGCGGAGCGCATCCGCACCGTGCACGGCGTGGGCTACGCGCTGGAGACGCCGAACCCGTGAGCGCCGGGGACCGGAACCGGGCAGTGGGCGGGCGGCCGCACCGTCCGCCGTTCAACCCTCAGTGGGCGTCCGGCGGTCTGCGCCCCTTCTCCGTCAAGGCGAAGCTCGGCACGCTCGTCGTCGTCTCCGTCTTCATCACCACGGGCCTGCTCATGGTGGCGATGTACACGGCGACGGAGCTGCGCTTCATCACGGTGTTCTCGATCATCGCCACGCTGCTGATCACGCAGTTCGTGGCGCACTCGCTGACGGCTCCGCTCGACGAGATGAACACGGTCGCCCGGTTCATCTCCAACGGCGACTACTCGCGCCGGGTGCGCGGCGCGGGCCGGCGCGACGAGATCGGTGACCTCGCCGTCACCATCAACCGCATGGCCGACGAGCTCGCGGCCCAGGACCAGCAGCGCAAGGAGCTCGTGGCCAATGTGTCGCACGAGCTGCGCACGCCCATCGCGGGCCTGCGCGCGGTCCTGGAGAACGTCGTCGACGGCGTGATGGCCGCCGACCCCGAGACGATGCGCACGGCGCTCAAACAGACGGAGCGGCTCGGCCGCCTCGTCGACACGCTGCTCGACCTGTCCCGCCTGGACAACGGCGTCGTGCCGCTGAGGACGCGCCGCTTCGAGGTCTGGCCGTATCTGTCGGGCGTCCTGAAGGAGGCCAACATGGCGGTCTCCCAGCGCGCCGGACTGGCCTCCGGCTCCGGCACCCATACGCGTACGGACGTCCATCTGCACCTCGACGTCTCGCCGCCCGAGCTGACAGCGCACGCCGACCCGGAGCGCATCCACCAAGTCGTCGCGAACCTCATCGACAACGCGGTGAAGCACTCCCCGCAGCACGGCCGCGTCACCGTGCTCGCCCGGGGCGGCCCCTACCCCGAGTCGCTCGTCCTCGAAGTCCTCGACGAGGGCCCCGGCATCCCGCAGTCCGAGTGGCACAAGGTCTTCGAGCGCTTCAACCGGGGCGACGCCGACTCCGGCGGCGACAAGGGCAAGGGCGACGGCGGCACGGGCCTCGGCCTCGCCATCGCCCGCTGGGCCGTGGAACTGCACGGCGGACAGATCCGGGTGGCCGAATCCGAGCGGGGCTGCCGGATCAAGGTCACTCTTCCGGGAGAGACCGGAACGCAAAGTTGACGTAGGGTTTCGGTCACGCATGGGTCAAGAGCGCGCCGGGCAGACAAGAACACGCCGGGCGCGCATGCGAACGTACCGAAACCCCGCTTGTTTCCCGCCATTTCCAGGCCCGAAACGCAACTTCCGGTGTGACTTACGTGACGGATGACCGGCCCGGTCTGCACGTGCCGTGAATGGAGGCGTAGCCTTTATTCCCGCTGTCCATCACCTTGTGAGAAGCGGAAGAGGGCGGTTACCGCCGTGTCGCCACAGTCCCCCAGTAACTCGAGCATCTCCACCGAGACCGACCAAGCCGGGCAGGGTAAGAACCCTGCGGCCGCGTTCGGACCCAACGAGTGGCTCGTCGACGAGATCTATCAGCAGTACCTCCAGGACCCGAATTCGGTTGACCGAGCCTGGTGGGACTTCTTCGCCGACTACAAGCCAGGTGCCGCGGCCGCGGGGGCCGCGACGACCCCGAAGCCGGCCGAGAAGCCCGCGGCCCCGGCCGCACCCGCAGCGCAGGCCCCCGCCGAGCCCGCGAAGCCCGCAGCCGCAGCTCCCGCACAGGCTGCCGCCGCGCCCGCTCCCGCGAAGCCCGCAGCTCCGGCCGCGCCCACCGCGCCGAAGCCTGCCGCTGCCGCCGCCACCCCCGTACCGAAGAAGGCTGAAGAAGTGACGACCGAGGCCCCTGCCGGCCCCGAGCTCGTGACGCTGCGCGGTCCCGCCGCCGCCGTCGCGAAGAACATGAACAAGTCCATCGAGGTCCCCACGGCGACGTCCGTGCGCGCGGTCCCGGTGAAGCTGCTGTTCGACAACCGCATCGTCATCAACAACCACCTCAAGCGGGCCCGCGGCGGGAAGATCTCCTTCACGCACCTCATCGGGTACGCGATGGTGCAGGCCATCAAGGCCATGCCGTCGATGAACTACTCCTTCCAGGAGAAGGACGGCAAGCCCACCCTGGTCAAGCCGGAGCACATCAACTTCGGTCTCGCCATCGACCTGGTGAAGCCGAACGGCGACCGCCAGCTCGTCGTCGCCGGCATCAAGAAGGCCGAGACGCTGAACTTCTTCGAGTTCTGGCAGGCCTACGAGGACATCGTCCGCCGTGCTCGCGACGGCAAGCTCGGCATGGACGACTTCACCGGTGTCACGGTCTCCCTGACCAACCCCGGTGGCCTCGGCACCGTCCACTCGGTCCCGCGCCTGATGCCCGGACAGTCGGTCATCATGGGCGTCGGCTCGATGGACTACCCGGCGGAGTTCCAGGGCACGTCCCAGGACACGCTGAACAAGCTCGGCATCTCGAAGGTCATGACGCTCACGTCGACCTACGACCACCGGGTCATCCAGGGTGCCGCCTCCGGCGAGTTCCTGCGCATCGTCGCGAACCTCCTCCTCGGTGAGAACGAGTTCTACGACGAGATCTTCAAGGCCCTGCGGATCCCCTACGAGCCGGTCCGCTGGCTCAAGGACATCGACGCCTCGCACGACGACGACGTCACCAAGGCCGCCCGCGTCTTCGAGCTGATCCACTCCTACCGGGTCCGCGGCCACGTCATGGCCGACACCGACCCGCTGGAGTACCAGCAGCGCAAGCACCCCGACCTGGACATCACCGAGCACGGTCTGACGCTCTGGGACCTGGAGCGCGAGTTCGCCGTCGGCGGCTTCGCCGGCAAGTCGATGATGAAGCTGCGCGACGTCCTCGGCGTGCTGCGCGACTCGTACTGCCGCACCACCGGCGTCGAGTTCATGCACATCCAGGACCCGAAGCAGCGCCGCTGGCTGCAGGACCGCATCGAGCGGCCGCACGCCAAGCCGGAGCGCGAGGAGCAGCTGCGCATCCTGCGCCGGCTGAACTCGGCCGAGGCCTTCGAGACCTTCCTTCAGACCAAGTACGTCGGTCAGAAGCGGTTCTCCCTGGAGGGCGGCGAGTCCGTCATCCCGCTGCTCGACGCGGTCATCGACTCCGCCGCCGAGAACCGTCTCGACGAGGTCGTCATCGGCATGGCCCACCGCGGCCGGCTGAACGTCCTGGCGAACATCGTCGGCAAGTCGTACGCGCAGATCTTCCGGGAGTTCGAGGGCAACCTCGACCCGAAGTCGATGCACGGCTCCGGCGACGTGAAGTACCACCTGGGCGCCCAGGGCACCTTCACCGGCCTGGACGGCGAGCAGATCAACGTCTCGCTGGCCGCCAACCCGTCCCACCTGGAGACGGTCGACCCGGTCATCGAGGGCATCACCCGCGCCAAGCAGGACATCATCAACAAGGGCGGCACGGACTTCACGGTCCTGCCGGTCGCCCTGCACGGTGACGCGGCCTTCGCGGGCCAGGGTGTGGTCGCCGAGACGCTCAACATGTCGCAGCTGCGCGGCTACCGCACGGGCGGCACGGTCCACATCGTCATCAACAACCAGGTCGGCTTCACGGCGGCTCCCGAGTCGTCGCGCTCCTCCATGTACGCCACGGACGTGGCCCGCATGATCGAGGCGCCGATCTTCCACGTGAACGGCGACGACCCCGAGGCCGTCGTCCGCGTTGCCCGTCTGGCCTTCGAGTTCCGCCAGGCGTTCAACAAGGACATCGTCATCGACCTCATCTGCTACCGCCGCCGCGGTCACAACGAGTCGGACAACCCGGCGTTCACGCAGCCGCTGATGTACGACCTGATCGACAAGAAGCGCTCGGTGCGCAAGCTCTACACCGAGTCCCTCATCGGTCGCGGCGACATCACCCTGGAAGAGGCCGAGCAGGCGCTCCAGGACTTCCAGGGCCAGCTGGAGAAGGTCTTCACGGAGGTCCGCGAGGCCGTCTCGCACCCGGCCGCCGCCGAGGTCCCCGACCCGCAGGCCGAGTTCCCCGTGGCCGTGCAGACGGCGATCTCCCAGGAGGTCGTCAAGCGCATCGCCGAGTCCCAGGTCAACATCCCGGACCACGTCACGGTGCACCCGCGTCTGCTGCCGCAGCTGCAGCGCCGCGCGTCGATGATCGAGGACGGGACGATCGACTGGGGCATGGGCGAGACCCTCGCCCTCGGCTCGCTGCTCCTCGAAGGCACCCCGGTGCGCCTGTCCGGTCAGGACTCGCGCCGCGGCACCTTCGGCCAGCGTCACGCGGTCCTCATCGACAACAAGACGGGCGAGGACTTCACCCCGCTCCTCTACCTGTCGCCCGACCAGGCCCGCTACAACGTCTACGACTCGCTGCTCTCCGAGTACGCGGTCATGGGCTTCGAGTACGGCTACTCGCTGGCGCGTCCCGAGTCCCTCGTGATGTGGGAGGCGCAGTTCGGTGACTTCGTCAACGGCGCGCAGACCGTCGTCGACGAGTACATCTCGGCCGCCGAGCAGAAGTGGGGCCAGACGAGCGGTGTCACGCTCCTCCTCCCCCACGGCTACGAGGGCCAGGGCCCGGACCACTCGTCCGCGCGTGTGGAGCGCTTCCTCCAGCTCTGCGCCCAGAACAACATGACGGTCGCGATGCCCACGCTGCCGTCGAACTACTTCCACCTCCTGCGGTGGCAGGTGCACAACCCGCACCACAAGCCGCTGGTGGTCTTCACGCCGAAGTCGATGCTGCGCCTCAAGGCCGCCGCGTCGAAGGTGGAGGAGTTCACGACGGGTGGCTTCCGCCCGGTCATCAGCGACGAGTCCGTCTCCCCGAACGCGGTCAAGAAGGTCGTCTTCGTGGCGGGCAAGCTGTACTACGACCTCGAGGCCGAGCGGCAGAAGCGCGGCGACACGGAGACCGCGATCATCCGCGTCGAGCGCCTGTACCCGCTGCCGGGTGCCGAGCTCCAGGCCGAGATCGCCAAGTTCCCGAACGCCGAGAAGTACATCTGGGCGCAGGAGGAGCCGGCGAACCAGGGCGCGTGGCCGTTCATCGCGCTCAACCTGATCGACCACCTGGACCTGGCCGTCGGCGCCGACGTCCCGGGCGCCGAGCGTCTGCGCCGCATCTCGCGGCCGCACGGCTCGTCCCCGGCGGTCGGCTCGGCCAAGCGTCACCAGGCCGAGCAGGAGCAGCTGGTGCGTGAGGTGTTCGAGGCGTAAGGCCCCGAAGCACAGCGAGCAAGGCCGAAGGCCCGGTCCCCGAAAGGGGTCCGGGCCTTCGGCCTGTGCGTGCTCAGGTGGTCTGGGGTTCGAAGTCCCAGTGGGGGCGGTTGCGGGCGCGGGCCGAGATGGTGTGCACATGCTGCTTGCCGAGCGTCGCCTCCAGGTCCGAGAGGGCCTCCTGCTCGATCTTCTCCGCCTGCCTGCGCTCCCGCAGTCCGCGCAGGTCCGCCGCGTGCGCGATGCGCGCGGACAGGGTGAGGGGGTGGGTGCGGCCCAGCGTCTCGATGGCGCGGGTCACCGTGTCGTTGCTGAGCTGGGCGGCGGACTCGGGGTCACCGACGAGGTTGCGCAGGGCCGAGGCGTTGACGGCGCAGCCCAGCGTCCAGGGGTGGTTCTCGCCCACCGCGGCGGACATGTCGGCCAGGGACCGCTCGATGAGGTCGTACGCGTGCTCCCGCTCCCCCACGTTGCGCAGGATGAGCGCCTGGTTGGCGCGGGCCCCGGCGACGAAGGGGTGGCTCTCGGCGAGAGCCAGTTCGTAGCGGGCCACGACGGTCTCGCTCAGTTCCCTCGCCTCGTCGATGTCGCCCTCCTCGCGGGAGAAGCAGCTCTGCGCGCAGGCGAACATGACGGTCCATGGATGGGTCTCGCCCATCACGCGTTCGCCACGCTCCAGTACGCGCGCGAGCGCACGGCCGGCTTTCAGCCGCTCGCCTCTGCGGTAGTGGCAGAGCGCCAGGTTGTACTCCGCCTTGAGCGTCTGCGGGTTGTTCTCCCCCATCACGATGCGGTTCTCGCGCAGGCTCTGCAGCTGGTTCGACTCGGCCTCGTCGTAACGGCCCATCAGACGCAGGTCGATGGCGTACTTGATGTGGGAGTCGAGTGTCCAGGGGTGGCGTCCCTTCAGCAGGGACCTCCGGGATTCCAGGACCTGGCGGTCGATGTCGAGGGCCTCGGAGTAGACGCCGAGCAACCGCAGGGTCACCGCCACGTTGTTCTGCGCGTTCAGGGTCCGCGAGTCCTGTTCGCCGAGGAGCCCCTGATAGGCGGTCAGGGTCCACCGGCACAGTTCGAGCGCCTCGTCGTAGCGTCCGAGGCCGCGCAGGTCGGCGGCGAGGCCGCTGGCGGCCCGCAGGTGCTCCAGGTCGTCCTGCCCCCGCGTCTCCCGCAGGTGCTCGACCGCGGCGCGGTTGAGCACCTCCGTGCGCTCGTACTCACCGGCGGCGCGCAGCACGTTGACGTAGTGGAAGGACAGCTCCCAGATCCGGGGGTGGTTCTCGCCGAGCAGCTCACGCCAGGCCTTCATGGCGCGCTCGCCCAGCTTGATGCCGGCCGTGTACTCCCCGGAGAGGTACATGTAGCGGAGGCAGTTGAGCACGAGCCGCTGGACGTTCGGGTCCCTGCTCCGAAGGACGTCCGCGTACTTGAGGTGGGGCACGATCTCGGCGTAGCCGGGCCACAGCCGTGTGTCCGTGGGCCTGCGCGGGTCGGCGGCGGCCAGGGCCACCTGCACCACCCCGACGAACTCGCGCCGGTCCTCCTCCGGCATGTCGACGTGCACGATCTGGTGGACCATGCGGTGCAGGTAGAGGGCCTCTCCCGAGGAGGTCACGTCGTCCGTCCCCACCTCGTGGGACTCCAGACGGACCACGGAGTACTGGCGCAGCTGGTTGATGGCCTTGTTCCACAGCAGCGGATCGTTCAGCAGCCCCGCGATCTGTTCTGGCAGGTCGTCGCTCGGCATCTCCTTCAGCAGGCGTACGGGGATGAAGCCCGGCGCGAAGAACGTGCACAGTCGCAGCAGATCAACGGATTCCGGAACGGTCTCCCGCAGCTTGTTCAGCAGTATCGACCAGGCCGTCTGGAAGGCGAGCGGGAAGTCGGCGGACACCTTGACCACGTCGTGGTCGATGCCGCCGTCGAGCAGGCCGAGGTACTCCTCGACCGACAGGTCCGAGTCGTTCAGCCAGCCGGCCGTCTGGTCGAGCAGCAGCGGCAGGTCCTCCAGGGCGTCCGCCAGCAGGTCCGCGTCCTCCTCCGTCAGCCGCGGCGCCCGGCGCCGGAGGAAGGCCACCGACTCGTCGCGCTGGTAGACCGGTACTTCCAGCAGCATGCTGTTGTGCTCGCTCCACTCCGGGTTGCGCGAGGTGATGATCACCTGCCCGGGGCCGGTCGGCAGCAGGTCCCAGATCTGGTCCGGTTCGTCGGCGCCGTCGAAGATCAGCAGCCAGCGGCCGTACGGTTCGCCGCGGCGCAGCGCGTCCCGGACGGCACGCAGCCGTTCGCCGTACTCCTGGCCGGTCTGCAGGCCGAGCTTGGGCGCGAGTTCGGCGAGGCCGCGGCGGTAGGTGACACGCTTCTCGGCGTTGACCCACCACACGACGTCGTACTCGGATCCGAAACGGTAGACGTACTCCGCCGCGAGCTGGGTCTTGCCCACGCCCGACATGCCGTGGAAGGTCAGGACGCCCGCGCCCGGCTCGGCCGAGGTGAGCCGGTGGTACGCCTCGTTGAGGATCGTCTCGCGGCCCGTGAACCGGGTGTTGCGGCGCGGCACTCCGCCCCACACCTCGGGCATGGTGGCCGGGAAGCGGGGGCCGCGCCGGGCGCTGCCCACGGTCTCGGGCAGCGGGTCCGTGGGCAGGTCCAGGCGTTCGAGCAGCCGCCGCTCGGCCTCCTCCGCTCCCAGGTTGATCAGGCCGACGGCGCCGAGCACGGCCGTGGCCTGGGGCACCGAGGACGTGGTGAGGGAGACGGCCGCGAAGCGGGACGGGTCGGGCGCGACGACCTCGCGCAGCGCGGCGTTCCACTCCTCATGGGTGCGCGGGCCGAGCTGGAAGTACCACTCGCTCACGATGACGAGGATCCGGCCCTCCGCGAGGCTCAGGTCCCGCAGCAGTTCCACGAGGGGAGTCTCGGCCGGCCCCTCCCAGCGCTGGTACACCACTCGCAGCCCGCGCCGCTCAAGACGGTCGCCGATCCAGGCGGCCCAGGCCCGGTTGAACCCGGCGAAGCTGATCGTGACGGTCCGTTTCGCAGCTTCCCCCACGGTCGCCCCGACCGGCGTACGAGTTCCAGACATCCAGCGTCCTCCTGCTGCGCGTAGTCGCGAAAAAATCGTAGAACCTCGGCGCGACGCTGGTAAGTGCCACACCGCCAACTCCGCCTCGGTTCCAGGATCTTCGCGCAGTGGAACACCGGTCGGTTGCCATGTTCACTCATTCGGCCGGGCGGCCGAGGACTGCCGCTGCTGCCACAACGCCCGCGCGGCGCTCACGTAGGCCTCGGCGCGGGCCGTGTGCCCGCGGGGCGCCGGGTGGGCGGACATCCGTTCGTAGGCGCCGACCATCCGGTCGACGAACCGGCGGCCGCGCACGGTCAGCGCGGGGGACGCGACGAGCGCCGGGAGCACGGCGCCGACCTGGGCCCGGTAGCGGCTGTACTGGGACCAGGCGGATTCCCCGCGGGACGGCTCGGTGAGCGCCCTGCGCTGGAAGAAGTCAGCGAGGGCCAGATGCGCGTAGGCGCCCTGAAGCAGTCCGTCGTAGGGCCGTGGGTCGGGGCGCCAGGGCGCGAAGTACCGGGCCCGGCCGTCGTCCTGATGCAGTTGCAGGGCCTCGCTCAACACGGAGAGCTTGGCGTGCTGGAGTTCGTGGACGACCGTCGCCGCGAGGGCTGCCGGGGTGGGCGGGGTGCTGCTGAGCACGGCGCCGAAGGCCTCGCGCCGGGTGGCGCTGCATCCGCCGCGCCCCTCGGCCCCCGGGGGCATCTCCAGGGGGACCAGGCACCGCAGCAGGGTCAGGGCCTCGGTGAGCCGGTGCTCGCCGCCCGTGCGCAGTACCGCCGCGGTGCCCGACCAGGCGGTCAGCCAGCGTTTGCGTTCGGCGTCGTCCAGCGTCGTCGGTCCGCTCTGCGTACGGTGCCGCGGTCCGGGTGCCGTGCGGTACGGGTCGAGGTCGTCCAGGGGCATGGGCGGGGCCTGTGGGGTGAGGCCGGGCAGCGCATGGGCGGGCGCCCAGGCGAGCGCGCCGGACCACGCCCCGAACCCGCTCTCCAGGAACACGACGACCTCTGGGCCGTCCTCCTGACGCAAGGTCAGACGTCCGCGTGAGAACGACAGTTCGACCTGGCTCTCGCGACTCGTGGTGGTGTGCAGCCGGCCGATCGAGGGCAGGGTCAGCGTCCCGTCGTACGCGGTCAGCCGCACCGTGAAGGGCAGTCCTGCCCTTGCGGCCGTCGCCGCGGCCAGGGCGCTGAAGTGGAACAGGGCGAGTCGCAGTGCGCGTTCCTCGTCCGGCGCCGCGGACGCCGCCGTACGGCCGAGGCCGCGCAGACAGCGCAGGACCCAGGGCCCCGTGAGCGGATAGCGGATCCGTTCCCGCACCGCGCCCGCGGCCCGCGGCAGGTCCTCGGCCCCGATCAGCAGGGCCCAGTCGTCCCGCAGCCGGGCCTTCTGCGCGGCGGTGCACACCCGCGGGTCCGCCGCGTCCGCCGCGTCGAGGAAGGCACGGATCAGCAGCATTCTCCGCGTGTCCTGGTCGCGTACCAGGAGCGCGAGCGTGTCCGGATCGCCTTGGGTCCTGCCGAGTTCGTCCAGGGCCAGGTCCGGGACCACGGTGAGCATCAGGGAGCACTCCTTTCGCCTGAGACCGAGGCGGCGGCGGTGCGCTCGGCGAGCTCCCGGGCCACGTGGCGGATGAACCGCTGCAGGTCGGCGCAGTACACGGAGGGGTTGCCGAACCCGTCGCCCGCCCGGTAGCGGTGGGCGTAGTGGCCGCCGCCGCACACGGTGAGCAGCGGGCAGGCCCGGCACTGGTCGGCCAGCGCTGCCGCGGCCGACTGCCGGGCGACCACCCCGGGGTGGCCCAGCGCCTCGTCGAAGTCGTGCTTGAAGACGTCGAGGCCGGTGGCGGCGGCACCCTCATAGGCCGACTTCAGGGAGTCCACCTGCTCGATCGAGCCGTCCGTCTCGACGACCAAGGCGTCGAAGGGGGCGAGCCCCAGTGACTCGGTGGCCGCGGGCAGGCCGAGGAGGAGCGCGACGCACTCCTCGAAGAGGCGTACCCGGACCTCCCGGCGCCCGGCTCGCCACCAGCGGTCGAACACGGCGCACAGCCAGTCGCCGTACGGCGTGCCCGCACTGCTCCAGTGCGGAGGCGGGTTCGTCCAGTTGCCGTGCGGCAGCAGCAGGTCCAGGGCCGGCGGGCCCAGGGCGATCAGGGACTCGTACGTCGACACGGGTTCCTGGGTGGGGTCCACGACCGCGAGGACGCCGGCGTACGACCTCGGAAAGCGCTCGGCGACCAGTCGCGCTCCCCTGACGGCCGCGGGCCAGGACGGGCGGCCGGCGTGATCGACCCGCCGGGCGTTGCCGGCAGCGGTGCCTCCGTCCAGGCTGATGCCCACCGTGATGTCGTGCCGGGCCAGGGTGGCGAGTCGGTTCTCGGTGAGCAGCGTCGCGTTGGTCTGGACGGTGGCACGGACCGTGCAGCCGGCCGGGGCAAGGCCGCGGACCCGGTCGGTGAACCGGCCGAGGGTGTCGGCACCCGCCAGCAGGGGTTCCCCGCCGTGCAGGACCAGGGAGAGCGCGCTCAGGTCGTGCGCGCGGGCGTGCTCGGCGATACGGGTGGCGGTGCGCTCCAGTACCGCGTCGGACGCGGCGGCGGGACGGCCGCGCCACGTGTGGTCCGGGCCCTCGTACAGATAGCAGTACCGGCAGGCGAGGTTGCACCGGCCGTGCACCTTGACGATGAACTGCCGGAAGGGGAAGGGCGGTCGGGGTGCGTCATGGGGAGTCGCCTCGCTGGACACGCCTACCCCCCATGTCGTACGTACCTGGAACGACGCGCTCGCGAAGGCCGCCTACCGTCACGGGTGGAGCCTCAAACGCGGCGCCTTCCAACTGTCCTGTTCGGTGGAGACCACGACCGAAACCATGCCGACCGGCGGCGGTGCTCCGCGCTTGTCAGGTGAAGGAGTTGTTCCACCCCCAGAGCGCCTCGCCCGGTCGCTCCGCCCGCTCGCGCAGCTCGGCCAGCACCTCGCTCAGCACGGGATGCCGCAGGCCTTCGAGGTCCTTCAGATCGAGCTGCGTCAGGTCGGGCAGCGGCTCGGCCGCGGCCTGCTCCGCATCGTCGTGCCGTGGTTCGTCGCTTCTGGTCACACCATCCTCCTCATGTCAGCAGTCCCGCCCCGCTCACTGAAGTGCGGCCAGCCGCTCCGCCGTGTCGTGGGCCGTCGGAGCGCCCGCTCCCAGGCTGTCCTCCGGCAGCTTCGACCAACCCGCGCGTGCCGCCCGATAGGACTCGCGCGCGGCTCGCGGGCGGGCCGCCGCCTCGTAGGACATACCCCGCCAGTGCTGCGCCTGCGCACCCAATTCCACGGCGTGCCGCCGCCGTTGGTCCGTCGCCGCCTCCTCCTCGGCCTCCCGCGCGCAGTCCGCCGCGAGCCGGAACGCCTCCACGGCCTCACCGAGACGGGCCGGACGGCCGAGGCTGCGGTACGCCTCGTACTGCACCTGTCCCAGCTCCAGCCAGCACTGCGCCGCGAGGAGCGGGTCGTCGGCCTCGGCCGCCGCGAGGCCGAGAAGGTGCTCGGCCTCGCGCAGGTCGACGCGGTCGGCACGCGCGCGGTAGCGGAGCATCAGCGCGCGGCCGAGGAGCAGCAGCCGGCCGGCCAGCTTGGGGCTGCCCGCCGCCGTCTCGCTGCGGCAGTCCCGCAGGACGCGGATGGAGCGGGAGACGGACTGCTGGGCCCGGGGTCCCGACTCCAGCGCGGCGCGGCGCAGCAGTGCCTCGCCCCATTCGGCGAGTACGTCGGCGTGGGCGGGGGCCTCCCGCGGCATGCGCTGCGCGGCGCTCCCGAAGCTGTCGTCCGCTCCCCGGAGTTCGCGCGGGTCGCCCGATTCCTCGAAGCGCGCCACACGGATGCGTCCGGCGCGCAGCAGCAGTCCGGCCCGCAGGCTCTGGTCCGCTGCGAGCGGCAGCGCCTCGTCGACGCGCGCCTGCGCCTCGTCCAGCGCGCCGCCGGCCGCGAGGAGCGCGTCCACCAGGTCGAGGACGATGCGCACCCGCGGCAGGTGCGCGAGGGCGTCGGCGTCGCCGTCGAGGCCCTCGCGCAGCGACTGTGCGCTCTGCTGCGCGTACCGGCGCGCCTGTTCCCGGTCGGACGTCACCCCGGAGAGCCGCAGCAGTACCCGCCCGTGGGCGAGCGGGAGTTCGGGCGGGTGGTGGTGGCCCTGCCAGGTGTCGACGAACGCCTCCAGCATGCCGACCGCGCCCTGGAGCAGCGCGCTGTCACCGCCGAGCCGCCACTGCGCCTCCATGGCGCCGACGCGCTCCAGGGTGAGCCGCAGCGCCTGCCCCTCCTCCAGGTCGGGCGCCGAGCAGGCCACCGCGTACTCCCGGTCGGCCCTGCGCAGCAGTTCCAGCGCGCCGTGCCGGTCGCCGCGGCGCCTGCGGTCCGTGGCGGCGGTGGAGAGCACGCGCGCGAGGACGGCACGTTCGCGCAGCGCGTGCGGGTGGGCGGCGGCGCGCTCGGCGGCCTGCTCGGCCTCGCGCAGCAGCTCCGCGCCGCCCTGCACCTCCCACAGGCGCAGCACACAGAGCGCGTACTCGGCCCACAGCTCGAAGTCCCGCTCCGTGGGCGTCTCGTGTTCGGTGGCGCCGCGCAGCAGTTGCACGGCGTCGATGAGGTCCTGGACCATGCGCTCGTGGTCGAAGCGCGCGGCGAGCTCGCGGGCGCGGGTGACCGCGGGGTGGGTCGGCGGCGTCTCCTGCGGCCCGGTGTGGCCCGGGCTCCCGTACAGCGCGAACTGTTCGGGCAGCGGCATGAAGCGCTCCAGGACCTGCGCGGCGACCTCGGCGAAGGGCTGCGGGACCAGGTCGGCGCCGCCCGCCCCGCCGTCCCCGTTCTCGCCCTCGACGGCGCCAGGCGGCCGGTAGCCGGCGCCCGTGCCGGTGGGGCGCACCGTGCCGACGGCTTCGACTGCCCCTGGTCCGCCGCCGTCCCCGAGCTGCGCCAGCGCCAGCGCCGGGAAGTTCGGGCCGCCCTTGCCGAAGCGGGCCTCGATGTACTCCGAGCAGTGCTTGAGGACCAGCACGGCCTCGTCCCTGCCGAGCGGGCCGAGCAGCGACTCCTGGACGCCCCGCGCGAACTCGTACCACTGGACGCCGTCGCCGTCGTGCTCGCCCTTGGCCCGTGTGAGCAGCCCGCTGAGCAGCACCTCGGCCAGTTCGGAGGGGCCCGAGCCGGGCAGCATGGTCCGCTGCACCAGTTGCATCACCGGCAGGCACAGCGGGGCCGCCGCCAGGAATCCGGCGAGGCGGCTCGCGTCAGGCGACGCGGTGGCGCGGAAGCGGCTGACCAGTTCGAGCACCGAGGGGCGCTGCGCCTGCCGCCCCGCCGAGGCCCGCGGCTGGTCCGCCCTGACCCAGCCGACGGCCCCCGGGACCGGCCCCGCGCCGGCCCCCGAAAGCAGCCGCGCCCAGGCGCCGAGCGCCACCGGCTCGGGCGGCAGGACGGGCACCGGGAGCGCGCCCGCACGGGTCGCGGCCGGGGGCCCCGCCGTCGTCCGCACGCGCAGCGCGGCGGCGCCGCCGATGCCCTCGCCGCGGCTCAACTCACCGTAGGAGACGGGCAGTCGGGTCCGGTTCCACATGCGTTGCGGCAGCGGCTGGAGCACGGCGACGGGGGCCTGCCGCGCCAGCTGGTGCAGGAGACGGTGGGCCCGGCCGCTGCGCCACAGCGGGCCCGCACAGTCGCTGACGAGGAGGGCGAGCTGGCGTCCCGACGGGTCGCTGAGCCGGTCGGTGGAGTGCAGGGGCGCCGCGTACAGCTCGGGGCTGCGGCTGACGGCGGCCTGCGCGTCGGGGCCCTCGTGCAGATAGCTGACCTGGATGTCCGAGAAGGCGCCCAACTGGCTGAAGACCCGCTCCAGTTCGCCGAACATCCGGTCCCACACGCGCATCGACGAGGAGGCGTCCATCACGAGGTGCAGCCGCGCGTCGGCACGGGTCACCGCGCGGAACACCGGCAGTACGAGGCCGCCCGCGCGCGCGGTGCGCTCCGCGGTGGCCGTCTCGTCGAGCACCGAGCGCAGCGGCGGGGCGGCGCTGCGATATCCCTGCAACGGGCGCAGTGCGCGCTGGAGTTCGAGCGGCGCGGGGAAAGCGGGCGCCGCAGGGACGCCGACCGGCAGTGGGGCGGTGCGCCCTCCGCCGCGCGCCCGGCCACCACCGGCGCGCGGCACGGGGTACAGCGCCACCCGCCGGTCACCGCTCGCGTCGTACGCCTGGGGTGTCGGCCCCTCGGGCTCGCTCTCCGGAGGCGTGGGAGGCGGGGTGGTCGGCAGCGGGGCGGGCCGCGGCACCTCGCGGGCGGGCCGCCCGCCGGACGACATATCCGTCTGCTCCGAGGGCTGCTCGGGACGGCGGGCGTACCGGGCCAGCCACAGCGCGTCGCACAGCCCTTCGGCGTCGGGGTCGAGCCCCACCTGCCGCAGCCTGGCGACGAGTTCGGATACCGGGTCGCCGCCCTGGCGTCCGGGCTCCGAGGGCGAACCGGGACCCTGACGCGCCGTCGCGTCGGGAGTCACCGCTTCACCTCGGGCGGTCGAGTCGCTGGATCAGGAGGTCTGCGAAGGATTCGCGGCTGGTGGGGGCGGCCGCGTCGGTCAGGTAGATCGCGTTCAACAGCTGGTCGGTGGCGAGGAGTTCGCTGCGGGAGCGCTCCAGGAACCGGTTGATGAGATCGTCGCCCGCGCGTGCCGCCTCGTCGCCGAGGTGGGCGCGTACGAAGGTGGCGAGCCGGTTGTGGTCGGGCCTGCCGAGTTCGAGGTGGATGCAGCGGCGCATCAGCGGGGCAGGGAAGTCGCGCTCCCCGTTGCTGGTGAGCACCACGAACGGGAAGGCGTTGCAGCGCACCCGGCCGTCGCGGACGCGGACCTTGACGCCGTCGGCGGTGAGCACCTCGGCCTCCCCGTCCGGTAACCGGTCGGCGACCCGCTCCAGTTCGGGTATCGCGAACTCGCCCTCCTCCAGGACGTTCAGCAGGTCGTTCGGAAGATCGATGTCGCTCTTGTCGAGCTCGTCGATGAGCAGCACGCGCGGGGTGGGCGACGGCAGCAGCGCGGTACCCAGCGGCCCGAGCCGGATATAGCTCCCGATGCCCTCGACGGCACCCGGCGACCCGGCCGCCGAGCCGAAACCGCCCTGCGCCGCGATCTGCACGTCCTGGAGGCGGGCGATCGCGTCGTAGTGGTAGAGCCCGTCCTGGAGCGTGGACCGGCTGACGATGGACCACCTCAGTACGTTGCCCAGACCCAGCTCGTACGCCACCGAGTGCGCGAGCGTGCTCTTGCCCGCGCCGGGGCTGCCCGTCACGAGCAAGGGGCGGCGCAGATACAGCGCCGCGTTGATCATTTCGAGCTCCTCGGCTCCGGGCCTGTGCAGCTCCGCCAGGTGCCGGTGCGCGCCGAGCCTGCGGTCCTCGTCACCGTCGCCCGCGGCCGATTCCCCGGTGGCCCGCCCCGAGAAGTCGCGCCAGGGCGGCGGCGGGGGCAGACGGTCGAGGCCCTCGTGGGGTTCGCCGGCGCCACGGTAGATGAGCCACTCACTGGATTCGGTCATGGTCCGGTCCTCGTCGTCACTCGTCCAGCAGGGCAGCCGAAGGGACGTGCCTCACGGTATCGATGGTTCGTGGCGCTGGTAAGGGCTCCGTGGAGAGCTGGCCTGAAGGGCCCATTCGGGGCACGGCAGTTGGGCCTCGTAGCGATCATCGGGCCGGCCGGTCCGGTGGCGGTTGGACGCGATGGCGTCACGGCGCCTCCAGGAGTTCCCCGGCGCCCCCTGGAAGGGGTTGTTCCGGATCGTCGTAGAACAGGGCGATGCCGTCGGCCCAGTACGCCTCCGTGTGGCTGGCCAGGAGCTTTCTGCGCAACTCGTGGACGCGCTCCGGGAGATGCCGCGCCCCGCGCGCGTCGGCCACCGTGACGGCGGCGCCCCGGTGGAACTCGCCGCACACCGCCGCCGAGCGGGCCGGGCCGCGGCGCCACAGGGCGACACCGAAGCCGCCCAGCAGCACCCGGGCCAGCGCCTCGGTGTCGTCCTCGTACCGATGCTCTCCATAGCGACACATCACTGGTACGGATCCGGGCGACAGATTGCGCAACTCGAAGCTCTCCGGCACCGGCCTGGGCACCCCGTCGTCGCAGTCGAGTATCTCGGCCCTGGCACCGTGCGCGTGCAGCCAGCGCCAGCGGTCCGCGCGGTCCGCGTCCGACTCGGGCGGGGCCGGGGCGAAGGCCTCGAACCCCGGCTCGCCGGGTAGCCGGTCCCGGTCGCCGCAGCGCAGCACGACGGGTCCTCGCACGCCCAGCGGCGGTTCGTCCGGCCGCAGCCGCCAGCCGTCCACCGGCAGGTCGAGGCGGGTGTGCGGGAGCACCACCTGGAGGATCGCGGGCCAGCCCGGCTCGTCGCACTGCCGGAAGGCCTCCGCCAGGGGCGCGGCGAGCCGCTCCGGGAGGGCGTCGGTCGGGGTGCGCTCCTCCTGCCGCACGCAGTCGCGCGCGCCGCCCGGCCGGGTCACGTACACCTGCCAGTCCCAGTGGTCCCGCTCCCAGCCGCGCTCGACGAGTTCGAGCAGCGCGGCGGGCCGGGCCGACCGGTCGGGGGCGGGCTCGGGCGCCGTACCTGGTGGTTTGCGCTGCCTCAGGCGCTCGATGCGCTGCTTCTCGATGCGGCGCCTGCGCGCGCCGTCGAGCCGGCCCTCCCCGGCCTGCCGCACCCACTCCCACAGGGCCGCCTCGGCGCCCGCCGTGCCCGGTGTGACGAAGGGGCGCTCGGCCGACAGGACCCGCATCGCGTAGTCGAGTACAAGCCCGCGCACGCCCTCGTCGTGCGCGCCCTCGTACAGGGCCCCGAGTCCGTCCCGCCAGCCGCGCGGCGAAGGCAGCGGGGCGCTCCCCTCGAACTCCGGGAGCGACTCCATGATGTCGAGCAGACCGCGGGTGCTGACCGGGGGCGGCAGGTCCGCGAGCCGGCCGAGCAACTGGACGCGCTCGCCCGCGGTGAGCGTCCGCCCCGGCCGCGCGCCGAGCCGGCTCTGCACATCGGCCCAGGTGTTCCGGGCGGGCTGCGACTGCCGCTGGCGGTCCCGGTGGTAGCGGTCGTGGGCGTGGCAGACCGACTGGTAGAGGTCGTCGTGCTCGACCCGCACCGCCTGCCCCGGCACCGGCGCGGGCAGCGTGCGCAGCTGCTCGATCCCGATGGACGTGCCGCCCCGCCCGTGGTCCGCCCGCGACTTCAGTACGCCGATGACCTCGCCGCGCACCGGGTCGACGACGGGGCCGCCCGAGATCCCGTACGGCAGGTCGTTCTCCCCGAGGCGCAGCTGCACGCCGGACGACCAGTCGCCGATGGTGCCCTTGACGGCGATCGGTCCGTCGAGGCGGCACACCTGTCCGTCCACCACGGTCCAGCCGGCGTAGAAGACCTCCCCCTCGCTGTAGTAGGAGGCGGGACGTTCCGCTACGTAGACGCACTCATGGTCGACGGGTTCGCGCAGCCGCACGAGGGCGAGGTCGGGGGCGGGCCACTTGCCGGGCACCGCCCGTTCGACACCCTCGGGGAGGGTCGCGACGACTTCCCCGGGTACGTGGGTCGTGCCGCGGCCAGGACCGCTCTCGTAGGCCACCGTCAGCTCGCCCCCTTCCCCGCCGCGTGCCACATGTGCGCAGGTCAACACCCAGTTCGGAGCGATGAAGAAGCCGCTCCCGACGAAGCTTCCGGGTTCGTCGGCTGCATACCCGGCCCCTGTGCGATGAATGCGCACGGTGGCCGCCATGACGAGTTCACGCAGTGCAAGGAGGGCGGCATCCCGCTTGCCCGATGCGCCCCCGTCGCGTTCTGGTGTCATGCTCCGGCCCCGGCGACGGTCGGGTCGGTTCCCCCGTGCGCCGGGGCGCCGGGGTACGCGCCGGGGTCCGGATTCTCCAGGTCCGGCGGTCCTTCGTTCCAGGTCAGCGTGACCTTGATGCCCGCCTTCGCCTCACCGTCCGCGAGCAGCCCGACGACCTTGCCCGCCTTGGCCGTCAGCTCGACTCCGAACTCGACGCTCACCTCGTCGGGGCGCACGGCGCGCAGCGGCCGCGCGAGGGAGCGCGCGACCCCCGTCACGAGCGCGTGCAGACTCTCGACGCTCGCCTCCACACGGTCCGTGATCCCGGTGTCGGAGTACGACAACTCCCCTTCGGTCACGCCCAGTTCATCGGCCGCACCGGATATCCGGGCCCACACCGGCGTCCCGTCCGGCAGTGCGATCCGCGCGACCCTGGTCACTTCCTGCCCCATACCGCTCCCCCGTTTCCCGTTCCCCGCGACCTGCCATGCGGGACAAGGGTCCTTCCCTGGATGAGCGGGAGCTACCCCTCGGGCAGGCTCCATGGTCGCCGGTCCCCATAGGCTTGGTGGGCAGTCACACCACGCCCGCGCGCCCGCGCGGGCCCCGCACGCAGGAGAAACAGCCCCATGTACTTCACGGACCGCGGCATCGAAGAGCTGGAGAAGCGGCGAGGCGAGGAGGAGGTCACCTTCGAGTGGCTCGCCGAGCAGCTGCGGACGTTCGTCGACCTCAACCCGGACTTCGAGGTCCCGGTGGAGCGACTCGCCACGTGGCTGGCGCGGCTGGACGACGAGGACGAGGACGACGAGTAGGTCCTGGGGCCTGCGGGTCGCGCGCGTCCTGTCGTACGTGAATCCGAGCGGCCCGTGGCCGGCCTTTCAAGCCCCTGCGGCGATTGAGCAGCGGGGTCCGGGGCGGAGCCCCGAGGCGTGGGGCGGAGGGCGTGCACCCTCCGGCCCCGCGCAATCAGCCACGGCCCGCGCGCAACCTCTCGTACGCGAATCCGAGCGCCCCGTGCAGCAGGAGCAGCGCCCCGGCGGTGGTCCAGCCGCCGCTGCGTCGCCGCAGGCCGTACGCGGTGAGCGGCAGCCCGGCCGCGAGCTGGGCGGCGGCGATGAGCCGCGCCCTGGGCCCGCGCATCCAGGGGCCGACGCCCGTGGCCTCCACGACATCGAGCTCGGCGTGCACGGCGTCCCGCCAGCCCGACCAGCTGATCTGCTGCACGTCCGGCTGGACCCGCGCGACCTCGCGCAGCCGGTCGGCCGGTTCGCCGGGGGTCAGTCCGGCGGGGAGGGCGAGTCCGGTGCCGGTGAGCACCGCGAGCAGGCCCAGCATGCGGGCACGCGCGTCGGCCGCACTGTCGCCGGTGTCGGGCTTCGCGAGGGCTTCGAGGGCCTGTAGGTCGAGTACGGGATCCAGGCCCAGGCGCGCCGCGAAGGTACGCAGCGCCTCGGCCTCGCCGACCGGCGTGCCGTTCGCCAGCCATTCGTAGCCGACGGGGCGGCGGAACCCGGAGGCCAGCGTGAACCCGCTGCGGTCGGCGTCCCACCACAGCGCGAGCACCGGCCAGGGCGCGCCGACGGCGAGCGCGCCCGCCCAGCCGCCGAGCACCCGGTCGACGGGTTCACCGCCGCCGTCCTCCATGGACAGCCACGGCTTCGCCTCGGGCACGAGGACGCTCCACTCACGTCCGGCGCGGGTGAGCAGCATCCGCTCGCGCAGCAGCTGGGCGGCGGGCCCGACGACGGACGGTTCGGCGCGGCAGAGCAGCAGCGCACCGGCGGGTTCGAGGGACGACATGGCTCCACGCTAGGGCAAGTCGGTGCATTCCCGCAGTAATTGGACGGCCTACCGGGCGTCGGGGCACGGACTTCCGCGACAGTCTTGACTTTCCTCATCCGCGATATATCGTGTTTGACAGAGGACGCGATATGGCGCGTTCACTCCCGTCCGTCGAGGAGGTCGCACCATGACCGAGTGGTCCGTCACGGAGCCGCAGAAGCTCGTTTTCGACGAGCCGGTGTCGGCCCTGCATGTACGCATCGTGAGTGGTGCGGTGAATGTGGTGGGGACGGCCGAGGGCCCGGCCCGCCTGGAGGTCTCGGAGATCGAGGGACCGCCCCTGCGCGTGACGCAGTCGGACGGCATCCTCACCGTCGCGTACGACGATCTGCCCTGGAAGGGCTTCCTCAAGTGGCTCGACCGCAAGGGCTGGAACCGCAGCGCGGTCGTCTCGCTCGCGGTGCCGGCGGACACCCGGGTCGAGGTCGGTGTGGTCGGCGCGGGCGCGGTGGTCTCGGGCACGGAGGGGCCGACGGAGGTGAAGGGCGTCACCGGTGACACAACACTCGTCGGCGTCACGGGCCCGGTGCGCACCAGCACGGTGTCCGGTGGCGTCGAGGCACAGGCGGTCACCGGCGACCTCCGGTTCAACTCGGTCTCCGGGGACCTGACCGTCGTGGACGGCTCGGGCTCCTTCGTGAAGGCGGACACGGTGAGCGGGTCGATGATCGTGGACCTGGACCCCGCGGGGCCCACGGACGTGAGCCTGACGAGCGTCTCCGGCGAGATCGCCATCCGCATCCCGCACCCGGCGGACACGGAGGTCGAGGCGAACACGGCGAGCGGAGCGGTCTCGAATGCCTTCGAGGACCTGCGGGTGGCGGGCTCCTGGGGCGCGCACAAGATCACCGGCCGCCTCGGCGCGGGCACCGGCAAACTGAAGGCGACGACGGTCTCCGGATCGATCGCCCTGCTGCGCAGGCCCCCTTCGGAGGAGACCCCGCGCCCTCCGGAGCCCTCGGACACCCCCGAGCCGGGGGACGCCGACCCCGCCGCCCCTGCCGCCCCCGCCGACAAGAAGGTGCTCTGACATGCCCCCCGTCTTCGCCCACGGCCGCCTGCGCCTCTACCTCCTGAAGCTGCTCGACGAGGCGCCGCGCCACGGGTACGAAGTGATCCGGCTGCTCGAAGAACGCTTCCAAGGTCTTTACGCACCCTCGGCCGGCACGGTCTACCCGCGCCTCGCCAAGCTGGAGTCAGAGGGCCTGGTCACGCACACCACGGAGGGCGGCCGGAAGGTCTACGCGATCACCGAGGCGGGCCGGGCCGAACTGGCGGACCGCAGCGGCGAGCTGGCCGACCTCGAGCTGGAGATCCGTGAGTCCGTGGCCGAGCTGGCAGCGGAGATCAGGGACGACGTGCGGGGAGCGGCGGGCGATCTGCGCCGCGAGGTGCGTGCCGCCGCGTCCCGGACCCGCACAGGGCCGGGTGACTTCCCCGACAAGGAGGCCTCGCAGGCCACCAAGGAGGAGGTGCGGCGCGCCAAGCACGAGTGGAAGGAGCAGGCGCGGCGCGCGAAGGACGAGAGCCGGCGGGCCCGCGAGGAGGCCCAGCGGGCGCGCCGCCAGGCCAAGGAGTCGCAGGAGCAGGTGCGGGCGCAGGCGGCGGAGGACTTCCAGCGCATGGCCAAGCGCGTCCAGGAGCAGGTGCAGGACCACTTCACGCGCGGCGACTGGCCGACGGGGGTGCGCGAGGGCCTCACGGAACTGGCCAAGGAATTCGGCGAGTTCGGCAAATCCTGGAGCAAGGACGCCGGGCCCAAGGCGCCGGCCGAGCCCCAGTACCGCCCGCCGAGCGGCGAGGTGCCGGCCGAGTACGTCCCGTCCTGGGCGACGGAGGACGACTCCACCAGCGGCGACCCGGCCCGCGACCTGGACCGCCTCCTGGACCGCTTCCGCGACGACATCCGCGACACGGCCCGCGACCACGGCGTCACGGACCCCCAACTCCGCGCCGCCCGCCACCACTTGTCGAAGGCAGCGGCCCACATCACGGCAACCCTCCGAACACCAAAGGCGTAGGCCCGGGCCAGGCACCGGTACGACGCCCCCGTCACCCACGCCACGGGGCTCCGCCCCGGACCCGGCTGCTCAATCGCCGCAGGGGCTGGAAATACCCACCCGCCGCAGGGATCGAATTGCCCCGCCCGCAGGCGATCGCCCGGCTCCCGCCCATCTCCCACCCACCCGCCCCCTCCGGGGGCATCGGCCCGACGGGGTGCCGCACCACGCCCTGGGCAATCCGCTGGCAGCAACGGCTCCCCACCCTCGGCGGTCGACGCCAACCGCCGTAGGCAATCCGCCACCAACCACGGCTCCCCACCCTTGGCGGTCGACGCCAACCGCCTTGGGCAATCTGCCGCCTGGGGCGGCAGGGTGGGCAAGGCGGCCCCCGGTGCCGCGCACCCATGACGACGGGCGCCGACCACGGACCAGCTCAAAAAGCCCCGCCGCCCCGCCCCCCCCTCACCACAGACGCCGACCCCGGCACGGCTCACACCCCGAGTACCCGCTCGATCCCCGCCACGGTCACCCCGTGCTCCGCCAGCACCTCTGAGGCGACCCCCGGCCGGGTAGCCAGCGCGAGCAGCACGTGCTCGTCACCGATCGCCCGGTCGTGATGAGCGACAGCGATACGCAGGGAGGACTCGAGCACCCCCTTCGCCTCACGGCTGAACGGCCGCCGCCCACCGACCCGCCGCCCACCGGTCAACACCCCCTCCCCATGGGCCTGTTCGACCCGCGCGACGACCTCCTCCACATCGATACCGATCCCCGCAAGCGCCTCCGCGTCGGCCCGCGAAAGCCCCGCCCTGCGCCGAACCCCCGCGAGCGCCCGCCCGATCGACGCCCGCCGCTCCTCCGTATCCGCACCGAGCGCCCCGAGCGCAAACGCGCCGCGCGTCCCACTCCCGCCACTCCCGTCGAGGAGCGCGAGCAGCATGTGCCCCTCGTCGACGCGCTCCGCGCGTTCCCGCTCGGCCTGGGCGACGGCCCCCTTCACCACGTCCCGGGCCCCCTGGGTGAACCTCTCGAACATCGTTCATCGCCTCCCGTACTTCTTGTGCACGGCCTGCCGGCTGACCCCGAGTTCGGCCGCGATCTCCTGCCACGACCAGCCCTGATTGCGCGCACTGCGCACCTGCACCGCTTCCAACTGCTCAAGGAGCCGCCGCAACGCGGCGACCGCCCGCAGCCCGACCCGCGGATCGCGGGCCCCCGCCTGCTCGGCGAGATCCGTCGCATCAGTCATGTTGTCAATGTAAGTTGACAGACGCTACGCGTCAACCACAGTTGACAACCTCCGGGCACCAAAAGGACAAGAAGGCAAGGAGGCAAGGAGGCAAGGAGGCACCAAAAGAAGGGGCGCCCCGGCAGACCACCGGCACGCCCCTCCCCTCGCGACGTCAGACGCTCAGCACGACCTTCCCGAACAGCTCGCCGCCGGCCATCTTCTGGAAGCCCTCGCGGGCCCGGTCCAGCGACAGCACCTCGTCGATCACCGGCCGGACACCCGTCGCGGCGCAGAAGGACAGCAGGTCCTCCAGCTCGTCCTTGGACCCCATGGTGGAGCCGACCACCTTGAGCTCGAGGAAGAAGATCCGGTTCAGCTCCGCGGCCGGCGGGTTCGGCCCGCTCGTCGCGCCCGAGATCACCAGCGTCCCGCCCGGCTTCAGCGACTTCACGGAGTGCGACCACGTCGCGGCACCCACCGTCTCGATCACCGCGTCGACGCGCTCCGGCAGCCGCGCACCGGTCTCGACGGCCTCGACCGCCCCCAGCTCCAGGGCTCGCTTGCGCTTCGCCTCGTCGCGGCTGGTCGCGAAGACCCGCAGCCCCGCCGCCTTGCCGAGCACGATCGCGGCCGTCGCGACCCCGCCGCCCGCGCCCTGCACGAGGACCGAGTCACCGGGACGTACGCCCGCGTTGGTGAAGAGCATCCGGTACGCGGTGAGCCACGCGGTCGGCAGGCACGCGGCCTCCTCGAACGACAACTCGCGAGGCTTGCGCAGCACGTTCCACTCGGGCACGGTGACCTGCTCGGCAAAGGTGCCCTGGTACTTCTCGGTGAGGATCGAGCGCTTCTCGCGGGGCCCGACCCCGTATCCGGTCTGGCCGATGACGGAGTGCAGGACGACCTCGTTGCCCTCGCTGTCGATCCCGGCGGCGTCGCAGCCGAGGATCATCGGCAGGGACTCCTCCCCCAGGCCGACTCCGCGCAGCGACCAGAGGTCGTGGTGGTTGAGGGATGCGGCCTTGACGTTCACGGTGGTCCAGCCGGGCCGGTTCTCGGGGGCGGGCCGCTCCCCCAACTCCAGGCCGTTCAGCGGCTGATCACGGTCGATTCGGGCTGCGTAGGCGGCGAACATGACCTTGACGATAGACGTCCCGCCAGGACCAAGGAACCTCCGCCACCTGTGACACACGTCCCGTAGCCAGGAACGCCCCACACACGGAAAAGGCCCCGCCAGAGGCGGGGCCTTTCACCAAGAAACAGCGGTCAGCGTCGGGCGACGCCCTCGGCCCGCGCGGCAGCGGCAACCGCCGCCGTGACCGCCGGCGCCACCCGCTCGTCGAACGGCGACGGGATCACGTACTCGGCGGACAGCTCGTCACCGACCACCGCGGCCAGCGCCTCGGCCGCCGCGATCTTCATCGTCTCGGTGATCCGGGAGGCCCGGACCTGGAGCGCGCCGGCGAAGATGCCGGGGAACGCGAGCACGTTGTTGATCTGGTTCGGGAAGTCCGAACGCCCGGTCGCCACGACAGCCGCGTACTTGTGCGCGATGTCGGGGTGCACCTCGGGGTTCGGGTTGGCCATCGCGAACACGAAGGAACCCGGCGCCATGGAGGCGACCGCAGGCTCGGGGACCGTACCGCCGGAGACGCCGATGTAGACGTCGGCGCCCGCGAGGGCGTCCTCGAGGGAGCCGGACAGGCCCGCCTTGTTGGTGATCTCGGCGAGCTCACGCTTGACCGGCGTGAGGTCCTCGCGGTCCCGGCTGACGATGCCCTTGCGGTCCGTGACCGCCACGTCGCCGAGGCCCGCCTCAAGGAGGAACTTCGCAATCGCGACGCCCGCCGCACCGGCGCCGGAGATCACGGCACGCAGCTCGCCGAGCGTCCGCCCGCTGAGCCGGGCCGCGTTCTTCAGGGCGGCCAGCGTCACGACGGCGGTGCCGTGCTGGTCGTCGTGGAAGACCGGGATGTCGAGGCGCTCCTGGAGCTTCTTCTCGATCTCGAAGCAGCGCGGGGCCGAGATGTCCTCGAGGTTCACGCCGCCGAAGGACGGGGCGAGGCGCACGACGGTGTCGACGATCTCGTCCACGTCGTTCGTCGAGAGCGCGAGCGGCACCGCGTCCACGCCACCGAACTGCTTGAAGAGAATGGCCTTGCCCTCCATCACCGGGAGGGAGGCCTCGGGACCGATGTCACCGAGTCCGAGAACGGCCGAACCGTCCGTCACGACGGCCACGACGCTCGACTTCCACGTGTAGTCGTGGACGAGCTCGGGCTGCTCGGCGATCGCGCTGCACACCTTCGCGACGCCGGGCGTGTACGCCAGGGACAGGTCGTCCTTGTCGCGGACCGGCACGGTGGCCTGCACGGCCATCTTGCCGCCACGGTGCAGCGCGAAAGCCGGATCGAAGGGCTCGTCGGAGCCCTCGTTGCCGGTACTCGCGTCGCTGCGAGGGTTGACGATCTCCGCTGCCACTTTTCTGACCCCTTAAGTCATGTTGCACAGGTTGAGGGTGGTTCCGTCCCTGATTGAGGGACGGGCGGGCACCGCGCACGCGCCGGACGGTCCTGTTGTGGGCCGCCCTGTGGGCACCTGCGCGACGGACGCGCCGCACGCGCGCCCTGAGCCCCGGATGAGGGGTGTAAGGATCCTTCTTACCTGACGGGCGGTGTCCGGGACGAGCCCGCCCGTGATCGATCACGCCCCGGTGACATGACTCATAGCCGAATATATGGACAAGTCCACAAGTCGATCGCCCAAAACGAGGGAAGTCCGCCCGAATGGTGAGACAGCGGGCGGTCCGCCGGAGGATCTCCGGTCGCGGGGTAAAAGTTCCGCAGATGCTGTAGGCCCCATGCACGCCGAAACCGGGGGTCGTTGGCACTCTTCAGTCACCCGTTATCCGATTTTGACATGGCTGACCTCCTGAATCGGTAAGTCCGAATGGCAAGATGCCTCATCACACGAGGTCGCGACACCCGAAGGTGTGTGCCAAGGCGACCAGCTCGGCAACTCCCACACCCGCCGGAGGAACCAACCATGACCGCAAGCACCACCCAGCGCACGACCGCGAAGTCCGCGAAGTCCCGGATAGCCGCGGTCGGCGCGATCGCGGTCGCCGGCGCTCTGCTGCTGACCGGCTGCGGTGACCAGACGAAGTCCGACGACAGCACCAAGTCCGGCTCCTCGTCCGCGCCGCTCGCGGACAAGCTCCCGAAGGAGATCCGCGACAAGGGCGTCATCCGGGTCGGCTCGGACATCGCGTACGCGCCCGTCGAGTTCAAGGACAAGTCCGGCAAGGCGATCGGCATCGACCCCGACCTCGCGAAGGCCATGGGCAAGCAGCTCGGCGTGAAGTTCGAGTTCCAGAACGCCACGTTCGACACCCTGGTCACGGGCCTGAAGTCGAACCGCTACGACCTCGCCATGTCGGCCATGACCGACACCAAGGACCGTCAGAACGGCGTCGACTCCGACACCGGCAAGAAGGTCGGCGACGGCGTCGACTTCGTCGACTACTTCAACGCGGGTGTCTCGATCTACACCCCGAAGGGCAAGACCCAGGGCATCAAGACCTGGGACGACCTCTGCGGCAAGAAGATCGTCGTGCAGCGCGGCACCGTCTCCCACGACCTCGCCAAGTCGCAGGCCAAGGAGTGCAAGGGCGGCAAGAAGCTCGGCATCCAGTCCTTCGACGACGACCAGCAGGCGCAGACCCGGCTGCGCTCCGGCGGCGCGGACGCCGGCTCCTCCGACTTCCCGGTCGCCGCGTACGCGGTGAAGACCGCGGGCGGCGGCAAGGACTTCGAGCTCGTCGGCGACCAGGTCGAGGCCGCCCCGTACGGCATCGCGGTCTCCAAGGACCAGAAGCAGCTTCGCGACGCCATCAAGGCCGCGATGGACGCGATCATCAAGAACGGCGAGTACGACAAGGTCATCGCCAAGTGGGGCGTCGAGGCGGGTGCCGTGAAGTCGGCGACCGTCAACGGCGGCAAGTGACCGCGCGTTCCACGTCATTGACCGCGCGGCTCACGTCATGGACGTCCGCGACGTCGTGAAAGGCAACATCCGTGTCTGTTGACATAGACAAGACGGGCGGCGGCCCCCAGGACACGCCGCCGCCCGCGGCCCGGCCGGAAGCCATCAAGGCGATTCCGGTGCGGCACTACGGGCGGTATCTCTCGGCGTTCATCGCCGTCGCCCTGCTGGCCCTGATCGTGTACGCCTTCGGCCAGGGCAAGATCAACTGGGGCACCATCCCGGAGTTCTTCTTCGACGAGCGGATCGTCACCGGCGCGCTGAAGACGCTGCTCCTCACGGTCCTCGCGATGGTGATCGGCATCGTCGGCGGCATCGTGCTCGCCGTGATGCGGCTGTCGAAGAACCCGGTGACCAGCTCCATCTCCTGGTTCTACATCTGGTTCTTCCGCGGCACCCCGGTCCTGGTCCAGCTGTTCATCTGGTTCAACCTGGGCCTGGTCTTCGAGTACATCAACCTCGGGCCGATCTACAAGGACTACTGGTCGTCCTTCATGACGCCGTTCCTGACGGCGCTGCTCGGCTTCGGTCTCAACGAGGCCGCGTACATGGCGGAGATCTGCCGTGCAGGGCTCCAGTCGGTCGACGAGGGCCAGACCGAGGCCTCGCACGCGCTCGGCATGAGCCACGGCAAGACGCTGCGCCGCGTGATCATCCCGCAGGCGATGCGCGTGATCGTGCCGCCCACGGGCAACGAAGTCATCAACATGCTGAAGACGACGTCCCTGGTGTCGATGGTGCAGTTCGTCGAGCTGTTCCGGGCCGCCCAGGACATCGGCCAGCAGTCCGGTTCGCCGGTGGAGATGTTCTTCCTCGCCGCCGCCTGGTACCTGATCATGACCTCGATCCTCAGCGTCGGCCAGTACTACATCGAGCGCTACTACGCCCGCGGCACCAGCCGCCAACTGGCGGCCACGCCCTGGCAGAAGGTACGCGGAACCCTGATCTCCCTGGGCCGCCCGAACGGAGGCATGGCATGAGCGAGGCCATGGTCAAGGCCGAACAGGTCCACAAGTCCTTCGGCCACGTCGAGGTCCTCAAGGGCATCGACCTGGAGGTCAAGCAGGGCGAGGTCTTCTGCCTCATCGGCCCCTCCGGCTCCGGCAAGTCGACGTTCCTGCGCTGCATCAACCACCTGGAGAAGGTCAACGCCGGGCGGCTGTACGTCGACGGAAGCCTGGTCGGCTACCGGCAGCAGGGCGACAAGCTGTACGAGCTGCGGGACCGGGAGGTCGCACAGCAGCGCCGGGACATCGGCATGGTGTTCCAGCGCTTCAACCTCTTCCCGCACATGACGGCCGTCGAGAACGTCATGGAGGCGCCCGTCCAGGTCAAGAAGCAGTCGAGGTCCGAGGCCCGTACGCGCGCCAAGGAGCTGCTCGAGCGGGTCGGCCTCGCCGACAAGGCCGACAGCTACCCCTCGCAGCTCTCCGGCGGCCAGCAGCAGCGCGTGGCGATCGCCCGCGCGCTGGCGATGGAACCGAAGCTGATGCTCTTCGACGAGCCGACGTCCGCGCTCGACCCGGAGCTGGTCGGCGAGGTCCTCGACGTCATGCGCGACCTCGCGGAGTCCGGCATGACGATGATCGTCGTCACCCACGAGATGGGCTTCGCCCGCGAGGTCGGCGACAGCCTCGTCTTCATGGACGACGGCGTGGTCGTCGAATCCGGCGACCCCCGCGAGGTCCTCACCAACCCCCAACAGGAACGCACCCAGTCCTTCCTGTCGAAGGTGCTGTAGGCATTTAGAGCCCCTGCGGCGATTGAGCAGGCCTTTCGGCGGCGAGTGAGCAAATCAAGCCCCTGCGGCGGGTGAGCCATTCAAGCCCCTGCGGCGATTGAGCAGCGGGGTCCGGGGCAGAGCCCCGCGACCTCGACGCCGTCGCCGCGGGGGCTTACTTCACGCCCAACACCATCGCGTCGGACGGCGAACACCACACCGCCCGCGCCTCCCCGAACCCGCCCCCGCGCAGCGCCTCCGCATGCCACGCCACCGACGGCGTATCCCCATCCGCATGCTCACCAAAGATCTCGAACCGCTCGGCCGTGGGCCCGCCCAGCACCGGATCCGCGGCGGCAATCTCCCACCACGCGGCCCAGTCCACCGCCCCGTCCCCCTTGGCGGCAGCCATCCGCGCATGCCGCAACGCCCGCTCCGCCGCATTGATCCGCGGCGTCGTCTGGTCGATCATGTGGTCCGCGTTCATGAACACGCCGCCGTCGCGGACGAGCCCGGCGACCTGACCGTAGAGCGTCGCGAGAGGTTCGGAGTGCAGCCAGTGCAGGGCGGTGGCGGTGAGCACCGCGTCGTACGAGTCATGCGGCAGCGCCTCGGTCCACCGCGGGTCCTTGAGGTCGGCGGTCACGAACCGAACCCGCTCGTCCCCCTCGAACGTGCCCCGCGCGATGGCCAGCAGCGCCGGATCGAGGTCGACCCCCACACTCGTGGCGCCGGGGAACCGGTTCAGCAGCCGGTCCGTGATACTCCCCGTACCGCACGCGAGGTCGAGCACCCGGGGCGTGGACCCGACAAACGCCTCGACCATGTCGAGCATCACCCGGAACCGCTCCTCGCGGTCGGGCATGTACCACTCCTGTTGCCTGTCCCAGCTCTCCTGCCAGGCCCGCCAGTCGGTGGTACGAGTGTTGGCAGCGGTCTCGGCCATGAAGCCCTCCCACGATCCCCTGTAATACCCTGACAGCGCGAGCAAGTATTACCCTCGCTCGACAAGACGATAGAGCGCCCCGGTAAGGACTACAAGTGGAACTGGCCTATTACTCGGACTACGCCGTGCGCCTCGTCAACACCGAGGAGCCGAATCGCGGCAAGGACTCCCTGACGTCGGTGGAGGCGGTGCGCGAGCTCTTCGGCACCAACAAGGAGGCGGCCCGCCGCGCCACGGACGCCGATCTGACCCGCTTCAGGGGCGTACGAGGACGGCTGCGCGCGGTGTTCGAGGCGGCCGACGGGGGCGACGAGGAACTCGCGGTGAACCTGTTGAACTCACTGCTCCTGGAGTTCCCGGTGAGCCCGCAGATCTCCGGCCACAACCACCGCGACGACGACGGCCGCCCGCTGTGGCACCTGCACCTGTCCGACCACCCGTCGAACGCGACGGCCGGCTACGCCGCCATCGCCGCGATGGGCCTCGCCTTCCACCTCACCGAGTACGGCGTCGACCGCCTCGGCCTGTGCGAGGCGACGCCCTGCCGCAATGCCTACCTGGACACGTCCACGAACCGCTCCCGGCGCTACTGCTCGGACCGCTGCGCGACCCGCGCCAACGTCGCCGCCTACCGGGCCCGCAAGCGCTTGGAGGCCGACCGTCCCGACCGGTCCCCCAGCACGGGACGTACCGCCGAGAAGACCCAGGACAGCACCGCCGTCACCGAGCGCTGACCCTCACCCTCGACCCACGGCTTACGGCGCCGCAGCCTGCCGCGCACCTTCGCGAGCACCAGCTCGTCCGGCACCACCCCGTACACCGTGCTGTCGCCCCCGGCGCCCGGATTGTCGCCGAGCACCCACCAGCCGCCCTCGCGCCGCTCGGCGATCCGCTTCACCACCAGCAGATCCTGCTGGAAGGGGTGGCGCAGGACGATCACGTCGCCCGCCCGCACCCGCGCGCCGTGCTGCACCAGCATCCAGTCACCGGGGTACAGCGTCGGGACCATGGAGGGCCCCTCCACCTCGATGATCTGAAACGGCACCTTCGCCTCGCGCATCTCCTCGATCGCCTCGGGCATCAGAAAACCTCCCCGGTTCCCACCACTGCTCCCGCCGGCCCGTAGGACCTGGCCCGGTGCCCTTAGGGTCCCATCCTCCACCAGACGCACGGGTCTGGGTCTCACCCCGGACTTTTGTCCTAAGCCGCCGGGGGCACCCGAGAAAAGCCGTTGCTCACGGAGTAATGTCGCACCCGAGAAGACGATCACGAGGAAGGAACAGCTACATGCTTTCCCGCCTGTTCGCCCCCAAGGTGAAGGCCAGCGCTCACTGCGACCTCCCCTGCGGCGTGTACGACCCGGCCCAGGCCCGCATCGAGGCCGAGTCGGTCAAGGCCGTCCAGGAAAAGATGGCCGGTAACGACGACCCGCAGTTCCAGACGCGTGCCATCGGCATCAAGGAGCAGCGCGCCGAGCTCGCGAAGCACCACGTCTCGGTGCTGTGGAGCGACTACTTCAAGCCGCCGCACTTCGAGAAGTACCCGGAGCTGCACCAGCTGGTCAACGACACCCTGAAGGCCCTCTCGGCCGCCAAGGGCTCGTCGGACCCGGCCACGGGCCAGAAGGCTCTGGACTACATCGCCCAGATCGACAAGATCTTCTGGGAGACCAAGAAGGCCTGACCCAGGCCCTGTTCACATCGGCGACCGGCGGGCGGTGCACCCCCGCGGGTCCGTGAACCTCTGAAGGGGCCCGGCCCAGCGGTACTGCCGCTCGGCCGGGCCCCTTCGGCATCCCCCGAAGCGCCGCGCTCCCCCGGCGTCACCCCTTTGCACCATCAGGAGTCCCTTCTTGTCCCCGCGCCGCCCCCGCGTCCTCTACGTCACCGATCTCGCGTATCCCGCCCGGGGGCGCCGGTACTGCGACGAGGACATCCACCTCACCTCCCGGCTGCGCTCCGCGTTCGACCTCGCCCTGTGCCACCCCCTGGACGCGACCGCGCTCATGGACGGCTTCGACGCCGTCGTGGTCCGCAACAGCGGCCCGGTGCTCGGCTACCAGAAGGCGTACGACGAGTTCCGCGCGCGGGCGCTTGAGCGCGGCACGAACGTCTACAACCCGTTGACCGGGCGCGCCGACATGGCCGGCAAGCAGTACCTCCTGGACCTGACCACGGCCGGGTATCCGGTCATCCCGACGGTCGACCGGGCGGCGGACCTGGGCCGGCTGCCGGAGGCCGACACGTACATCGCGAAGCCGAAGCTGGGCGCGGACTCGATAGGGCTGCGCGTCGTCCCCGCCGCCGACCTCGCGGAACTCCCGTACGGGGACGGCCTGCTGGTACAGCCGCGCATCGACTTCCAGTACGAGGTCTCGTTCTACTTCGTCGACGACCAGCTGCTCTACGCCCTGTACGCGCCCGATCCGGCGCGCCGCTGGGAGCTGCGCCCGTACGAACCGACCGCTGCGGACCGGGATTTCGCCCGCTCCTTCGTCGAGTGGAACACGCTCCCGCACGGCATCCAGCGCGTCGACGCCTGCCGCGCCCCGGACGGCGAGCTGCTCCTGGTGGAGCTGGAGGACCTCAACCCGTACCTCTCGCTCGACCTGGTGGACGAGGCGACGCGGGAGGCGTTCGTGACCGCGATGGAGGCCTCGGTACGAGCTAGCGTCTGAGGCGGAGACACCACTGAGGCACCCGCGGAAGGCACCACCCACCCAGGGAGTTCACTCATGAGCAGCACCGACCCGTCCGCCGCAGGCCCCGTCGTCGCCGTGCTCGGCACCGGCACCATGGGCGCGCCGATGGCCCGCAATCTGGCGCGCGCCGGGTTCACCGTGCGGGCCTGGAACCGGACCCGTACGAAGGCCGAGCCGCTGGCGGCGGACGGCGTGACGGTCGCGGACAGCGCGTCCGACGCGGTCCGGGACGCCGATGTCGTCGTGACCGTCCTGCCCGACGGGCCGCGCACCCTGGACGTCGTCCGGGAGGCCACACCGAAGCCCGGCACCGTCTGGGTGCAGTCCGGAACCGTGGGCGAGGACATCGACGAGCTCGCCGAGTACGCGGCCCGCGCCGGGCTCCTACTGGTCGACGCGCCCGTGCTGGGCACGCGGCAGCCCGCCGAGCAGGGCACGCTGACCGTGCTCGCGGCCGGCGCCGACACCACGCGCGCGAGCGCCCAGCCGATCTTCGACGCCATCGGCTCCCGCACGCTGTGGGTCGGCGACGGCAGTCCGGGCGCGGCCAGCCGCCTCAAGCTCGCCCTCAACTCCTGGGTGCTCGCGCTGACCACGGGCGTCGGCGAGGCCCTCGCCCTGGCCCAGGGGCTCGGCGTGGACGCGAACGACCTGGTGGCCGCCGTCACCGGCGGCCCCCTGGACAGCGGCTACTTCCAGTCCAAGTCCGCGGCCATCCGCGGCGACGACTACACCCCCAGCTTCTCCGTGGACAACGCGGCGAAGGACGCGGGCCTGGTACTGGCCGCGGCCGAACGCGCGGGCATCCGCGTGGACGCGGTGGCAGCCGCCCACGCCCGCTTCCAACGCGCGTCCGAACAGGGCCACGGCGAGGACGACATGGCGGCGACATACTTCGCCAGCTTCCCCGACGCCTGACCGAGTACCTGCCCACGTCGGCCTGGTCACGGCTGCCCGCTCACAGCGGTGTCAGCCCGCAGCGGGCTCTCGCCACATGGGCCAGACCGTCGGGCCGTCCGGCAGTTCGATCGCCGTGCCGGTGAAGGCGAAACCGAGCCGTTCGTACAGCTCCCGGCTGCGTGGGTTGCTGGCCTCCAGGTAGGCGGGCAGCCCCTCGCGGTCGCAGCGCTCGAGCACCGGCGCCATCAGCGCGGTCCCCAGGCCCTGGCCCTGCCGCTCGGGCGTGACGCCGATCATCCACAGGTAGGCGTGCGCCCGGCCCACGGGGTGCGCCTGCTCCGTCCACCGGGCTATCTGCTCCACCCGTATGTTGTCGGGGTCGACGGCCGCCCGCACCTGCGCGGGCACGTCCTCGTCCCCCTCGTCCTCCGGCTCGGCCGGCATGTCCACCCACAGGGCGACGGCCGAACCGTCCTCGGTGAGATCCACGTGTCCGTCCGCGAACGTCGCATCCGCGAACACCGCCATGAGCCCGGCGTGCCGCTCCCGGCGCTGCTGCTCACCGGGAAACACCCAGCCGCTGACCGGGTCGTCCATGAACGCCTCGTCGAGCAGCCGCACCACGAGATCCCGGTCCGCCTCCCCCGCACGCCTGATACCCACACCCATCGGTCTCGCCCCTCGCCCAACCAGCTTGTCCTGCACGGCCGTTGGCACTCTAAGCGATCACTCCCGGGTACGCCGCCCCGGCCGGGGTGCCGTAAGCGATCACGGCACCCCGGCCGGCAGGCCTCAGTACCCGCGGCGCGTGACGAACTCCGCCAGAGACAGCAGGCCGTCCGCCGCCTCCGGCACCGGGACCGCCTGCGACAACCGGTCCACCGCGCGGGACATGTGGTCCGCGGCCTGTGCCTGCGCCCAGTCCCGGCCACCGGCCCGCTCTACGGCCAGCGCGATCGCCTCCAGTTCCGCCACTCCTTCCTTCTTCGGTCCCGGCGGCCCGTACAGCGCCGCCAGTTCGGCCGCCGCCGCACCGCCGGAGGCGAGCGCGGCGACGACGGGCAGGGACTTCTTGCGTACGGCCAGGTCCGCGCAGGCCGGCTTGCCGGTGCGGACCGGGTCGCCCCAGATCCCGATCACGTCGTCGATCAGCTGGAACGCCAGTCCGGCACAGCGCCCGAACGCGTCGAGCGCCTCGACCTCCTCCTCGCCGGCCCCCGCGTACAGCCCGCCCACCGCGCAGGCGCAGCCGAGCAGCGCCCCGGTCTTGGCCTCCGCCATGGCCAGCGTCTCCGGCAGGGACACGTCCGCCGGGTCCCGCCCCTCCAGGGCGACGTCGACGGCCTGGCCCTCGCACAGCTCCACCACGCAGGCCGCGAGCCGGGCGGCCGCGGCCGAGGCCGCCGGGTGGCCCTCCTCGGCGAGCATGCGCTGCGCCTGGGCCTGTATCGCGTCGCCCGTGAGGATCGCGTCGGCGTCCCCGAACACGGTCCACGCGGTGGGCCGGTGCCTGCGGGTGGCGTCCCGGTCCATCACGTCGTCGTGCAGCAGCGTGAAGTTGTGGGTCAGCTCCACGGCGGCCGCCGCCCGCACCGCCCGCTCGGGCCGCCCGCCGAGGGCCCGCGCCGCCGCGAGCACGAGGGCGGGCCGCACGGCCTTCCCCGCGTTCCCCGTGGCGGGCGTGCCGTCGGCGTGCTCCCAACCGAAGTGGTAGCGGGCGACGCGACGCATCGACACCGGCAGGGCGTCCACCGCCCGCCGCAGCTCGGGGTCGACGGCGGTCCTGGCCTGCGCCAGGATCTCCGATGCCTCCTGCGCCTCGTACCCCTGTGCCGCGGCCGCCCCGGTCGCCTCTGCTGCCACGCGCGTCTGCTCTCTCACGGCCGGCTGTGTCATGGACTCACCCCCGAAAGGGTGCGGACGGTGGCGGTTCCGCGATGGGTGGGCGCGTACCCCCTCGGTGTACCCGCCCGGCCGGACGGGGACACGGCGAACGGGGCGCGGCTCGTCACCGCCACCTGCCGACCTCGACGTTCTCCAGCACCCCGAGCGCATCGGGCACCAGAACCGCCGCCGAGTAGTACGTCGTCACCAGGTACGAGATGATCGCCTGCTCGCTGATGCCCATGAACCGCACGGACAGGCTCGGCTCGATCTCGTCCGGGATGCCGGACTGGCGCAGCCCGATGACGCCCTGGTCCTCCTCTCCCGTACGCATGCAGATGATGGATGTGGTCCGCGCGTCCGAGACCGGGATCTTGTTGCACGGATAGATCGGCACACCGCGCCAGGTCGGGATGCGGTTCCCGCCGACGTCGATGCTCTCGGGGACCAGGCCGCGCTTGTTGAGCTCGCGGCCGAACGCGGCGATCGCCTTCGGGTGCGCGAGGAACAGCTTGGAGCCGCGCCGCCTGCTGAGCAGTTCGTCCATGTCGTCGGGGCTCGGCGCGCCGTCGTGCGGCTGCAGGCGCTGCTCGTACTCGCAGTTGCTGAGCAGGCCGAACTCCCGGTTGTTGATGAGTTCGTGCTCCTGGCGCTCCTTCAGCGCCTCGACGGTGAGCCGGAGCTGGTGCTCCGTCTGGTTCATGGGCTGGTTGTAGAGATCGGCCACGCGCGAGTGGATGCGCAGCACGGTCTGCGCGACGCTCAACTCGTACTCGCGCGGCGCGGATTCGTAGTCGACGAAGGTCCCGGGCAGGACCGCTTCCCCGACGTGACCGGCCGCGAGGTCGATCTGCTTCTCGCCGTACGCGTTGGCCCGCTGCTCGGGCAGTGAGCGCAGCTGCTGGAGGTGCTCGCGCAGCGATTCGGCGCGCTCGGCGACCTGCTCGAAGTCACCGCGCGGCAGCGTGAGCACGGTGCACGCGGTGGCCGCTCGCGCCGTGTACTCCCAGATGCTCTCCTCGTCGAGCAGCGCCTGGTCGCCGAAGTACGCGCCGTCGGCCAGCACTCCGAGCACCGCGTCGTCCCCGTAGGGACCGGTGCCGACCTTTTCGACGCGGCCGTGTGCGAGCAGGAACACCTCGTCGGCCCGGCTGCCGAACGAGGCGAGCAGCTCGCCGGCCGCGAACTCCCGCTGGGTGCAGCGCTGGGCGAGCTCGCCCAGTACGTCCTCGTCCTCGTAACCCCGCAGCGCGGGGAGCTCCCCCAACTCGGCGGGGATGACCCTGACGTCGTCCCCCGTCTTCACGAACGTGACGCGTCCGTCTCCCACCGAGTAGCTCAACCGTCGGTTGACCCGGTACGTGCCGCCCTTCACATCCACCCAGGGCAGCGTCCGCAGCAGCCAGCGGGAGCTGATCTCCTGCATCTGCGGTGCGGATTTGGTGGTCGTGGCCAGGTTCCGCGCCGCGGACGTACCCAGACTCTTCTGCGGTCCGGGGGTCTGCTCGCGGACCTCTTCGCCTACCGACATGTGCAATGCCCTCCCGATCATGAACTGACCTGCGCGGACAAGCTTTCAGCACGGAGAGCGATCGCACCATTACACAAATGAGCGGGAATGGATGGCGGACCGGCGGGGCATGGGGAGGACACTTTCGCCCCCCTCCCGGCTCATGTTCCGCGACCGGCCGGAACTCGAAGATCCCGGCGCGCGTTGGTCAGGAAACGGTAAAAACGAGAAGGGTGATCACCATGGCGGGATTCATGGACCGGGCCAAGGAGCAGGCGCAGCGCGGCCTGAGCCAGGGCAAGCAGAAGCTGGACGATGTGCAGGCGCAGCGTGCGGGCGGCGATCTGCTCAAGCGACTGGGCGCTGCGTACTACGCGGAGCGCAAGGGCACCGGCAGCCCGGAGGCCACGCAGCAGGCGCTGCAGGCCCTCGAGTCGCACATCGCGGTGAACGGGGACGGCGTCCTGCGCAGCTGAGCGAGCAGGCCGCCGACGCCGCGAACCTTGTGCACGTTATGCGAACTGTAGGTCGCTGAACGGCAGTTCCGGGTAAAAGCGAACCGTACGAGACGGTACGCAGTCGGCGGCCGTCGCTCCCGCGAAGGAGGCGGCCGTGGCCCCACCCATGTCCGCAAGCAGCTTCATCAAGGCTCTCAAGGACGAGGGCCTGACGGTGGTCGAGGTCGGCGACTGGCGGCACCACAACCGCAATCACATCGGCGACTGGGGCCCGTTGAACGGGGTGATGATCCACCACACCGCGACCTCCGGCAGCGCCAGTACGGTGCGCATCTGCCGCGACGGCCACGCGAACCTGCCGGGCCCGCTGTGCCACGGCGTCATCACGAAGGACGGCCGCGTGCACCTGGTCGGCTACGGCCGGGCGAACCACGCGGGCCTGGGTGACGACGACGTGCTGCGCGCGGTGATCGCCGAGAAGGCCCTGCCGCACGACAACGAGGCGAACACGGACGGCAACAGCCGCTTCTACGGCTTCGAGTGCGAGAACCTCGGCAACGGCGACGACCCCTGGCCCGCCGCCCAGTTGGAGGCCATCGAGAAAGCGGCCGCGGCGATCTGCCGCCACCACGGCTGGACCGAGCGCTCGGTCATCGGCCACCTGGAGTGGCAGCCCGGGAAGATCGACCCCAAGGGCTTCACGATGGCGTCGATGCGCAAGCGCATCGGGGACCGGCTCAAGTAGCGGCCCGTCGCCGCGCGGGCGGGGAACCGGCCAGGTGTCCGACAATGGCCGCGTGTCCCGCCCCACCGGCCCCGTCCTGCGCCCCCGCCTCCCGTCTCCCCTCGTGGAGGTCGACGACGAGCGCTTCGCGCGCCACGGCGTGCGTCTGCTGCTCAAGCGGGACGATCTGATCCACCCGGACCTGATCGGCAACAAGTGGCGCAAGCTCGCCCCGAACCTCGACGCGGCGGCGTCCCGGGGCCGCGCGATCGTCACCTTCGGAGGCGCGTACTCGAACCATCTGCGGGCCACGGCCGCGGCGGGCCGGCTCCTGGGCCTGCCCACCATCGGCGTCGTCCGCGGCCAGGAACTCGCCGACCGCCCGCTCAACCCGTCCCTGTCCCGCTGCGCGGCCGACGGGATGCGCCTGCACTTCGTCGACAGGTCGACGTACCGGCGCAAGACCGACCCCGACGTACTGGCCGGGCTCCTCGAAGCCGCCGGCGCCGAGGACGCGTACGTGGTGCCCGAGGGCGGCAGCAACCCCCTCGCCGTTCACGGCTGTACGGACCTCGGCCGGGAGCTGCGCGGTCACGCGGATGTCGTCGCGCTCGCCTGCGGCACGGGCGGCACCCTCGCGGGGCTCGCCGCCGGACTCTCCCCCGACCAGCGCGCCATGGGCGTCGCCGTCCTCAAGGGCGGGTTCCTGGAGGCCGAGGTGCACGCCCTTCAGGAGGCGGCGTTCGGCGGGCCGCGGGGCTCCTGGCGCGTGGAGGACCGGTTCCATTTCGGCGGCTACGCGCGCGTGCCCGAGGAACTCGCGGCGTTCGCCGAGGACTTCGAGAACCGCCACGGCCTGCCCGTTGAACGCCTGTATGTCGCCAAAGCGCTGTACGCACTTGTCGCCCTCACCCGGGAGGGCGCCTTCCCGCGCGGCACGACGCTCGCCGCGGTGATCACGGGCGCCCCCTTCGAAGGCGCTCAGTCGTCGATCTCCCGGTAGGCGGCGGCCTCCTCCAGGTCCAGCTTGCGCAGCAGCGTCCGCAGCATCTCGTCGTCGATCCGCCGCTCGTCCCGCATCCGTACGAAGACCTCGCGTTCGGCCGCGATCGCCTCCCGCGCGAGCCTGCGGTACGTGTCGTCGGCGGACTCGCCGGTCACCGGGTTGGGCTGCCCGAGCCGCTCCCACACGGAGTTGCGGCGGCGCTCAAGAACGGTGCGCAGACGGTCCTGGAGGGGTGTGGGCAGGCAGTTGCGCTCGTCCTGCATCAACTCGTCCACGCGCTCCTCCGCGGCCGTGGAGGCGGCGTTCTGCGCCTGGGCCTCGGCGAGCGTCTCGGCCTGCGTGTCCCGGCCCGGCAGCTTGAGGAGCTTGATGAGCGGCGGCAGCGTGAGCCCCTGGACGACGAGTGTGCCGATGACCGTCGTGAAGGTCAGGAAGAGCACCAGGTTGCGCGAGGGGAACGGCTCCCCGTCCTCCGTGACCAGCGGGATGGAGAACGCGATGGCCAGCGACACCACGCCCCGCATGCCGGCCCAGCTCACGATCAGCGGCCGCTTCCAGTCGGTGTCGCTCTCGCGCGCGCGGATGCGCGACGACATCCACAACGGCAGATAGGTGGCCGGATACGACCACACGAAGCGGATCACGACCACGAAGACGAACACCCCGACCGCGTACCAGATCGCCTGCCACACGCTGTACTCGCCGAGCCCTTCGAGGACGAAGCGCAGCTGGAGGCCGATGAGCGCGAAGACGGCGGACTCCAGGATGAACGCGACGACCTTCCACACCGCGGTCTCCTGGAGCCGTGTCTCGAAATCGACCTGCCAGGAGCGGTGCCCCAGGTAGAGCGCGACGGTCACCACGGCGAGCACCCCGGAGGCGCCCACCTGTTCCGCGACCGCGTACGCGAGGAAGGGGATCAGCAGCGAGAGCGTGTTCTGCAGCAGCGCTTCCTTGAGGTGCGTGCGCAACCAGTGCAGCGGCACCATCAGCAGCAGCCCCACACCGACTCCGCCGACGGCCGCCACCAGGAACTCCTGGATCCCGCCCGCCCAGCTTGCACCCTCGCCCACCGCCGCGGCGAGCGCCACCTTGTAGGCGGTGATCGCGGTCGCGTCGTTCACGAGGGACTCGCCCTGGAGGATCGTCGTGAGCCGCGAGGGCAGCCCCACCCGCCGGGCGATCGCCGTGGCGGCCACCGCGTCCGGTGGCGCGATCACCGCCCCCAGGACGAGCGCGGCGGTCAGCGGCAGATCCGGGATCAGCTCGTACGCCAGCCAGCCCACGGCGAGCGTGGCGAACAGGACGTAGCCCACGGAGAGCAGCGCGACGGGCCTGATGTTCGCCCTCAGGTCGAGGTACGAGCTCTCCAGGGCGGCGGTGTGCAGCAGCGGGGGCAGGATCAGCGGCAGCACCACGTGCGGGTCGAGCACGTACTCCGGGACCCACGGCACGTAGGACGCGATCAGGCCGATGGCGACCAGGAGGAGCGGTGCCGGGACCGGCGTCCTGCGCGCCGCTCCCGCCACAGCCGCGCTCGCGGCGACCAGACCCACCAGAGGCAATACGTCCATGACCCGCCTTCCACCGCCCTGCTCCGCACCGCCCGACGTAACCTGGCCATCATGAACGAGTGCTCGCACGTCGCCGCGCTGCCGCACCCCGAGCCCGCACCCCTGAGCGAGACCTGCTTGGAGTGTCTGGCCGTCGGCAGTCACCCTGTGCAACTACGCCTGTGTCTGGTCTGCGGCCACGTCGGGTGCTGCGACTCGTCCCCGTACAAGCACGCGACGCTCCACCACACCGAGACCGGCCATCCGGTGATGCGCACCTTCGAGCCTGGTGAGAGCTGGCGTTGGTGCTTTGTCGACTCGATTCTGGTCTGACCCGGCGGTTGCCCGGCCCCTCCGGGGTTCGACGCACTGACGCTTGGGTACGTCAAACCGGCGCCCGCTCTTTCCAATTGAGCCCGCACACCCTCTAGCCACTGTCCGTACCCGTAGGCTTACTATGAGTGACAGCAATGGGCCGGGGGTCCCCGGGACAGGAAAGTCGGGCGCGCGGTAGCGTCACCGCAGATATAAGTGGCGCATCACCCGGGGGACGAAGCCTCCGGAGCCCGAAAGTGCTTGTACCACCTTGGAGGTGAGGGTGTCCCAGATCGCAGGCGACCCCGGTAATCAGGACTTCGTGGAAGTCCGACTCCCGGCTGCGGGTGCCTACCTGTCGGTGCTGCGTACGGCGACGGCCGGCCTCGCAGCGCGTTTGGACTTCACCCTCGACGAGATCGAGGACCTGCGCATCGCTGTCGACGAGGCCTGCGCGATCCTGCTTCAGCAGGCCGTCGCGGGGTCCGTGCTCAGCTGCGTGTTCCGGCTGGTCGACGACTCCTTGGAGGTGACGGTCTCCGCGCCGACGACCGACGGCCGGGCCCCGGAGCGCGACACCTTCGCGTGGACGGTGTTGTCGGCCCTCGCGGGCCAGGTCGACTCCACGGTGGCCGAGGACAAGACCGTCTCCATCAGCCTCTACAAGAAGCGCGGCGCGGGCCCCGGCCCGACGTGAGGAACGGGGACGGTCCGGTGCGGGACGACAAGCGCGGCACACGGGATCTCAATCTCCCGGCCGAGGGCACGGACGGGATGCAGCGGCCGACCACCGGCATCCCCGAGCAGCAGGCCCTGCCGCACCCGGAGGACACGGCGGACCCGGCGGCCGACGCGGCACAGCAGGCAGCGCCGACTCCGGGGGCCGTACTTCGCGGGGGCTCAGGGGGATCGGACGCGCGACGGGCGGGATTGATGAGCGACCACGAGCGACACGGTGAGCGGCACGACCGGCACGATCCGCGGGACCGCAGCGGTGCCCGGGCGATGTTCATCGAGCTGCGCGCCCTGAAGGACGGCAGCCCGGAGTACGCGGAGCTGCGCAACAAGCTCGTGCGCATGCATCTGCCCCTGGTCGAGCACCTGGCGCGCCGCTTCCGCAATCGCGGCGAGCCCCTGGACGACCTCACCCAGGTCGCGACGATCGGCCTGATCAAGTCGGTCGACCGTTTCGACCCCGACCGCGGCGTGGAGTTCTCCACGTACGCGACGCCGACGGTCGTCGGCGAGATCAAACGGCACTTCCGCGACAAGGGCTGGGCCGTGCGCGTGCCGCGCCGCCTCCAGGAGCTGCGCCTGGCCCTGACGACGGCGACCGCGGAGCTCTCCCAGGTGAACGGGCGCTCCCCCACGGTCCATGAGCTGGCCGAGAAGCTGGCCATCTCCGAGGAGGAGGTCCTGGAGGGCCTGGAGTCGGCCAACGCGTACTCCACGCTGTCCCTGGACGTCCCGGACACGGACGACGAGTCCCCGGCGGTCGCGGACACGCTGGGGTCCGAGGACGAGGCGCTGGAGGGCGTCGAGTACCGCGAGTCCCTCAAGCCGCTCCTGGAGGACCTGCCGCCGCGCGAGAAGCGCATTCTGCTGCTGCGTTTCTTCGGGAACATGACGCAGTCGCAGATCGCCCAGGAGGTCGGCATCTCCCAGATGCACGTCTCGCGCCTGCTGGCCCGCACGCTGGCCCAGCTCCGGGACCGGCTCCTCGTCGAGGAGTGACCCCCGTACGCACACGAGAAGGCGCCCCCTGCGGATTCGCTGGGGGCGCCTTCTCGTGTGCGATCTTGCGAGCTACTGGGAGGACCCCGGCGTACGGATGCCCAACGCGCGCGTGGTCTCTTGGTTGACGAGCAGCACCAGTGCGGCGATCGACACGGCGGCGAGCGCGATGCCGCCCCCGATGGCCATGCTGTCGGCCTGCAACAGCGTGTAGGCGACCGGCAGCGCCATGATCTGCGTGATGATCGCGGGGCCGCGGCTCCAGCGCTTGCGGGCGAGCAGTCCGCGCGCGGCGAACAGCGGCAGCAGCGCGAGAACGATGAGCGTGACTCCGCCGGTGGCGGCCTGCTCCGGGTTGTCGGGGTGCCCGGCCAGGCCGGCGACCAGCATGTAGGCACCGCCCACGACGAGCGCGAGGCCTTCGAGTCCGGCCAGGGCCGCGGCGGCGGTCAGTCGACCGGGGCGGGGGCCGTCTTCTGCGTCGGTCTCGGGGGCGGGGTTCTGCTCTGAGGTCACCTTTGCAGCGTAGCCGCCTGCCGACGCCGCCCCGAAGCCCGGACCCCACGCGGAATCTGTGGGGAGCGTCACCCGACGAGCACCTCGGTCTGGGCCCGATCAAGGGCGCTGGGTACGCTGCCTTGCATGCGTGCACTTCTCGTGGTCAATCCGGCGGCAACCACCACCAGCGCGCGCACGCGTGATGTCCTGATCCACGCCTTGGCGAGCGAGATGAAGCTCGAGGCCGTGACCACCGAGTATCGGGGCCACGCGCGCGACCTCGGCCGGCAGGCCGCGGAGAGCAAGGACATCGAGCTGGTCGTCGCTCTCGGTGGCGACGGCACGGTCAACGAGGTCGTGAACGGGCTGCTGCACAGCGGCCCCGACCTCGACCGGCTGCCCGGCCTCGCCGTCGTCCCGGGCGGCTCCACGAACGTGTTCGCGCGCGCCCTCGGCCTGCCGAACCACCCCGTGGAGGCCACAGGACAGCTCCTGGACGCCCTGCGCGAGGGCCGTCGGCGCACGGTGGGCCTCGGCCTCGCCTCGGGCACCCCCGGCACGGAGGACGAGGCTGTGCCGGCCCGCTGGTTCACGTTCGCCTCGGGCCTCGGCTTCGACGCGGGCGTGGTGGGCCGGGTGGAGCAGCAGCGGGAGCGCGGCAAGCGTTCGACGCATGCCCTGTACGTGCGACAGGTCGTGCGCCAGTTTCTCGGGGAGGCCGACCGCCGGCACGGCACGATCACGCTCGAACGGCCGGGCGAGGATCCGGTCACCGATCTCGTCGTCTCCATAGTCAGCAACACATCACCGTGGTCCTTCCTGGGTAACCGGCCGCTGTACCCGACGCCCCAGGCGTCCTTCGACACCGGCCTTGACGTGCTGGGACTCAAGAAACTCTCCACTCCCGCGGTGGCCCGTTACGGCACCCAGCTGCTCGCCTCCACACCCGAGCGCGGACCGCACGGCAAGAACGCGGTTACGCTCCACGACCTGACGGACTTCACCTTGCATTCGAAGGCTCCCCTGCCCCTTCAGATGGACGGTGACCACCTGGGGCTACGGACCAGCGTGACGTTCACAGGCGTACGCCGTGCACTGCGTGTGATTGTGTGAGTGGAAGGGACTAAAGTCCTTCATCTCGAACGTTTGGGCCAGCATCCACCCCATGGAAGTACGGCTGTGACCTAGCCGACACCGAGGAATCAAAAAAAACTTTCCAGAAGGGGTTGTATCCGCCGCCGAGGTTTGCGAATCTCTACATGGCGCTCGGGACGGCCCGAAACATCGGCCCCACAGAGAGCCCGAATCCCCTCCCCAAAGAAACGGACATCCGTCGCAGATGTGACGTTCGTCGGTTCACTTGTTGAGGGTTTCGTGAAAGCGTTCACATTCACAAGCAACCTGCACGTAATACCAAGGAGAGGTAGCAGCCATGGACTGGCGTCACAACGCCGTTTGCCGCGAAGAAGACCCCGAGCTCTTCTTCCCCATCGGCAACACTGGTCCTGCGCTGCTGCAGATCGAGGAAGCCAAGGCCGTCTGCCGCCGCTGCCCCGTCATGGAGCAGTGCCTGCAGTGGGCGCTCGAGTCCGGCCAGGACTCCGGCGTCTGGGGTGGCCTCAGCGAGGACGAGCGCCGCGCGATGAAGCGCCGCGCCGCTCGCAACCGGGCCCGTCAGGCCTCCGCCTGATCCCGCACCCCCCACGAGCCTGAGCCCGGCGGCGCGTACATCGAGTACGCATCTCCCGCCCCCGAGCCGCAGCGCGCAGTACCCCCGATGCTCCCCAGGCTCAGCCCGGGACACAGCCCGGGCAACGAGACGACAGTGAGCCCCGGACCGTTCAACGGTCCGGGGCTCACTGCTGTGTTCGGGCCGCCGCGTACGGGCCGCGGCCGACCGATCGGCTATTTGCTGCTGCGTACGGGAATGTCGAGGATGACCTGCGTGCCGCGCTCCGGTGCGGGCACCATGTCGAACGTTCCGCCCAACTCGCCCTCCACCAACGTGCGTACGATCTGCAGGCCCAGGTTCCCCGCGCGCTTCGGGTCGAAGTTCTCGGGCAGACCGACGCCGTCGTCCTGGACGGTGACCAGGAGTCGGGCCTCCTTGCTGGTGCCGCCGCGCACGGCCGAGACCTCGACGCTGCCGGTGTCGCCCTGCCGGAAGCCGTGCTCCAGCGCGTTCTGCAGCACCTCGGTGAGGACCATGGACAGCGGGGTCGCCACCTCGGCGTCCAGGATGCCGAAGCGACCGGTGCGCCTGCCCACCACCTGACCCGGTGAGATCTCCGCCACCATGGCGAGCACCCGGTCCGCGATCTCGTCGAACTCCACGCGCTCGTCCAGGTTCTGGGAGAGCGTCTCGTGCACGATCGCGATGGAACCGACCCGGCGGACCGCTTCCTCCAGGGCCTCGCGCCCCCGGTCGGACTCGATGCGGCGGGCCTGGAGGCGAAGCAGCGCGGCGACCGTCTGGAGGTTGTTCTTCACCCGGTGGTGGATCTCCCGGATGGTCGCGTCCTTGGTGATCAACTCGCGTTCGCGGCGGCGCAGTTCGGTGACGTCGCGCAGGAGGACCAGCGAGCCGATGCGGGTGCCCTTGGGGCTGAGCGGGATCGCGCGCAGCTGGATCGAGCCCTCCTCCCCCTCGACATCGAACTCGCGCGGCGCCCAGCCGCTGGCCACCTTGGCGAGCGCCTCGTCCACCGGGCCGCGGGACGGCGCGAGTTCTGCCGTCGTCGTACCGAGGTGGTGGCCGACCAGATCGGCCTGGAAGCCCAACCGGTGGTACGCGGACAGGGCGTTGGGCGAGGCGTACTGGACCACGCCGTCCGCGTCGAGCCGGATCAGGCCGTCGCCCGCGCGCGGGGAGGCGTCCATGTCGACCTGCTGGTCGGGGAACGGGAAGGTGCCGGCCGCGATCATCTGCGCGAGGTCGGAGGCCGACTGCAGATAGGTCAGCTCCAGGCGCGAGGGCGTCCGGACGGTCAGCAGGTTGGTGTTGCGCGCGATGACGCCGAGGACCCGGCCCTCCCTGCGTACGGGGATGGACTCCACCCGCACCGGGACCTCCTCGCGCCACTCGGGGTCGCCCTCGCGCACGATGCGGCCCTCGTCGAGCGCGACGTCCAGCATGGGGCGGCGGCCGCGCGGGACCAGGTGGCCGACCATGTCGTCCTGGTAGGACGTGGGCCCGGTGTTGGGCCGCATCTGGGCCACGGAGACGTATCGCGTGCCGTCGTGGGTGGGAACCCACAGGACGAGGTCGGCGAAGGAGAGGTCGGAGAGCAACTGCCACTCCGAGACCAGCAGGTGGAGCCACTCGAGATCGGAGTCACCGAGGGCGGTGTGCTGGCGTACGAGATCGTTCATGGAGGGCACGAGCCGAGCTTAACCGCCGGGCGGCGGGGCTCCGAAAGGAGCGAGGAGCCACCGGGCCTCGAAAGACCGACGGGCCGCGGCGCCGGGGGTCGGGACCCTCAGCCCTTCCCCTAGCACCGCAGCCCTTCAGGTGCACCGGCTTCCAGGTGTGCGGTCCCGGCTGCCAGTCGAGGATCCGACGCGGTCAGGGCAGAGAGCGTCGGGTCCTCTGTCCGTCCTCCTGTGCGGGGAGGGCGGAAGCTACAGTTACGCATTGTGGACTAGACCATTCTCCCATGTCTATGCGTCGGCAGAGGTTTGTTCTCGTCTGTTTCTCCGACGATCGCGCCCACCCCCACGTCCACTTCCCCACGTCCACTTCAACGTCCGTACCCCTGCACGAGTGCCGGGCCCGTCCGGTTCATTCGCGGGTCATCGCGTCTCCGTCACCTTCGCGAGGGCGCGCGGGGCGTCGGGGTCCTGACCACGGGCGATGGTCACCTCGTACGCGAGAAGTTGGAGCGGGAGGATTTCGAGCACCGGCTGCACCTCCTCCGCCACCCCGGCGGTCGGCAGGACGAAGCCGGCGGAGGCGCGGGACACCTGGGCCTCGGGGCCGACCACCATCAGATCGGCCCCGCGCCCGCGGAGCCGGTCGAGGACCGGTTGCAGGGCGTCACCGCCCCGGCCGTCGGTGACCACGGCGATCACCGGGGAGACGTTGTCGACCATGGCGAGCGGGCCGTGCAGCAGATCGGCGCCGGAGTACGCGAGGGCGGCGATGTAGCTGGTCTCCATCAGCTTGAGGGCCGCTTCCTTGGCGGTCGGATAGCCGTAGCCGCGCGAGGTGATCACCATGCGTCCGGCGAAGCGGTAGCGGGCGGCCAGGGTGCGGACCTCGTCCTGGCGCGCGAGGACCTGGTCGGCGTGGTCGGGCAGCACGGCGGCGGCCGCTCCGTCGCCCCCGCGCAGGCCCTCCACGAAGAGGTACAGGGCGAGCAGCGAGGCGGTGTACGTCTTCGTCGCGGGCAGCGCCTTCTCCGGTCCCGCCATGATGTCGATGTGGTGCTCGGAGACGGCGGCCAGCGGGGAGTCCGGGTTGTTGGTCACGGCGAGGGTGATCGCGCCGGCCTCGCGGGCGGCCTTCGTGGAGGCGACCAGGTCGGGTGAGCCGCCGGACTGGCTGACCGTGATGACCAGTACGTCGCGCAGATCGGGGCGGGCGCCGTAGGCCGTCGTGGTGGACATGGAGGCGAGGCCGCAGGGCAGGCCGAGCCGGATCTCCAGGAGGTACTTGGCGTAGAGCGCGGCGTGGTCGGAGGTGCCGCGGGCGGTGAGCAGGACGAAGCGGGGGGCGCGGTCGGCGACCCGGCGGGCCACGTCCTGGATGCGCGGGGCGCCGGTGGCGAGGAGACGCCGGAGCACGTCGGGCTGCTCGTGCATCTCCCGCGTCATGATCCGACCGGGGCGCTCCGGGTCGGACGGAGTGGCGTTCATACGGGCACCTCCGGTGGGGCGACGGGGGCCGGGGCCGGGCCGCGTCGGCTCCGGCACCTTCCACTGTGGCCGGTGGGGGCCCGCGCCGCCCACCGGACGCTTCGAGGTGCCGAGCCACAGCGCAGCGCGGAGCATGGACGAAGAGGTGTGGTGAAGGGCCTGACCGGCGGGGTCGCGCTCTGTTAGATTGGTCTATACCACATGTCATCCCGTCTCCTCTGACCAGAACGGCAGGCCCAGCGTGGAAGTTGTGATCGTTCCGGACGCCAAGGCAGGTGGCGAGCTCATCGCCGAGGCCATGGCCCAGCTGCTGCGGCGCAAGCCCGACGCGCTGCTCGGTGTGGCCACCGGCTCGACTCCGCTGCCCATCTACGAGGCGTTGGCGGCCCAGGTGCGCGCCGGTGCGGTCGATGCGTCGAAGGCGCGGATCGCCCAGCTCGACGAGTACGTGGGGCTGCCGACCGGGCATCCCGAGTCGTACCGGGCGACGGTGCTGCGGCAGGTCGTCGAGCCGCTCGGACTCGGCGAGTCCGCGTTCATGGGGCCCGACGGCAGCGCCGACGACGTGCAGGCCGCGTGCGAGGCGTACGACCGTGCGCTGGTCGAGGCCGGGGGTGTGGATCTGCAGCTGCTGGGGATCGGCACGGACGGGCACATCGGGTTCAACGAGCCGTGTTCCTCGCTCGCCTCGCGGACCCGGATCAAGACGCTGACCGAGCAGACGATCGCGGACAACGCGCGGTTCTTCGACGGGGATCTGAGCCAGGTGCCGCGGCATGTGATCACGCAGGGCATCGGGACGATCCTGGAGGCGCGGCACCTGGTGCTGCTGGCCACGGGTGAGGGCAAGGCGGATGCGGTGGCCGCGACCGTCGAGGGGCCGGTCGCCTCCGTGGTGCCGGCGTCGGCGCTCCAGCTGCACCCGCACGCCACCGTGGTGGTGGACGAGGCCGCCGCGTCGAAGCTGAAGCTCGCGGACTACTTCCGCCACACGTACGCCAACAAGCCGGAGTGGCAGGGACTGTAGGCCTGCGGCCCGCACGCATAACGGTGCCGGTCACCCCGAGTGGGGGTGACCGGCACCGTTGCGTGTGCGGGGGGCATGAGCGGCGGCGGGGTGGACGCCTACCGAGGGCGCTGCCCGCGCCGGGGTGCCGCCTTGCCCACCCTGCCGCCCCAGGCGGCAGATTGCCCAAGGCGGGGGCGGCACCCGTCGGACCGACGCCCCTGGAGGGGGCGGGTGGGTGGGAGATGGGCGGGGGCACGGCCATTGCCTGCGGGTGGGCATTTCCAGCCCCGCCGGCGTTTGAGGCGCGGGGTCCGGGGCGGAGCCCCGAGGCGTGGGCCGCCCGGGGCCTCAAGCCCCCGTGATCGCCTCCGCTGCCGCGACCCCGCATACCCTTGCCGCGCCGTGCGTAGCGATGTGCAGGGCCCCGCGCGGCGCCGCCTGGGGGACGCCCATTTCCACGACGATCGTGTCCGGGCGGGCGGACAGCAGGGCGTCCAGGGCCCCGGACATCCACAGGTGGCGGTGCTCGTCGCGGACCACCGCCACCACTCGCCGCTCCCCCGCGGCGGCAAGAGCGGCGCGGCCGGCGTCGGAGCCGGTGTAGGAACCGGTCGTCGTACCGGGCAGCAGGCGTTCGAGTTCGGCGGCGACGCCCCACGGGGTCTCGTCGCCGACCGCGATGTTGGCGACGGGCGTGAAGGCGGCCACGTGCACGGGGCCGGAGACCGGTGCCCCGTCTCCCCCACGCGTCACCGTGACCGCACGGCGCGCCGCGTCGAGCCCCACATCGGGGTTGCCCTCCGGGGCCCCGGTGCGGGCCGACGCCGTCGCCCACTTCGACAGGGCACGCACCCGCGCCGCCGCGTCCGCGAGGCGTTCCTCCGGGAGGTCACCGGAGCGCACCGCGCCCACCAGCGCGTCGCGCAGCCGCAGCACCGTGTCGTCGTCGGCGAGCCCGCCGCCCACGCAGATCGCGTCGGCGCCCGCGGCGATGGCGAGGACGCTGCCGCGCTCGATGCCGTACGTACCGGAGATGGCCTTCATCTCCATGCCGTCCGTGACGATCAGGCCCTCGTAGCCGAACTCCTCGCGCAGCAGGCCCGTGAGGATCCGACGCGACAACGTTGCCGGGTACTCGGGGTCCAGCGCGGGCACCAGGATGTGCGCGCTCATCACGGCCCGCGAGCCCGCCGCGATCGCCGCCCGGAACGGCGCGAGGTCACGGGAGCGCAGCACGTCCAGGTCGACGTCGATGCGCGGCACGTCGTGGTGCGAGTCGACCGCCGTGTCCCCGTGACCCGGGAAGTGCTTCGTACAGGCGGCGACGCCCGAGGCTTGCAGGCCCTCGACGTACGCGGCGGTGTGCCGGGCCACGAGACCGGGGTCCGCGCCGAAGGACCGTACGCCGATCACCGGGTTGTCCGGGTTGGCGTTGACGTCCGCGGAGGGCGCCCAGTTGAGGTTGACCCCGCACTCGGCGAGGCGGCGCCCGAGCTCGGCGGCCACCGCGCGGGTCAGCTCCGCGTCGTCGACCGCGCCGAGCGCGTGGTTGCCCGGGAAGGACGAACCGGTGCGCACTTCGAGGCGGGTGACGTCACCGCCCTCCTCGTCGATGGCGACCAGGACGTCATCGCGCTCGGACCGCAATTGGGCGGTGAGGGCGGCCAGTTGATCGGGGGTGGCGATATTGCGTCCGAACAGCCCGACCGACGCCAGGCCCTCGCCGAGCCGGCGCAGCAGCCAGTCGGGCGCGGACGTGCCGGTGAACCCGGGCTGGAGGACGGTCAGGGCGTCGCGGGTCAAAGTGTCGGTACCACGTGTCAGTGTCGTCATCGTGCGGCGTTATCCCTTCACGGCGCCGGATGTGAGTCCTGTGGCCATCTTCTTCTGGATGAACATGAAGAAGACCACCACCGGCAGAGCGATCATCGTGGACGCGGCCATCAACGCGCCGTAGTCGGTGCCTCGTTCGGTCGTGAACGTCATCAGCCACACGTTGAGCGTGTACTTCGAGTCCTCGTTCATCAGGATGTACGCGAACAGGTACTCGTTCCACGCGTTGACGAGGGCGAAGATCGAGGAGGCGGCGAGGCCGGGGGCGAGCAGCGGGAAGACGACGCGGCGGAACGCGCCCATCCGCGTACAGCCGTCGACCATCGCCGACTCCTCCAGCTCCACGGGGATGTTGACCACGAAGCCGCGGATCATCACCGTGGCGAAGGGCAGCGTGGAGACGAGATAGACGACGATGACGCCCCAGTACTCGTTCAGTCCGCCCATCGCGTTGAGCTGGGTGTAGATGGGGATGAGCATCGCGGTCGGCGGCAGCATCTGGACCAGGATCATCGCCATGAGGAGCGCGCGCCGGCCGGTGAAGCGGAACCGTCCGATGGCGAGGGCCGCGAGGGTCGCGATGACCATGCCGCCGACGACGGCCGTGATCGAGATGATGAGGCTGGACTGGATCGCGGTGCCGAAGTTCGGCTGCTTCACGGCGCGGGCGAAGTTGTCGAAGGTGATCGACGAGGGCCACAGCGTCTGGTCGTAGGAGCGGATCTCGTGGTTGGGGCGCAGCGCCGAGACGATGAGCCAGTAGACCGGGAAGGCCATCACGACGGCGATGACGAGCCCGAGCACGTTGTAGCCGAGCCTGGTCTTCTTGCGGTCGGGACGCAGCCCCTCGGTGGTCGCGGGGCGCAGCCCCTCCTTGACCGGTGCGGTGGAGGCGCTCATTCGACCTCTCCTGTCTTCATGAGCTGGCGCAGGTAGTACACGGCCACGCCGGACAGCATCAGTACGGTGATCAGCGCGATGGCGGTGCCCTGGCTGAAGGACGTCGACGTGAACGCCTTGGAAAAGGAGTAGAGACCGAGGGTCTCGTAGTCCGGTTCGGGCTTGTTGCCGCGCAGCAGCCAGATCTGCCCGAAGACGTTGAAGTCCCAGATCACCGAGAGCGTGGTGACCATGACGAAGACGGGCTTGATGACCGGCCAGGTGACGAAGCGGAAGACGCCGAGGGCGCTCGCGCCGTCGAGCTGTGCGGCCTCCGTCAGCTCCGCGGGGACCTGGGTGAGGGCCGCGTACAAGGTGATCACAACGAACGGGATGGCGCCCCAGATGACGAGCAGCGCGATGATCGAGAAGCCCTGGAGCGGGTCGAGGAACCAGTTGTGGCCGAGGAAGTCCTCGCCGGCGACCTTGGCGATGAGCGTGTTGACCAGGCCGTAGTCGGAGTCGGCGAGCCAGCGGAAGATCGAGGAGGCGACGAGCAGCGGCATCGACCAGGCGGCGATCAGGGCCGTGGTGAGCGTGAGCCGCACCCAGGTCGACAGGCGCATCATCAGCAGGGAGATCAGCAGGCCGATCGCCATGGTGAGCGCGACGCAGACCACCATGAAGACCACCGTGCGGACGGTGACCTGCCAGAACTCCGCGTCGCCGAGGATGTTGGTGAACTGGTCGAAGCCGACCCACGGCGGGCTCTCGCCCGTCCACAGCTCGCGGCGCCCCATGTCCTGGAAGGACATGATCACGGTCTTGACCAGGGGGTACGCATAGACGGCAGCCAGCGCGACGATCGCCGGCAGGATCAGGAGGTAAGGGAGCGACGCCCCCTTCTTCCGCGGGGGGCGGCCGGTGCCGCGGGGACCCTTGATGCCCTTGGTGAGCACGTCCCCTTCCGGAGCGTCCGCCGTGCGGGGCGGCGGCCCGGCGGCCTTGGTGTCGGCGGCAGTCACGTGGCTGACCTTTCTCGTTCTCAGCGAAAGAGGAGAGGAGGGGGAACGGCGGAGCCGAACGGTGTCGGCCCCGCCCCTCGCTCCGGAGCCCGAGGGCTCAGGACTCCTTGTTGATCAGCTCGTCGATCTTGGCGTCGGCCGCCTTGGTGGCCGTGGCGACGGACTTGCCCTTGAGGATGTCGAGAAGCATGTTCTTCAGGACCTCCTCCTTCTCGATCGCGGTCCAGCCCGGGGCGATCGGCGTGAACCAGGCGCTCTCCACCGCGTTCGCCGCGGCTTCGGTCTCCGCCTTCTCCTTCAGCGGCTGCAGCTGCTTGGTGTTGCTCGGCAGCACGTTCTTGGCGGTGAGGACCTCCTGGGACTTCTCGCTCGTGAACATGGAGATCCAGTCCTCGGCGAGGTCCGCGTTCTTCGACTTCTGCGTGACGGCGAGGTCGGAGCCGCCGACGAAGGACGGCAGGGTCTTGCCGTTCGGGCCGGGCATGGAGGCGACGGCGATCTTGTCCTTGAGCTTCGGGTTGCCGTTGGCCTTGCCGTCGACGACGGAGCCGGCCTCCCAGCCGTTGCCGTACAGGACGCCGGCCTTCTCGTTGGCCATCACGTTGGCGTGGTCCTGCTCGTCCTTGGTGATGTCGCCCTTGTTGTACTTCTTCACCAGGTCGATGAAGTGCTGGATGCCTTCCTGCGACTTGGCGTCGGAGAGGGTGCCCTTCCACTTCTTGGTGGCGTCGTCGTACGAGGCGATGCTGCCGCCGTACGCCTGGACGTAGGACATGGCGGCGTACCAGTAGCGGCCCGGCAGGTACAGCGAGGAGAAGCGCTTGTCCTTCGCGCCCTGCTTCGCCGTCTCCTTGTCCATCGCCTTGAGGAACGCGGTCTCGTCGGTGGGCAGCTTGTCGGAGCCGGTGGCCGACTTCAGCAGGTCCTTGTTGTAGATGGCGACGCGCGCGCTGGAGTAGTACGGGACGCAGTACATCTTGCCCTCGAAGGAACAGGTGTCCTTGAGGCCCTTGATCCAGGAGTCGCTGTTGTCGTACTTCTTCGGGTCGATCTCGGCGAGCGCCCCGTTGAGGATGTACTGCATGGTCTCGGTGTTGCCGAGCTCGACGACGTCCGGGAACTTGTCGCCGCCCAGGGCGGTGTCGAGCTTCTTGGCCTTGTCCGCCCACTGCTGGTACGAGACGTTGACCTTGACCTTCGGGTACTTCTTCTTGAACTGCGCGTTGACGTCCTTGACCAGGCCGGGCCAGGTGCTCTGCGCGTCGACCATCAGCCAGACCGTGACGTCTCCGGTGCGGTCCTTCGGGTCCTTGCCGGCATTGCTGCCACCGTCGCCCCCACAGGCCGCGACCGCGGACATCATGGCCGCGACGCCTACGGCCGCTATGAGCTTGCGCTTCATGTCACCCTCCTCAGGGATGCCTGCAACCCCCCACCCACAGCGATGACATACGGCAAGCACACGTCTGCGTACGCGGATCCGGCTGATGGGACTGGGACCTGATCTTTAATGGTGTAGACCAGTACGGGGAGCTTGGCCCAGACCAATAGGGCTGTCAAGAGTGGCCGAGAGAGGTCCTCGCGTCCGTTATCGGAACGACACCCGGGCCGCATACGCCAAGCAGGGCAAGGGTGTTGACCACCTCTGGGCACCCCCGGCGGGTGGACTAGACCAGACGGCCACCGGGCGGTATAAGGAGGGGTCACGGAGTCGCGTGGGCACCGGAGCCGGGAAGGCGGAGCATGAGCACCGACGTCAGCAGTGCGGAGAACGAGAGCGGGGCGCCCGTCCGCACCGCACGCGTGCCCAAGTACTACCGCCTCAAGAAGCACCTGCTCGACATGACGGAGACGATGCCGCCCGGCACCCCCGTCCCACCCGAGCGCACACTCGCCTCCGAGTTCGACACCTCCCGCACCACCGTCCGCCAGGCGCTCCAGGAGCTCGTCGTCGAGGGCCGCCTCGAACGGATCCAGGGCAAGGGCACCTTCGTCGCCAAGCCCAAGGTCTCCCAGGCGCTCCAACTCACCTCGTACACCGAGGACATGAGGGCCCAGGGCCTGGAGCCGACCTCGCAGCTGCTCGACATCGGCTACGTCACCGCCGACGAGACCCTCGCGCAGCTCCTCGACATCGCCGCCGGCGGCCGCGTCCTGCGCATCGAGCGCCTCCGCCTCGCGAGCGGCGAGCCGATGGCCATCGAGACCACGCACCTGTCGGCGAAGCGCTTCCCCGCGCTGCGCCGCAGCCTCGCCAAGTACACGTCCCTCTACACGGCGCTCGCCGAGGTCTACGACGTGCACCTCGCCGAGGCCGAGGAGACCATCGAGACCTCGCTCGCGACACCGCGCGAGGCGGGCCTGCTCGGCACGGACGTCGGCCTGCCGATGCTGATGCTCTCCCGCCACTCGATCGACGGTTCGGGACAGCCGGTGGAGTGGGTGCGCTCGGTGTACCGGGGCGACCGCTACAAGTTCGTGGCGCGGCTCAAGCGGCCGGCGGATTAGGGGTTCGGCTGGGGGTCCGGGGGTTACCCCCCGGGAGAATGCAGCGTCGCGCGGCTCAAGCGGCCCACCGACCGACCCCCGAAAGAGCCCCAACTCCCGCCCCGGATAACGGAGTAGACGCTTTCCCGCACGCGGTGTAGCGCAGATCACATTTCTGGCTTACGGTCCTCCCGTCGTCGCATGGACGGGGAGGACCCACCGGTGCGTACCGCTTCTCCTAAGACCGTGATCCTGTGGACCGTCGTCGCCCTCGTGGGCGCGGCCGGCTGGTCCGTACTAGCGCTCTCCCGCGGCGAGGAGATCTCCGCCGCGTGGATGGTGGCCGCCGCCCTCGGGACGTACGCCATCGCCTACCGCTTCTACGCGAAGTTCATCGCGAACAAGGTGCTGAAGGTCGACGGGAAACGGGCCACGCCCGCCGAGCGGCTCAACAACGGCATGGACTTCCACCCCACCGACCGGCGCGTGCTGCTCGGGCACCACTTCGCGGCCATCGCGGGGGCGGGACCGCTGGTCGGCCCCGTGCTCGCGGCGCAGATGGGGTATCTGCCGGGCACCATCTGGATCATCGTCGGCGTGATCTTCGCGGGCGCCGTGCAGGACATGGTCGTGCTGTTCTTCTCGACGCGGCGCGACGGGCGTTCGCTCGGGCAGATGGCGCGCGAGGAGATCGGCCTGGTCGGTGGGGCCGCCGCCCTGGTCGCCGCCTTCGCCATCATGATCATCCTGCTCGGGGTGCTCGCCCTGGTCGTGGTGAACGCGCTCGCCGAGTCGCCGTGGGGCACCTTCTCCATCGCGATGACCATCCCGATCGCGCTCCTCATGGGCTTCTATCTGCGGGTACTGCGCCCCGGACGGGTGTCCGAGGTGTCGCTCATCGGGGTCGCGCTGCTGCTGATCGCGCTCATCGCGGGCCGCTGGGTCGCCGAGTCCTCGTGGGCCGACACCTTCACGCTCGCACCCGCGACGCTCGTGATCTGGATGGTGATCTACGGGTTCGTCGCCTCGGTCCTGCCGGTGTGGATGCTGCTCGCGCCGCGCGACTACCTGTCGACGTTCATGAAGCTCGGCACCATCGCGCTGCTCGCCATCGGCGTCGTGGTCGCGCTGCCGACGCTGAAGATGGACCCGGTCACCGAGTTCGCCTCGCGCGGCGACGGACCGGTCTTCGCGGGCTCGCTCTTTCCCTTCGTCTTCATCACCATCGCGTGCGGCGCGCTCTCCGGCTTCCACGCGCTGATCTCCTCCGGCACGACGCCGAAGATGATCCAGAAGGAGACGCAGGTCCGGATGATCGGCTACGGCTCCATGCTGATGGAGTCGTCCGTGGCCGTGATGGCGCTCGTCGCCGCGAGCATCATCGACCCCGGGCTCTACTTCGCGATGAACGCACCCGCCGGAGTCATCGGCGACAGCGTGCAGTCCGCGTCGCAGGCCGTCGCGGGCTTCGGATACTCGATCTCGCCGGCGGAGCTCGCGCAGGCCGCGAAGAACGTCGAGGAGTCGAGCCTGCTGTCCCGTACGGGCGGTGCGCCGACGCTCGCCGTCGGCGTCTCGGAGATCTTCTCGCAGGTGACCGGGGGCGGACTGCGCGCCTTCTGGTACCACTTCGCGATCATGTTCGAGGCGCTGTTCATCCTGACCGCGCTCGACGCGGGCACGCGCGTGGGCCGCTTCATGCTCCAGGACATGCTCGGCAACGTCTACAAGCCGTTCAAGAACATCAGTTGGAAGCCGGGTCTGCTGATCACCAGCGCCGTCGTCGTCGGCCTGTGGGGCTACTTCCTGTGGGTCGGCGTGCACGAGCCGCTCGGCGGGATCAACCAGCTCTTCCCGATCTTCGGCATCTCCAACCAGCTGCTCGCCGCGGTCGCCCTCGCCGTCTGCACGACGCTGCTCGTGAAGTCGGGACGGCTCAAGTGGGCCTGGATCACCGGGGTTCCGCTGGTCTGGGACACCGTCGTGACGCTGACCGCCAGCTGGCAGAAGGTGTTCTCGTCCGACCCGCGCGTCGGCTTCTTCCAGCAGCGCTCGAACTACCAGGACGCCATCGACGCCGGAAAGATCCTGCCGCCCGCCAAGACCATGGACGACATGCACACCGTCGTCACCAACTCCACGGTGGACGGCGTCCTTTCGGCCGCGCTCGCCCTCCTCATCATCGTGGTGGTCCTCGACGCGCTGCGGGTATGCGTCAAGCACGTACGGAACCCGCAGTCGTCCAAGCTGAGCGAGGCGCCGTACGTCGAGTCCACGCTGGTGGCACCGGCCGGGCTCGTCCCGACACAGGAGGAGAAGGCGGAGGCGCGCGATGCCGGCGTCGGCAGTTCTACGGGTGGCTAGGTATGTGCGGTGGTTCGTCCGCGAGTTGACGGACGAGAGCGCGTACGAGCGGTACGTGACGCACCTCGGGGAGACCCACCCGGGTGCGTCCGTGCCGTCCCGGCGCGAGTTCGAGCGCATGCGGACGGACCGCCAGGAATCGGATCCGCGGCAGGGTTTCCGCTGCTGCTGAGGCGGCCTGTGAACGATTCCGTTATCCGGACAGGGGTTCCATAGATCAAGACTCTCGCTTAGATTTCCCGCACGTTAAGCATGAGATAAGTGGGATCTCTGATGTGCGAGGGGAACGGAACCGCGAATGTCCGATGCGCCTGAAGTGAAACAACCGGTGGTCACGCCGGTGCGCGTGATCATTGCACTGTGTCTGGTCGCACCGTTCGTCGCGATGCTCTGGGTCAGCTCCTACGCCAAGATCGAACCGACGCTCATCGGCGTCCCGTTCTTCTACTGGTACCAGATGCTCTGGGTGCTCATCTCGACCGCGCTCACGATGATCGCGTACAAGCTGTGGCAGCGCGATCAGCGTGCCCGTAAGTCTGCTCAGTCGGCTGGAGGCCAGGCGTGAACGGCGGCGTCAACGGTGTCGCGCTCACCGTCTTCATCTTCTTCTTCGTGGCCGTCACGGTCATGGGCTTCCTCGCCGCGCGCTGGCGGAAGGCCGAGAACGAGGCCTCGCTCGACGAATGGGGCCTTGGCGGCCGCTCGTTCGGCACCTGGGTCACCTGGTTCCTGCTCGGCGGCGACCTCTACACGGCGTACACCTTCGTCGCCGTCCCCGCGGCGATCTACGCGGCCGGCGCCTCCGGCTTCTTCGCCGTGCCGTACACGATCCTCGTGTACCCGCTGATCTTCACCTTCCTGCCGCGCCTGTGGTCGGTCTCGCACAAGCACGGGTACGTGACGACCTCGGACTTCGTGCGCGGACGCTTCGGCTCGAAGGGCCTCTCGCTCGCGGTCGCGATCACCGGCATCCTCGCCACGATGCCGTACATCGCGCTCCAACTGGTCGGCATCCAGGCGGTCCTCGACGTCATGGGCGTCGGCGGCGGCGAGAACACCAACTGGTTCATCAAGGACCTGCCGCTGCTGCTCGCCTTCGGCGTGCTCGCCGCGTACACGTACTCCTCGGGCCTGCGGGCGCCCGCGCTGATCGCGTTCGTCAAGGACGGCCTGATCTACATCGTGATCGCGGTCGCCATCATCTACATCCCGATCAAGCTCGGCGGGTTCGAGCACATCTTCTCGGCGGCGAACGACAAGTTCGACGCGGCCAACGAAGCCGCCGGCAAACCGGTCGCCGGGCTCGCACCGGGCTCCTCGGGTACGTGGACGTACGCGACGCTCGCGCTCGGTTCGGCCCTGGCGCTGTTCATGTACCCGCACTCGATCACGGCGACGCTCTCCTCCAAGAGCCGCAACGTGATCCGCCGCAACACCACGATCCTGCCGCTGTACTCGCTGATGCTGGGCCTGCTCGGGCTGCTCGGGTTCATGGCGATCGCGGCCGGGATCAAGGTGCAGAACGGGCAGTTGGCCATTCCGCAGCTGTTCGAGAACATGTTCCCGGACTGGTTCACGGGCGTCGCGTTCGCCGCCATCGGCATCGGCGCGCTGGTCCCCGCGGCCATCATGTCCATCGCCGCGGCGAACCTGTTCACGCGCAACATCTACAAGGACTTCATCAAGCCGGACGCGACGCCCGCGCAGGAGACCAAGGTCTCCAAGCTGGTCTCGCTGCTCGTGAAGGTGGGCGCGCTGGCCTTCGTCCTCACCATGGACAAGACCGTCGCGATCAACTTCCAGCTGCTCGGCGGCATCTGGATCCTCCAGACGATGCCGGCGCTGGTCGGCGGCCTGTTCACGCGCTGGTTCCACCGGTGGGCGCTGCTCGCCGGCTGGGCGGTCGGCATGCTGTACGGCACGCTCGCCGCGTACGGCGTCGCGTCGCCGACGCAGGCGCACTTCGGCGGCTCGTCGGCGGAGATCCCCGGCATCGGTGAGATCGGCTACATCGGCCTCACGGCGTTCGTCCTGAACGTCGTCGTGACCGTCGTCGGAACCTTCGTCCTGAAGGCGTTCAAGGCCCCGGACGGCGTCGACGAGACGTCCCGCGAGGACTACACGGCCGACGCGGGCGACAAGGGCGTCCAGGTCGACCTGCCGACGGTCGGCGCGGGCGCCGGTCACTAGGCACGCACATCCGAACGCGTCGGGCCCCTCCACCACGGAGGGGCCCGACGCATTTTCCGGAAAGCGTTGCGACCACGGCATACGGTCGCGTAACCATGGCGTCGTGATCAGAACTGTGCGCCCCGATGAGTACGCCGCGCTCGGCGAGTTGAGTGCCCGCGCCTACCTGGGCAGTGGCCTCCTCGCGTTCGGCGAGGACGACTGGTACGCCGCCGAACTGCGCGATGTCGAGAAACGCGCGCGGCAGGCCGAGGTGCTCGTCGCCGAGGGCCCGGACGGCCGGGTCGTCGGCAGCGTCACCTACGTCCCCTCGCACGACCACGCCTACGCGGAGATCGCCCGCCCCTCCGAGGCCGAGTTCCGGATGCTGGCCGTGGACGTCGAGGCACGCGGGAAGGGCGTCGGCGAGGCGCTCGTGCGGGCCGTGATCGACCGGGCCCGCGCGGCCGGCAAGTCGGCGGTGGTGCTGTGCACCCAGCCGCTCGCGACCGCCTCGCACCGCCTCTACGAGCGCCTCGGCTTCACCCGGATCCCGGACCGCGACTGGTCCCCGATCCCGGAAGTGCTGCTGCGGGCGTACGAGTTGAGGCTGCCGGCCCAGGCGCCGACGGGCTGAGGACGCGGGCGCACCACGGGAACGCCGACACAACATATGGGGCTGACACGGAAGCCCGACACAACATGTATGCTCGCTCTCGCTGTCACCACAGGGGAATCCGGTGCGAATCCGGAACTGTCCCGCAACGGTGTACGTAGGCGTACAAAAACGCCCGCGTGAGTCCGATGACCTGTCGACGGCACGCCCGAGCCGACCGGCCCGGGCGTCGACGACGTCCGGGCCTCGCGGAAAGGGCCGGTGGACGAGGGCCCGCCCGTGCGCGCCCGCGCTGCCACCTCCTCCCCGCAGGCCCCGAGCCGAGCGAGGGAGAGCCTCCACGTGACCATCGCGCCCGCCGAACCGGTCTCAGCCACCCCCCAGGACGGCCCGGGTGCCGCACTGCTGCGCACCCTGACCGAGCTGACCGCCGACCTCCCCGACGCCGATCCCGGCCGGATCGCGGCCGCCGCGCTGCGCGGCCGGTCGGCGCGGGCCGATGAGGCCGAGCTGCGCGATCTCGCCACCGAGGCCGCGGCCGGCCTGATCTCCGAGGACCCCGCCTACTCCCGGCTCGCCGCCCGACTGCTCACCCGCTCCATCGCCGCGGAGGCCGCCTCGCAGGGCGTCACGTCCTTCACGGAGTCGGTCGCGGTCGGCCACCGCGAGGGCCTGATCGCGGACCGCACCGCCGAGTTCGTACGGGTGCACGCGGCGCGCCTCGACGCGCTGATCGACCTCGCGGGCGACGACCGCTTCGGCTACTTCGGCCTGCGCACCCTGCACAGCCGCTACCTGCTGCGGCACCCGATCACCCGGCACGTGATCGAGACGCCGCAGCACTTCATGCTGCGCGTGGCCTGCGGTCTCGCCGAGGACGACAGCATCCGCGCGCTCGACGAAGTGGCCGCCCTGTACGGCCTGATGAGCCGCCTCGACTACCTGCCCTCCTCCCCCACGCTCTTCAACTCCGGCACCCGCCACCCCCAGATGTCGAGCTGCTACCTGCTCGACTCCCCGCTCGACGAGCTCGACTCGATCTACGACCGGTACCACCAGGTCGCCCGCCTCTCGAAGCACGCGGGCGGCATCGGCCTCTCGTTCTCCCGCATCCGCAGCCGCGGTTCGCTGATCCGCGGCACGAACGGGCACTCCAACGGCATCGTCCCGTTCCTGAAGACGCTGGATGCCTCGGTCGCCGCCGTGAACCAGGGAGGCCGCCGCAAGGGCGCCGCGGCGGTCTACCTGGAGACCTGGCACTCCGACATCGAGGAGTTCCTCGAGCTGCGCGACAACACCGGTGAGGACGCGCGCCGCACCCACAACCTGAACCTCGCGCACTGGATCCCCGACGAGTTCATGCGCCGGGTGAACGCGGACCAGCCGTGGTCACTGTTCTCACCGGCCGACGTGCCCGAGCTGGTCGACCTGTGGGGCGAGGAGTTCGACGCCGCGTACCGCAAGGCCGAGGCCGACGGGAAGGCCCAGCGGACCATCCCGGCCCGCGATCTGTACGGCCGCATGATGCGCACCCTCGCGCAGACCGGCAACGGCTGGCTGACCTTCAAGGACGCCGCCAACCGCACCGCCAACCAGACGGCGGAGCCCGGCCACACGGTCCACTCCTCCAACCTCTGCACGGAGATCCTGGAGGTGACGGACGACGGGGAGACGGCGGTCTGCAACCTGGGTTCGGTGAACCTGGGGTCGTTCGTCGTCGAGGGCGACATCGACTGGGAGCGCCTCGACGAGACGGTCCGCACGGCCGTCACCTTCCTCGACCGCGTCGTCGACATCAACTTCTACCCGACCGACCAGGCGGGCCGCTCCAACTCCCGCTGGCGCCCGGTGGGCCTGGGCGCGATGGGCCTCCAGGACGTCTTCTTCAAGCTGCGCCTGCCGTTCGACTCGGCGGAGGCCCGCGCCCTGTCCACCCGCATCTCCGAGCGCATCATGCTCGCGGCGTACGAGGCGTCGGCGGACCTGGCCGAGCGCAACGGCCCCCTTCCCGCCTGGGAGAAGACCCGTACGGCCCGCGGCGTGCTGCACCCCGACCACTACGGCGTGGAGCTGACGTGGCCGGAGCGCTGGGCGGCGCTGCGCGAACGCATCGCGTCGGTCGGCATGCGCAACTCCCTCCTCCTCGCCATCGCGCCCACGGCCACGATCGCCTCGATCGCCGGCGTCTACGAGTGCATCGAGCCGCAGGTCTCCAACCTCTTCAAGCGGGAGACCCTGTCGGGCGAGTTCCTCCAGATCAACGGGTACCTGATCGACGAGCTGAAGAAGCTCGGCGTGTGGGACGCGCAGACCCGTGAGGCGCTGCGCGAGTCCAACGGCTCGGTGCAGGGCTTCACTTGGATCCCGGACGACGTCCGCGCCCTGTACCGCACGGCGTGGGAGATCCCGCAGCGCGGCCTCATCGACATGGCGGCGGCGCGGACCCCGTTCCTCGACCAGGCCCAGTCCCTGAACCTCTTCATGGAGACGCCGACCATCGGCAAGCTCTCCTCGATGTACGCGTACGCCTGGAAGTCGGGCCTGAAGACGACGTACTACCTGCGCTCGCGCCCGGCGACGCGCATCGCGCGGGCGGCGGGCAACAGCACCGTCCCCGCACAGACCGCGACGCCCGACCCCGACGCGGTCGCCTGCTCCCTGGAAAACCCCGAGTCCTGCGAGGCCTGCCAGTAATGACCACGACCCCTTCGGAAAAGAACCTGCTCGACCCGGGCTTCGAACTGACCCTGCGCCCCATGCGCTACCCGGACTTCTACGAGCGCTACCGCGACGCCATCAAGAACACGTGGACGGTGGAGGAGGTCGACCTCCACTCGGACGTCGCCGACCTCGCGAAGCTGTCGCCGGGTGAGCAGCACATGATCGGCCGGCTGGTCGCGTTCTTCGCGACGGGTGACTCGATCGTCGCGAACAACCTGGTGCTCACGCTCTACAAGCACATCAACTCCCCCGAGGCGCGCCTCTACCTCTCGCGTCAGCTGTTCGAGGAGGCCGTGCACGTCCAGTTCTACTTGACGCTGCTCGACACGTACCTCCCCGACCCGGAGGACCGGACGGCGGCGTTCGCGGCCGTGGAGAACATCCCGTCCATCCGCGAGAAGGCGGAGTTCTGCTTCAAGTGGATGGACTCGGTCGAGGAGATGGACCGCCTGGAGTCCCAGGCGGACCGCCGCCGCTTCCTCCTCAACCTCATCTGCTTCGCCGCGTGCATCGAGGGCCTCTTCTTCTACGGTGCCTTCGCCTACGTCTACTGGTTCCGCTCGCGCGGCCTGCTGCACGGCCTCGCCACCGGCACCAACTGGGTGTTCCGCGACGAGACGATGCACATGAGCTTCGCCTTCGACGTGGTCGACACGGTCCGCAAGGAGGAGCCGGAGCTCTTCGACGACGCGCTTCAGCAGCAGGTCACCGACATGCTGCGGGAGGCGGTCGACGCGGAGCTGCAGTTCGGGCGCGACCTGTGCGGCGAGGGCCTGCCGGGCATGAACACGGACTCCATGCGCCAGTACCTGGAGTGCGTCGCCGACCAGCGCCTGCAGCGCCTCGGTTTCGCGCCGATCTACGGCTCGGAGAACCCGTTCTCGTTCATGGAGCTCCAGGGCGTCCAGGAACTGACCAACTTCTTCGAGCGCCGGCCTTCGGCGTACCAGGTCGCGGTCGAGGGCTCGGTCGGCTTCGACGAGGACTTCTGACGGGTCCAGCCGCATGACGGAGCAGGCCCCCTGACGGGTTCGGTTCCAACGGGGCGGTGGGCGACGCTAATTGAGATGCGTCGCCCGCCGCCCCTTCGTCAGACTTTCGGGGCATGACAGCACCCCAGGTCGCAGACGAGGTCCTCACCTACTACTCCACCCAGTTCGACGAGCACGCACGGCTCGGCTCCTCCGCCGCCGGCGTGCTCGAACTCGTACGTACGCAAGAGCTGTTGAGACGTCATCTGCCCGCCGCCCCGGCCTCCGTGCTCGACGTGGGTGGCGGGCCGGGTGCGCACGCGCGGTGGCTGGTCGGGGACGGGTATCGCGTGCATCTCGTCGACCCCGTGGAGCGGCACGTGCGGGAGGCGACGGGCGCCGGGTGCACGGTCGAGCTGGGCGACGCCCGCTCACTGAGCGCGCCGGACTCCTCGTACGACGTGGTGCTGCTGCTCGGGCCGCTGTACCACCTGACCGAACGGGCCGACAGGGAGCGGGTGTTGGGGGAGGCGCTGCGGGTCGTGCGGCCCGGTGGGCTCGTCGTGGCCGCCGGGATCCAGCGGTACGCGGCGCTGTTCGACCACGTCGCGCACGGGCGGCTGCATCTCGACGGGCGGGAGGAGCGGTCGGGGCGGGTCCTGGCGACCGGGAGGAACGAGGGGCGGGAGTTCACTTTTGCCTATTTCCACCGGGCCGAGGAGCTGGCGGCGGAGGTGCGGCGTGCTGGGTTCGACGGCACCCGGTTGTACGGGGTGGAGGGGCCCGGTGACGCTCTCCTGAAGGCCGCGGAGACCGCCACCGGCCGCCAAGTGCCGCGCGATTCGGAGCTGTTCGCGTCGGCTCTGGCGGCGGCCCGGGTGGCCGAGGGGCATCCGGGCCTGCTCGTCGCGAGCTCGCATCTGCTGGCCTTCGGGCGGCGGCCGGGTCAGGCCGCGCGCTCGTAGCGGGAGTGGTGCTCCTCGGCGTTCCGCGCGGCGGCGGCGCGGAGCTGACGGTCGATGCGGCGGTCGTGGGCCATGCCGTACAGGGACGGGGCGGCCAGGAGGAGGAAGACGAAGAGGACTGCGAAGTAGTTCATCGCTGTGTTCATGTCCTCCACTCTCCGCCCGTCGGCGGCCCCGCGGCAGTGGCAGGACCGTCAGCAACCCTCGAATTACTGCCACGTCTGCGGCACACTGTCAGGCATGCTGAAAAACGTGGCCGCCGTGCTGCTGGACGGCGTGCATCCCTTTGAACTCGGCGTCGTGTGCGAGGTGTTCGGCCTCGACCGGAGCGACGCCGGGCTGCCCGTGTACGACTTCGCGGCCGTCTCCACCGAGGGCCCCTCACTCACCACGCACGTGCCCGGCATGACGGTCTCCACCCCGCACGGCCTCGAACGGCTCGCGGAGGCCGACCTCATCGCGATCCCCTCGGCGGGGCGGCGGTTCGGCCAGTACCCGCCGGAACTGCTCGACGCGCTGCGGCAGGCGGTCGACCGGGGCGCGCGCGTGCTCAGCCTCTGCGCGGGGGTGTTCGTCCTCGGCGAGGCCGGGCTGCTCGACGGCCGCCGGTGCGCGGTCCACTGGCGGTACGCGCGCGAGCTCGCCGTCCGCTTCCCGCGCACCCGCGTCGACCCCGATGTGCTGTACGTCGACGAGGGCCCGGTCATCACCTCCGCCGGCACGGCCGCGGGCATCGACGCCTGCCTCCACATCGTCCGCAAGGAGCACGGCTCCGAGGTGGCCAACGCGATCGCCCGCCGCATGGTCGTCCCGCCGCACCGCGACGGCGGCCAGGCCCAGTACGTGGAGCGCCCGCTGCCGGCGACGCGCTGCGACACCGTGGGCGGGGTGCTGGCGTGGATGGAGCGGCATCTGGGAGAGCCGGTGACCGTTGAGGAGCTGGCGGCGCGGGCGCACATGTCGCCGCGCACGTTCGCGCGCCGCTTCCAGCAGGAGACCGGCACGACGCCGTACCGCTGGCTTCTGCGCCAACGCGTCCTGTTCGCCCAGGAGTTGCTGGAAGGCACGGACGAGACGGTGGACGCGATCGCCGCGCGCGCCGGGTTCGGCAACGCGGCGGCGATGCGCCATCAGTTCATGAAGGCGTTGGGGACGACCCCCAACGCCTTCAGAAGGACCTTCCGGGTGCGGCTCGCCTCCTAGCCGCGGGCGCGCACCCGCAGGTTCCCGTTCTTGGGGCCGATGGTGATCCCCAGCTTCGCCGTCGACTCCGTCTCGGGGACCGTCTCGAACCGCCACCGGGACACCAAGGTGCCCAGGATCAGGCTGAGTTCGACCATGCTGAAGTGGTCGCCCGGGCACTTGCGGTTGCCGGTGCCGAACGGCTGGTGCGCCACGTTCGCGACGTCCGTGACACGCTCCGGCAGCCAGCGATCGGGGTCAAAGACGTCCACGTCGTCGAACGAGCGCGGGTCGTGCTGCATCGCGTACGGGCTGTAGACGATGTCCGTACCGGCCGGAATGTGATACCCACCGAGCGTCGTATCGACCGCCGATATGCGCGTGAATATCCACACGCTGGGGCGAATGCGCATCGACTCGGTAAGGAGATTCCGCATATATGCGAGTTTCCCGAGGTCGCCGAAAGCCACCTGCCTGTCGCCACCGGTCGCGGATTCAACCTCTTGGTACAACCGGCTTTCATGGTCCGGGTGTTCGGCGAGGAGTCCGAGCGTCCAAGCCAGCGTCTTGGAGACATTCTCGCCGCCGGCCAACAGGAGGGCCAGAACCTGATCGTGGATCTCTTGGTCGGTGACCGCTTCACCGTCGTCGTCGTGCGCGTCGAGCAATGCCGCGAGAAGGTCTCCGGTGTCGATTCCCTCGGCCGCCTGGGCCCTTCGCTCGACGACGATCTCGTCGACCATGCGGTGCAATTCGGCCATCGCGCGCTCGAAACGCCGATTGGCCGGCAGGGGCAGCCGGTACAGCGGTCCGAAGGACAGGATCATCCGCCGGTACATGCCGGCGAAGACCGTGCCCATCGTCTCGCCGAGGCGGTCCGAGCGGTCGTCCTCCGCGTCGATGTGCAGCATGGCGCGGGCCGTGATCCGGGCCGCCACGCGGAACATCTCGGCGTTGATGTCGACGGTCTGCCCGTCCTGCCAGCGGTCGGCCGCGGCCGCCGCCTCCTCCGCCATCAGAGAGGCGTAGTCGGCCATCCGCTCGGCCCTGAACGCGGGCTGGATGGCGCGGCGCTGGCGCCGGTGCTTCTGCCCGTTGCTGCTCGCCACGCCCTCGCCGAGGAGCACCTCCAGGGCGTCCCACATCGCGCCGCCGATGATGAAGTCCGGGCTCTTGAGGAGCTTCTCGACCAGTACGGGGTCGCAGACCGCGAAGACCGTCTTGGGGCCGAGCCGCAGCCGGACCACGTCGCCGCCGTCCCGCAGCCGGGTCAGGAAGGCCAGCGGGTCGCGGAGCATCTGCGGGGCGTGGCCGAGCAGCGGCGCACCGCCGGGCGCGAGCGGCGGCAGCGACGCTCCCGCCTGGCCGGGCGCCGGGGGCGGCAGCGTGGATTCCACGGTCATGCGCACTCACCTGCCTGTTCGGGGATCCGGTCCGGGATCCGGTGGGGAGCCTGCCTCGGGATGCGGCCCGCGCCGGGCACGCCGTCGGCGCCGACCGGCTCGTCGCTGATGTACGGCGGGTTGCTGCGGTCCTCCCAGTCGTCGACCTGATAGCGGCCCGATTCATGGTGGAACCAGTAGACGGAACTGAACCAGTTCCGCATGTTCTCCAGACATGACCTCATGGCCACGGAGAGGTCTTTTCCTTTTTCTCCGAGCGTCTCGACGCCGTCCGCGATGTTCCCGACCTCGATTTCCGCCTCAAGGAAATCGTCGACACATCCGAGGACTCGGCGCCGCACTTCTGCGGCGGCCTCGGTGACGGAAAGCCCCTCGTGCTCGATGAGGCTTATCCCTAGGTTGTGGAATTCGTTTCCCGCGAGTTCCTTGGGGAGCGAACACAGGTCGTTGTACCAGGCGGAGAAATCCTGGACGGCAAGTGCCGCGCGCATGAACGCCGGCGTTTTACGCACCCACGCCGGGAGTTCGTACTGCGCCGTCGCCTCGAGCAGGTCTATCCAAATCCAGTGCGCGAAGGTCTGCCGGCGCAACTCTATGTACGCGTCGACGCCGGGCACCGTGCCCGTCGTCCGGTTCCTGAACTCCTCGTCGTACGCGTCGATCACCGGGTGGAAATGGCGGGCGAACCGCACGTTCCAGGTGTGGCTCAGCGAGCCGTAGAACCGCTGCAGGCAGTCGGCGAACCCCGCGACCAGCGGATCCCCATGGTCGAGATGGAGCTCGGGCGCCTCGGTCGCCGCGTGTAACTGGGCGACGAGCCGGCCCCAGCTCTCCGCGCGACCGTGGATCACGTCGCGGTCGTGCCGGTCGTCCCAGGCGAAGAACCACGCGCTGTAGTCGCTGATCGTCGCGAGCAGTTCATCGGGTGCGCCGAGGTAGTAGCCCGCGACGAGGTCCGAATAGCACAGACCGTCGGCATATTTCGCCACCTTGTCGGGCGGCATCAGCCCCATTTCCAGGAGCCAGGACCGGGTCCTTCCTTGGAGCTTCGGCCAATACGGGTGAAGTCGGCGAGGAAACCGACTCTCGATCACCGGAAGCGCCACAGCCGCCGGAACCGACGTATGTGAGAAAGCAGGCACGTAGTAACCCCTCTCTGTGGCCTGCAGCGCGCGCCCCTCCCGCTGTGCCGGTCGCGCGCCGTCGTGTAACCCCGCGCTTTCTATTCAGCACCATAACTGACCGCGATGGGAACGGATTTGCTCCCCTCACTACCCCACACTTCCTGATTCTTCACCTGCCATGACCGGATTCGGGCGATACGCGTCCGGGCCGGATACCCCTGTCCGCACATGCGAACGGCGCCCGGCCGGAGGTCACTTCCGCACCGGGCGCCGCTCGACGCCTCAACTCCCCCATGGGGGCGGGTAGTTGTTCAGCTGTTGGGAACCACCGGGTAACGCGGCGTCCCCTCCTCCATCTGCTTCAACGCGCCCTTGCGCTCACGCTTCGAGAGACGGTCGATGTACAGGTATCCGTAGAGGTGGTCGGTCTCGTGCTGGAGGCAGCGCGCGAAGTAGCCGGTGCCGCGCACCGTGATCGGGTTGCCCTTCTCGTCCCGGCCGTCGACCACCGCGTAGTCGGGGCGGGCGAGTTCGGCGTACGCGGTGGGCACGGACAGGCAGCCCTCGTTGGAGTCGTCGAGGCGGCGCTGGTCGGCCGGCAGCTCGCGCAGGACCGGGTTGCAGACGACGCCGGTGTGCCGCACGCCGTCGTCGTCCGGGCAGTCGTAGACGAAGACCTTCAGGTCCACACCGATCTGGTTGGCGGCGAGGCCCACGCCCTCGGCGGTGTGCTGGCTCGCGAACATGTCGTCGACGAGCTTCGCCAGCTCGTCGTCGAACTCGGTGACGTCCTTGCACTCCTTGTGCAGCACCGGGTTCCCGACGACGGTGATCGGCCGCGACGTGCCGCGCTCCCGGTACGCCGCCTCCCGGGCCTCACAGTCCTCGGTGTCGACGACGAACCCCTCGTCATCCACGGGAAGCACGCCGCCGTGCTGCTGATCGGTGTCCTGCTGAGCCATGACGGACGAACGCCTTCCTAGGGAAACAACGAGAGCTAAACAACGAGGTGGAACCCTTACAGGGTACTTTCAGCAACGCGGGGGTCCGGGGGCGCAGCCCCCGGGGACGGGACGGGAAGGGGCGGCGGGGGCGACCAACAAAACCCGCCCCGCACCCACCCGCGCCTAACAAACCTCTTCGAGATCCCGCCAGTCACGCGAGTCCGGCGAATCCGCCACCCACCCATCGAGCAACCCCCGCACCAGCGACGCCGGCGCAGCCACACCACACTCCCGCTCCGGCACCCACAACTGCCCATCGGTCCGATGCCCGAGCGGCCCGGGATGCCCCGGCTCACTGTGGTCGTGCGGATCGAGATGCGTACCGTCCCCCTCGTCGGACGGCATCCGCGACTCCGAACACGTCCGACACAGCAGCCGCACGGACGACGACCAGTCCTCCGCGGCGAAGCCCGCATCGGCGGCCAGCCGCTCCAGCGCGTCCCGGTCGTCCTCGGTGGCGGCCTCGAGCAGCACCACCCAGGTGGGAACCGGAGAGGGCGCCCACAGCTCGATCTCGTCGAAGACCGGGTACGAGTGCCCGGCCGACGTGGTCCGCTCGCCGTGCGGGACGCCGTCGTGCAGCACGACCTCGCCCCAGCGCCGCCCGGACGACGGCAGCGGGATGGAGAGCAGCTCGATGCGCGCGGGGTCGAGCCTGCGCCCCCACACGACCTCCGCCTCGCCCTCCGGCGAGAGCCGCACGGCGGCGCTCCCGAGGTCCATCCCGGTCGGCTCCCCGGCAGCGGCGGCGCCGCCCGGCACCTTCAGCCCGTACGCCTGCCAGGCCCTGCGCGCGAGCGGCCAGTCCTGGAGGGCGGTGGCGGCGATGCCCACGTTCCACCAGTCCGGTGCCCCGCCCTCCTTCTCGAGCAGGGCGACGGCCCGCAGGCCCGTGGTGCGGGCCTGCTCCCAGTCGTGCCGGAACTTGTGCAGCAGCGCGAGGTTGAACCAGGACTCCGACAGCCAGGGCTCCAGGTCGGCGGCGCGCGTGAGCAGCGCTCCCGCGTCCTCGTACCGGCCGTCGCCGATCAGCGTGAACGCGCGATCCGTGGCCTGCCGCCAGGAGGCGGAGGGCCGGTGCCGTCCCTTGCCGAAGATCCTCACGATTCCCGCCTGCCGATACTCGAGGCCTGGGCCCCCGGACGCCGAGTTTTCCGCGTGCCTTGCGTTGCGTGTTCTACCTTGCTTTGCATCCAACCACGTACGGTCGGACGACCGCTCATTACCCATGGGTTACCCAACCGACCCTAGGCTCAGACCGGGCGTTCCAACCACCCTGGCCAGCGCTTCCACGACCTCCGGCTGGTAGTCGCGGCCCGTGGCCAGACGCAGGTTTTCCAGGGCCCTGAGCGGCCCCTGAGGTCCCTGTTCCCTCACCATCTCGTCGTACGCGTTCGCTGTCCGCACAATCCGGGCGATGAGCGGCTGCTCGCGGTACGGGTCCGCCTGCCGCTCGACCACCACCGCCACCTGGGTGTCCACCCCGGTCTGGCGGACGACGGCGCCGCCGAGCAGGGCTATCCGACGCTGCTGGGCGGCCGGCAGCGCGGCGGTGGCGCCCTCGGCCACCGGGTCGACGAGCGAGAGCTGCCCGATGTCGTGCATCAGCGCCGCGTACTCGAGCACCGACAGGTCCGGCTGGGAGAGCCCCAGGTCGCGGCCGACGGCCCGGCTGAGCGCGGCGACCCGGCGGGCGTGCCCGTGCGGGGTGTAGCCGGCGATCTCGGTGGCGCGGGCCAGTGAGGTGATGGTCTGCCGGTACGTGGCCTTGACCACGGCGTACCGGCGGAACGCCAACTGGGTGAGCAGGAGCGGCAGGCTGATCAGGGGCAGCGCCCACAGCCCGGCGACGGCGACGGCGAGCGCCATGACGGCGCCCGTCGCGCACACGGCAGAGCCGATCCCGAGCATCGCCCGCAGCTCGTCGCGCAGCAGCGGGCCGAACGGCCAGCGCGTCCTGGCGTGCGCCATGGCGGCGGCGAGCACGGCATCGCACAGCGCGGTCAGCACCAGCAGCCCGACGATCAGCAGCGCGTAGTACGCCCCGTCCCCGAACCACTCCGCCAACACGCCTTCGTTGTAGAGCGGTTGGAAGCAGACGGCGGCGAACGCGACGGTGAGCACGCGCCGCGTCACGTGGTCGAGCGAGGCGCCCTTGCCGCGTGCCACGTGCGGTATGCAGCCGACGAGCGTGCCCGCGACGACGATCGCGACGACCTGGAGCGCGCCGTGGTGCGTGGGCCGCCCCGCGACCTCGCCGAGCAACGCGTACGCGAGCGCTCCCGCGGCCCCGAGCGGCGCGGCCTCCCGGTCCTCGGCGCCACCCCGCCGCGTCAGCTCCCCGACGGCGACGAGCACGCCAAAAGCCAGCGCATTCCCCCGCTCGACAACGCCGTGCCAAACGGTGTCCCCCACCCCCACGGAGGCAAGCACCACGGCAACCCCGAACACCCCCACGAGCAAGCCACTGAGCCGCCTCCCCGCCCCACGACGCTCGCCGACCCCCACCTCAGCCACGCCGCCCCCTCCGACATCTCCTCGCCCATCTCCCGCCCACCCGCCCCCGCCGGTGGCGTCTGCCCAACGGGGTACCTCCCCCGCCTTGGGCAATCTGCCGCTCTCCACAGCTCCCCCACCCGAGACGGCCGACCCTGCCCCCGCCTTGGGCAATCTGCCACTCTCCACGGCTCCCCCACCCGAGACGGCCGACCCTGCCCCCGCCTTGGGCAATCTGCCGCCTTGGGCGGCAGGGTGGGCAAGGCGGCCCCCGGTGCCGCGCAACGGATCCGAGGCCCCCGCGCCACGCTCCGGCCCGGCCCCCGTCACCGGGACGCCGCCGGCGGAACGGCGACGCTTTCCGCACGGGCCGGAGGCACCACCGCCTCGTCCGCCGTGACCACGGGATGCCACCCGTCCCGCTCAAGCACCCGCACCAGCGCCCCCACCATCACCGGATCGAACTGCGAACCGGCACACCTCTCCAGCTCCGTCAACGCCACCGAAACGGGCCGCGCCCGCGAATACGTACGCGTAGAGGTCATCGCGTCGAACGCGTCCGCCACCGCCACCACCCGCGCGAACTCCGGAATCTGCGCCCCCGCGAGCCCGTACGGATACCCGCTCCCGTCGAGCCGCTCATGGTGATGCAGGATCGCCGCCCGCGCCTCGTCCAGGAACGCGATCCCCCGCACCATCTCGTGCCCGTACTCGGGATGCAGCTGAATGACCTCGCGCTCCTCGGGCGTCAACGGCCCGTCCTTGCGCAACAACCGCGTGGGCACGCCGAGTTTCCCCACGTCGTGCAGGATCCCGGCGAACCGCAGCGCCTCCACCCGCTCCCCCGCCATCCCGAGCTCACGCGCGATCATCATCGACGCCTGCCCGACCCGCTCACTGTGCCCGCGCGTGTAGCCGTCCTTGATGTCGACGGCCTGCACGAGCGCCCTGATCGTGGCCTGGTGGGCCGACCACTCCCGCTGGTACTGGGCGAACACCCAGCAGGAGATGTACATCGGCAGGAGCACGAGGAGGGCGGCGAGCGGACCGTACGAGCTCGTCCACATCGTCGCCATCACCAGGCCCGCGAGCCCGTGCGCGGCCACCGGCGCGAGCATCCGCAGGAAGAGCCCGCGCCAGGCACTGCGCACCGGAACCCGCTCCGCGGTGGCGAGCACGCCCCCGTCGAGCACGGTGAGCGCGACGCAGAACGCGAGGACCGCGGCGCCGCCGGGTACGAGCGCGTACGGGAACCGGGGGTCGGCGACCGCTTCGGGCCCGCCGAGCGCGCCGAAGACCCGCGCCGCGGCCCAGGAGGCGAGGGCGAGTTGGGCCGCGCGCCACACCTTGCGCAGCCAGGCGGGCCGCCGTTCGACAGCGGTGAGCAGGGCGCCGGGCAGGGCGACGAGCGCGGCGGCGGCCGGCGGCAGCAGAAACGCCCCGGCGAGCAGCACGGGAAAGAAGGTGCCCATCCCCTTGGGCGCGCGCCGCCCGACGAGGCGGCAGCGGCCGAGCTGCTCACACCCCGCGTAGAGGAACGCGAGCAGCGCGACGCCGGGCCACGACGTGGTGGTGGAGAACGCGGGGGCGGCACAGACCGCGGCGACGCCGGCGGTCAGGAGCACATACGCACGGGCCACAGGCGGAACCGACCGCATGCCCCAACTCCCTCCCCAAGGCGTCCAGTTCAGGGAGGATAGGACGCGCGGGAAGGCGCTCGCGGCGCATCACGGGGATTGCCCGGACCTCGGGCCCCGGATTCGCACGATCGGGTGAACGGGGCCCGGTTCAGCAGGTACTTCAGGCGAGCGGGTTGCCCATGCCCTCTTCGGGCGTGACCTGGCCTGAGCGGATCACTTCGATCCGCCCCATGACCTTGGCCCGCAGGTCGGTGGGCACGTCGTCATGACCGCAGCACCGCTTGACCAGCTTCTTCACGGCCTGCTCAAGGCCGTACTTCTCCAGGCACGGGGAGCACTCCTCGAAGTGCACCTCGAACTTGGTGCAGTCACTGTCCGGCATCTCGTGATCGAGGAACTCGTAGAGATGGTCCAGGACTTCACTGCAGTCCGTCTCGTGCGGCTCTCCGCAGCTCATGAGCCCGAGCCTTTCGCTTCGTTCGCCTGACCGGCACCGGCCGGGACGAGCCCGCGGTCACGGGCGTAGTCCTCCAGCATGCCGCGCAGCTGGCGACGGCCACGGTGCAGCCGGGACATCACCGTACCGATGGGTGTTCCCATGATGTCCGCGATCTCCTTGTACGCAAAGCCCTCTACGTCCGCGAGATAGACCGCGATGCGGAATTCCTCGGGGATCGCCTGGAGGGCCCGCTTCACGTCCGAGTCGGGCAGGTGGTCGAGCGCCTGCGACTCGGCGGAGCGCAGACCGGTCGACATGTGCGACTCGGCGCGGGCCAGCTGCCAGTCCTCGATCTCCTCGGCGGCACTGCGCTGGGGCTCGCGCTGCTTCTTGCGGTACGAGTTGATGAAAGTGTTCGTGAGGATCCGGTACAGCCACGCCTTGAGGTTCGTGCCCTCACGGAACTGGTGGAACGAGGCGTACGCCTTCGCGTACGTCTCCTGCACCAGGTCCTCGGCGTCGGCCGGGTTGCGCGTCATGCGCAGGGCCGCCGAGTACATCTGGTCGAGAAATTCCAGCGCGTCCCGCTCGAAGCGCGCGTTGCGCTCATCGGTGCTCTCCCCGTTCCCGGGAGTCTCGGGGCGCTCCTCCGCGTGGCCGTGCTCGGTCCCTGCGTCGGTCCCTGTGACCGGACCCACCTCCTCAAGCGATGTCACGGAGCCAAAGGAGACCCCGCTCGAATCGGAGGATAGACGACGATCCGGTCCGCCCGCCGCCCGAACAGGAGCGGTCTTGGCCGCGCTCAGCACGCTCCACTCCAGGTCAGGAGCGGTGGCACGGCTGGGGCAAGCGACTGAACCCATGCGGCGGACTTCCTCTCGTACGAACTCTGTGCACCGACAGTCCGCACAACAGCCGTCCCGGCCTCAACATTCCCGATCACTGGACGAGTGATCCGGCCCACTTCGTGACCGCGTCGGTGATCACGGCGAGGGCCTCGTCCTGGGTGATGTCCGCGCGCTTGGGGACGGCGAAACCATGGTCCCCGTAGGGGACTTCGGTGAGTTCGTACGTACCGGACGCCGGGAACTCCGCGGGCTTGCCGAAGGGATCGTTGCCGCCCTGTACGACGAGGGTGGGCACGCCCGCGCCGAGGAGTTCCTCGGCGCGGGACTTCTCCGGCTTGCCCGGCGGGTGCAGCGGAAAGCTGAGCGCGAGCACGGCGCCGGCGCCGAGCTCCCCCGCGGTACGGCAGGCGACGCGGGCGCCGGCGCTCCTGCCTCCGGCGATCACCGGGAGTCCGGGCTTCTCCAGTGCGGGCCAGATGCCCCGCCACCCCTTGTCGAGCGCCTTCGGGGCGGGCGCGAGCTTCTTCCCCGCGACGCGCCAGGGCTGCTCCACGAGAGCGACGGTCACTCCGTGGGCGGGGAGGACGGCGGCGAGGGCCACAAGGTCGCGCGCCTCGATCCCGCCCCCGGCCCCATGACTGACGCCCAGCACCAGCTTCGGTTTCTTGGCGGGGTGCCAGGTGATGCGCGCGTCGCCGACTTCGGTGGGAATGATTTCGCTACGAGTCACGAGCGCCATTTAAGCCCCGCTCTGGGACGAGAGCCCGCGGGGTCCGGGGCAGAGCCCCGAGTCGTCCACCACGGTCGGCCGCATCAGAAGAGCGTCCCCACCTCCGGCCCCTCCAACTCCCGCACAAGCTCCGCGCCGTTGTTGCGCACATTGCTCACCGCCGTGGACACGGGATACGCCCGCATCAGCCCCTCCGGAGGAGGGGCGAGGAGGGTGCGCAGGTCATCGACGTCCGTACGGGCCGGGTCCAGCCAGTCGTCCCACCGGTCCGGCGTCAGCATCAGCGGCATCCGGGGGTGGATGTCGGCGAGGGACCCCGGCCCCTCCTTCGGCGCGACACCGAGCGGCGCGGTCTCCGCCTCCGTGGTGATCACGGAGCACGTCACCCACCAGGCCAGCGGATGCTCGTCCGGGAGCGTGCGGTCGTGCCAGAACTCGTAGATCCCGGCCATCGCGAAGACCGAGCCGTCCGCGGGCGTCACGAAGTACGGCTGCTTGCGGAGCCGCTTCTTCTTGCCCTCGACCTCCAGTTCGCGCTCGGCCGGCGCGGTCACCCACTCGTAATAGCCGTCCGCGGGCAGGATGCAGCGCCGCGTGGTGAAGGCCTTGCGGTACGAGGGCTTCTCGTGCACGGTCTCGGCCCGCGCGTTGATCATGCGGGCGCCGCCCTCAGGCGTCTTGGACCACGACGGCACCAGCCCCCACTTGAGCTTACGCAGCTGGCGAACCGGACGGGGGTCGTCGGCGTCTTTCACCGGGCGGTCGAGAACCGCGTAGACCTCTTTGGTGGGAGCCACATTGAAGTCGGCCTCATAGGCCTCCTCCGGCTCCCACTTCTCGATCTCAAAGATTCCTGCGAGATCCTCGGGCCTGCGACTCGATGCATAACGTCCGCACATACGTGCCACAGTGCCAGATGCCGACCCGCCACCGAACCCGAACGGGAGCAGCCGAAATACATGGACGCCAGCCTCTGGGACCGGATCTTCGGGACCCAGTCCGACCCCGACCAGTGGGTGACGATCGCCACGGCCGTCGTCGCGCTCGCCGCGATCGTCCCGCACAGCATCTGGCGGCTGTCCCGTAACGCCATCACGATCGCCCACGAGGGCGGCCACGGCCTGATCGCCCTGCTGATGGGCCGCCGCCTCGACGGCATCCGGCTGCACGGCGACACCAGCGGCCTCACCGTGAGCCGCGGCAAACCGACCGGCCTCGGCATGATCCTGACCGCGGCCGCCGGGTACACGGCCCCGCCGCTGCTCGGTCTCGGCGGCGCGGCGCTGCTCTCCGAGGGGCACATCACACTGCTGCTGTGGCTGGCCACGGCGCTGCTCGTGGCGATGCTCGTGATGATCAGGAACGCGTACGGGGTGCTGACCGTCGTCGTCGCCGGCGGCGCCTTCGTCCTCGTCTCCTGGCTCACGGGACCGCAGGTCCAGGCCGCCTTCGCGTACACCGTCGTCTGGTTCCTGCTGCTCGGCGGCGTACGCCCCGCCTTCGAGCTGCAGCGCAAGCGTCACAGGGGAGGCGCGGGCGACTCCGACGCCGACCAGCTCTCGCGCCTCACGCACGTACCCGCGGGAATGTGGCTGTTTTTCTTCCACGCCGTCTCACTGTGCTCACTGCTCGGCGGTGGCCGCTGGCTGCTGGGGCTGTGAGCAGGTGCCTTCCCGGGGGCCGACTAGAGTTGGGGCATGACCACGAACCCGGCCCACACCGCCCTCTGGCCCGCCCCTCTCGCGAGCGGAGCCGTCGACGCGACTGTTCAGGTGCCGGGGTCCAAATCCGTCACCAACCGGGCGCTCGTGCTCGCCGCGCTCGCCGCGGAGCCGGGCTGGCTGCGCCGCCCGCTGCGCTCCCGCGACACGCTGCTGATGGCGGCCGCGCTGCGCGAGATGGGTGTGGGCATCGAGGAAGGCGTGGGGCCCGACGGGTCCGGTGAGGCGTGGCGCGTCATCCCGTCCGGCCTTCAGGGGCCCGCCACGGTCGACGTCGGCAACGCGGGCACCGTGATGCGCTTCCTGCCGCCGGTCGCCTCGCTCGCCGACGGCCCGATCCGGTTCGACGGCGACCCCCGGTCGTACGAGCGTCCGCTGCACGGCGTGATCGACGCGCTGCGCGCGCTCGGCGCCCGGATCGACGACGAGGGACGCGGCGCGCTGCCGCTGACGGTGCACGGCGGGGGCGCCCTGGAGGGCGGCCCGGTCGAGATCGACGCCTCGTCGTCCTCCCAGTTCGTGAGCGCCCTGCTGCTGTCGGGCCCGCGTTTCAACCAGGGAGTCGAGGTCCGGCACACGGGCTCGGCGCTCCCCTCCATGCCGCACATCCGCATGACGGTCGACATGCTGCGCGCGGTCGGCGCCCAGGTCGACACCCCGGAGTCGGGCGGCGAGGCGAACGTGTGGCGGGTCACGCCCGGCGCCCTGCTCGGCCGGGACATCACCATCGAGCCGGACCTCTCGAACGCCCAGCCGTTCCTCGCCGCGGCCCTGGTCACCGGCGGCAAGGTGACGATCCCCGACTGGCCGGAGCACACCACGCAGCCCGGCGACGCGCTGCGCGACATCTTCACGCAGATGGGCGGCAGCTGTGAACTGACCGAGCGCGGGCTCGAGTTCACCGGGTCCGGGTCGATCCACGGCATCGACGTCGACCTGAGCGAGGTCGGCGAGCTGACCCCCGGCATCGCCGCGGTGGCCGCCCTGGCCGACTCCCCGTCCACCCTGCGCGGCGTCGCCCACCTTCGCCTGCACGAGACGGACCGGCTCGCCGCACTCACCAAGGAGATCAATGAGCTGGGCGGTGATGTGACGGAGACCGCCGACGGCCTGCACATCCGCCCGCGCAAGCTGCACGGCGGGATCTTCCACACGTACGACGACCACCGCATGGCCACCGCGGGCGCGATCATCGGCCTCGCGGTCAAGGACGTACAGATCGAGAACGTGGCGACCACCGCGAAGACGCTGCCGGACTTCCCCGACATGTGGGCCGCGATGCTCGGGACCGACCGGGCGTAGGGGCACACGCGATGCGCCGCTACGGCAAGCACACCGACGAGGACGACATCCGGCAGCGCCCGAACCGCAAGGGCAACCGGCCGCGGAGCAACATCCGTCCCAAGCACGAGGACGCGGCCGAGGGCATGGTCCTCACGGTCGACCGCGGCCGCCTCACGGTCCTCATCGACGACGTCCCCGTGACCGCGATGAAGGCCCGCGAGCTGGGCCGCAAGGCGGCGGTCGTGGGCGACCGGGTCTCCGTGGTCGGCGATCTGTCCGGCAAGAAGGACACCCTCGCGCGCATCGTCCGCATCGGAGGCCGCAGCTCCCTGCTGCGCCGCACGGCGGACGACGACGACCCGTACGAGCGGGTGGTCGTCGCCAATGCCGACCAGCTCGCCATCGTCACCGCGCTCGCCGACCCCGAGCCGCGCCCGCGCATGATCGACCGCTGCCTGGTCGCGGCGTTCGACGGCGGCCTCACCCCGCTCCTCGTCCTGACGAAGTCGGACCTGGCCCCGCCGGACAAGATGCTCGACCTGTACGGGGCGCTCGACATCCCGTACGTCGTCACCAGCCGCGAGGAGCTGGAGGACGGCACGGCCGTGGAGCGGGTGCGCGAGCAGCTCGACGGGAAGATCACGGCGTTCGTCGGCCACTCCGGTGTCGGAAAGACGACGCTGGTCAACGCCCTGGTGCCGAACGATCAGCGGCGTACGACGGGGCATGTCAACGCGGTGACCGGGCGCGGTCGGCACACGACGACGTCGGCGCTCGCGCTGCCGTTGTCGGGGGACGCGGGCTGGGTGATCGACACGCCCGGCGTGCGGTCGTTCGGACTGCACCACGTGGACCCGTCGCGCGTCATCAACGCTTTCCCGGACCTGGTGCCGGGCACGGAGAACTGCCCGCGCGCGTGCAGCCACGACGAGCCCGACTGCGCCCTGGACGCCTACGTGGAGGAAGGGCACGCGGATCCGGCCCGGCTGTACTCGCTGCGCCGCCTCCTCGCGACACGGGAGCGCCGGGAGGGCGACTGAGCTCGCGCTTGTTTGCTGCCGCGCCACACAGGTAAGGGCATAATCGCACCAAGCCGGACGCAAGATCACAGACATCCAGAGATCAGTGGAACGCGGGAGGCACAAGGACATGGCGTGGCTGCTGGTCGTCGTCGCGGGGATCCTGGAGACCGGATTCGCCGTCTGCCTGAAGCTCTCCCACGGCTTCACCCGGCTGTGGCCGACGATCGCGTTCGCCGCGTTCGCCCTCGGCAGTTTCGGACTCCTTACGCTTTCTCTGAAGAAGCTCGACGTGGGTCCTGCCTACGCGGTGTGGACGGGCATCGGCGCGGCCGGCACGGCGATCTACGGCATGGTCTTCCTCGGTGACATGGTCTCGGTCCTCAAGATCGTCTCGATCAGCCTGGTGATCGCGGGCGTGATCGGCCTGCAGCTGTCGGGCTCGGCGCACTGACGCGTCCGCGCTACCTCCGTACTGACGCGTCCGCACTACCTCCGCACTGAACGTCCGCGCTACCGCCGCAGGACCTCGCGCACCATCCGCGCGACGCCGCCCTCTCCCGGCGGCGCCATCACGCACGACAGCGCGAGCCGCACCGCCACCTCGCAGTCCCGCGACAGCGCCTCCATCTCGCTCTTCGCGACGCCCGGCACCCCGAGCGCGGCCACGCTCCGGTCGCGCACGGCGGCCACGAAGTCGCCGGGCGCCGGCAGCGGCCCGTCCGCTCTGCGCTGGGCCGGCACGGACGAGGAGGACGGCACGGCGGACAGCGTCGGCGCGGGCAGGCGCTCGCTCCAGCACCCGGTGAGCGCGGCCCGCACCAGCGGATTGCGCCGCGCGCTGGCGACGGTCCACTCGGCCACCCCGTCGAGCCCGCCCTCCTTCAACGCCCGGTCCACGCCCGCGAGATAGGCGTCGGCCTCTCGGCGTACGAGGGCGCGCGCGAGCCCTTCCTTGCTGCCGAACTCGTTGTAGAGGGTCTGCCGGGAGACCCCGGCGAGCGCTGCCACGTCGACCATCCGTACCCCGCCCCACGGCCGCCGACCGAGCGCCGTGTAGGCCGCTTCCAGTAGGGACTCCCGCGCTGCAGGCATCGTCGCCTCCCCGGTTCGCCGGGTTTCGTCAGGCCTGTGTGGTCAGGGTTGACGCGCTCGTACGCGGTGTCAATCCCCCTCGCCGAGCACACCGGGACCGGCGTCGGATCGGTCCCTGTAGCAGTCGGCGTACCACGATCGATACTGTTCACTCATGCCCGACTACCAAGATGATCTGCGGCTCGCCCACGTCCTCGCGGACGTCGCCGATGCCGCGACGATGGACCGGTTCAAGGCTCTCGACCTGAAGGTGGAGACCAAGCCGGACATGACTCCGGTGAGCGAGGCCGACAAGGCCGCCGAGGAGTTGATCCGCGGCAACCTCCAACGGGCACGGCCGCGTGACGCGATCTTGGGCGAGGAGTACGGGGTACAGGGCACGGGCCCGCGCCGCTGGGTCATCGACCCGATCGACGGGACCAAGAACTATGTGCGCGGCGTCCCGGTCTGGGCCACGCTGATCTCCCTGATGGAGGCCGGCGAGGGCGGTTACCAGCCGGTCGTCGGCGTCGTCTCCGCCCCCGCACTGCAGCGCCGCTGGTGGGCGGCGAAGGGAGCGGGCGCGTACACGGGCCGCAGCCTGACCTCCGCGTCGCGCATCCACGCCTCCAAGGTGGGCCGCCTGGAGGACGCCTCGTTCGCGTACTCCTCGCTGACCGGCTGGGAGGAGCAGGGCAGGCTCGACGGTTTCCTCGACCTGTCGCGCGCCGTGTGGCGCACGCGCGGCTACGGGGACTTCTGGCCGTACATGATGGTCGCCGAGGGCTCGATCGACATGTGCGCCGAACCGGAGCTCTCCCTGTGGGACATGGCGGCGCCTGCGATCGTCGTCTCCGAGGCGGGTGGCAGCTACACCGGACTCGACGGACGCCCCGGCCCGCACAGTGGCAACGCGGCGGCCTCGAACGGTCTGCTCCACGACCAACTGCTGAGCTATCTGCGCGCTTCGGTGTGAGTGCGGGGCCTGGCGCGGGTTGAGCTTCTCGCGCCCCTGAACTCGCCTCTCGCGCCCCCTTGTTGGCACTCCCTTTACCTGCAACTCTGAGAGTCCCCCCACTTGTGAACTTGTGAACCGTTTCTCGTTCCGTACGGGCCCGGTGCCACAAGTACCTCACACAGGAAGGTGGCTCCATCCATGCTCGTCCGTGACGCCATGAGCACGATGGTCCTCACCATCGGCCCCAACCACACCCTTCGCCAGGCGGCCCGGCTGATGTCCGCGCGGCACGTCGGCGCCGCCGTCGTCCTCGACCCGGACGGCATCGGCGTCGGCATTCTGACCGAGCGCGACATCCTCAACGCCCTGGGCCAGAACCAGGATCCGGACCTGGAGACCGCAGGCACCCACACCACCACGGACGTCGTCTTCGCGTCCCCGTCGTGGACCGTGGAGGAGGCCGCGGCCGCCATGGCGCACGGCGGCTTCCGGCATCTCATCGTGCTCGACGACCAGGAGCCGGTCGGCATCGTCTCGGTCCGCGACATCATCCGCCGCTGGGCCCCGGCCCGGCGCCAGGCGCCGGCGCTCACCGGGTAGGCATCCGCGACGCACACGACAAGGAGGGCCGGCCCCCCGAAGGGAGCCGGCCCTCATCGCTGTCGCACGCCTAGGCGCGCTCAGTGCTCCGCGATCAGCGCAGGTCGAACCGGTCCAGGTCCATGACCTTGCTCCACGCCGCGGCGAAGTCCTTCACGAACTTCTCCTTGGCGTCGTCGCTCGCGTACACCTCGGCGAGCGCGCGCAGCTCGGAGTTGGAGCCGAAGACCAGGTCGGCGCGGGTGCCGGTCCACTTGACCGCGCCACCGACGCGGCCCTCGAACTCGTCCTGCGCCTCGGACGTGGACTTCCACTCCGTGCCGATGTCGGTCACGTTGACGAAGAAGTCGTTCGTCAGCGTGCCGGGGCGGTCGGTGAAGACGCCGTGCTTCGAGCCGCCCGTGTTGGCGCCGAGGACGCGCAGACCGCCGACGAGGACGGTCATCTCGGGCGCGCTCAGGGTGAGCAGGTTCGCCTTGTCGGTGAGCAGGAACTCCGCCGGGAGGCGGTTGCCCTTGCCGACGTAGTTACGGAAGCCGTCGGCCTTCGGCTCCAGCGCGGAGAACGACTCGATGTCGGTCTTCTCCTGCGAGGCGTCGACACGGCCAGGCGTGAACGGCACCTCGACCTCGACGCCGCCGTCCTTGGCGGCCTTCTCGACGGCCGCGGAACCCGCGAGCACGATCAGGTCGGCCAGCGAGACCTTCTTGCCGCCGCCGGCGTTGAAGGACTCCTGGATGCCCTCGAGCGTGCGCAGCACCTGCGCGAGGTTCTCCGGGTCGTTGACCTCCCAGCCGCGCTGCGGCTCGAGGCGGACGCGGGCACCGTTGGCGCCGCCGCGCTTGTCGCCGCCGCGGAAGGAGGAGGCCGAGGCCCAGGCCGCGGACACCAGCTGCGAAATCGTGAGGTCCGAGCCGAGGATCTGCTGCTTCAGCGCGGCGATGTCGGCGGCGTCGATGACCTCGCCCTCGCGCTCCGGCAGCGGGTCCTGCCACAGCAGCTCCTCGGAGGGGACCTCCGGGCCGAGGTAGCGGACGACCGGGCCCAGGTCACGGTGCGTCAGCTTGTACCAGGCGCGGGCGAAGGCGTCCGCGAACTCCTCGGGGTTCTCGTAGAAGCGCCGCGAGATCGGCTCGTAGATCGGGTCGAACCTCAGCGAGAGGTCGGTCGTCAGCATCGTCGGCAGACGCTTCTGCGACGAGTCCTCGGGGTCCGGGATGGTCGCCTCGGCGTCCTTCGCCACCCACTGGTTGGCACCGGCCGGGGACTGCGTGAGTTCCCACTCGTACCCGAAGAGGTTCTTGAAGAACTCGTTGGACCACTTGGTCGGGGTGGAGGTCCAGGTCACCTCGAGGCCGGAGGTGATGGAGTCACGGCCCTTGCCGGAGCCGTGCCCGGACTTCCAGCCGAGGCCCATCTGCTCCATCGGGGCGCCCTCGGGCTCGGCCTCGACGAGGTCCGCGTCGCCCGCACCGTGGGTCTTGCCGAAGGTGTGGCCACCGGCGATGAGGGCGACGGTCTCCTCGTCGTTCATCGCCATGCGGCGGAACGTCTCACGGATGTCGCGGGCCGCGGCGATCGGGTCCGGGTTCCCGTTGGGACCCTCGGGGTTGACGTAGATGAGGCCCATCTGGACGGCGCCCAGCGGGTCCTCGAGGTCGCGGTCGCCGCTGTAGCGCTGGTCGTCGAGCCAGATCTGCTCGGGGCCCCAGTAGACGTCCTCGTCGGGCTCCCACACGTCCGCGCGGCCGCCGGCGAAGCCGAAGGTCTCGAAGCCCATGGTCTCCAGGGCGACATTGCCGGTGAGGATCAAGAGGTCGGCCCAGGAGATGCTCTGGCCGTACTTCTTCTTCACCGGCCACAGCAGACGGCGGGCCTTGTCGAGGTTGCCGTTGTCCGGCCAGCTGTTGAGCGGGGCGAAGCGCTGCTGGCCCGCACCGGCGCCACCGCGGCCGTCGCTGATGCGGTACGTACCGGCGGAGTGCCACGCCATACGGATCATCAGCGGGCCGTAATGGCCGAAGTCGGCCGGCCACCAGTCCTGGGAAGTGGTGAGCACCTCGGCGATGTCCCGCTTCACGGCGGGCAGGTCGAGGGACTTGAATGCCTCGGCGTAGTCGAACTCCTCACCAAGGGGGTTCGCCACGGCCGGGTTCTTCGCAAGGATCTTCAGATTGAGCCGCTCCGGCCACCACTGGCGGTTGCCACCGCCCTGCGTCGGGTGCGCGGCCCGGTCGTGCGCGACCGGACAACCGCCCGCCGCCTCCGTCTTCGGGTCCGTGACCGGCGGTGCTTCTTGATTCTCGGACATTGGGTGCCCTTCCCGAGTCGTCCTGTCGCTTGGCTATAGCCGAGCTTGATCCTACAATGGACAATGTCTAAGTCAAGGAAAGCTCCAAAGTCACATCCATTCGGGGCCAAGGTCCCCTGACTGTTAGGCTGGCCCTTATGAGTGACCTGTTGGAACGGCTGCGCGGACGTGGCTGGCGGATGACCGCGCAGCGACGCGTCGTGGCCGAGGTCCTCGACGGAGACCACGTCCACCTCACCGCTGACGAGGTGCATGCGCGCGCGACAGCGAAGCTGCCGGAGATCTCACGGGCCACCGTTTACAACACGCTGGGTGAGATGGTGTCGCTCGGCGAGGTGATCGAGGTCGCGACGGACAAGCGCGCCAAGCGCTACGACCCGAACGCGCACCGCCCGCACCAGCACCTGGTCTGCGACCTGTGCGGCCAGATCCGCGACGTGCATCCGGAGGGCAATCCCCTGACGGCCCTCCCCTCGTCGGAGCGCTTCGGCTTCACGATCTCGGACGTCGAGGTCACCTACCGGGGCCTGTGCCCGAGCTGCGCCGCGAAGGTGTAGCCCCTCACCCGGCACCCTCACCTCCGAAAGGCCCGCACCTCACGGTGCGGGCCTTTTGCGTTGCGCCCCTCGGTGCATGCGCCAACCACGCACCCCCTTCCGCAATCTGACGGGCCGTCATATTCTCGCGGTCGCCCACGAGAATCCGCCGCACCCCGGAGGGCCCATGCATCCCAAGCTCCAATCCCGCGCACTCACCAGGACTTTCGGCACCACGCACGCCCTCGGACCGCTCGACCTGACGGTCACCCCCGGCGAGTTCGTCTGCGTCGTCGGCCCCTCGGGCTGCGGGAAGTCCACCCTGCTCCGGATAGCCGCGGGCCTCACCCGCCCCTCCGGCGGCACCCTGGAGATCCGCACCGGCAGCCCCCGCCCCGCCGCGATGATCTTCCAGGACTACGGGATCTACGACTGGAAGACCGTCCTGGCCAACGTCCGCTTCGGCCTCGACATCCAGAAGACCCCGCGCAAGGAGGCGAACGCCCGCGCCCGCGACTGGCTCGCCCGCATGGGCCTTGCCGACTTCGCCGACGCCTACCCGTCCGCCCTCTCCGGCGGCATGCGCCAGCGCGTCGCGATCGCACGGGCGCTGGCGGTGGAGCCGGAGATCCTCCTCATGGACGAGCCCTTCGCGGCCCTCGACGCCCAGCTCCGCACGATCCTCCAGGACGAGCTGCTGGCACTCACGCAGACGACGCGGACCACCACGCTCTTCATCACGCACAGCCTGGAGGAGGCGATCGTCCTCGGCGACCGGGTCCTGGTGATGTCGGCCCGACCCGGCCGCGTGATCGCCGAGCGCAGGCCACCGTTCGAGCGCCCGCGCACCGGCGACATCCGCGACACCCCCGAATTCACGTCCCTGAAGGGCGAGTTGTGGGACCTGCTGCGCGGCGAGGTGCACCAGGAGGCGGTCCCGGCATGACCGCCCTCCCGTCACCCACCACCGTCCTTTCAACGAATGGGCTGCGCCCATGACCAACCTGATTCCGGCCGAGGCCACGGACGACGACCTCCTGGTCCGCGCCCCGGGACCCCAAGAGCTCCACCCCACCCGCGCCCGACGCAAACGCCGCGCCCTCGAACTCTCCCTCGCGATCGCGGTCCCCGTGGTCCTGATCCTGCTCTGGCAGCTCGCGGCCTCCCAGTCCTGGATCGACGAGCGCATCTACCCGGCGCCGTCCACGATCCTCGCCGACGGCTGGCAGCGCGCGGCCGACGGCGAACTGTGGCCGGACGTCTGGGCCACCTTGAAGCGGGTCCTCGCCGGCTACGTCATCGGCACGGTGTCGGGTTATCTCCTCGGTCTCCTCATGGGCTCGATCTCCCTGGTCCGCGCGGCCCTCGAACCCCTCCTCGACGCCCTCTACGTCGTGCCGAAGCTGGCCCTCCTGCCGATCTTCCTGAACATGTTCGGCCTGGGCGAGGGGCCGCAGATCGCACTCGTCGCGGCGACTGTCTTCTTCTTCGTATGGATCTCGACCATGGCGGCGGTCATCTCCGTCCCCACCGGCCACCGGGACGCCGGCCAGGTCTTCGGCGCGTCCCCCTGGCAGATGTTCCGGCACATCCTGCTGCCCGCCTCGCTCCCCGCCGTCCTGGTGGGCGCGCGCATCGCGGCGGGCGTCGCGGTCCTGGTCATCGTCGCTTCGGAACAGATCGCCGCGAACGACGGCCTGGGCCATCTGATCTTCGACGCCCGCGCCCTCTTCCAGAACGACGTGATGTTCGTCGGCATCGTCTGCGTGGCCGCCCTCGGCGTCCTCTTCTCCGAACTGGTGCGCCTGGCAGGCCGGTTCCTCACGCCGTGGGCCCCACGCGACCGGGGCCGCAGCCAGTCCTGACTCTTCCTCTCCCGACTCTTCCTCTCCGCCCTTGCCTGCTCTTGTGTACGGAGGCTCCATGCGCACCAGATACGTAGGTACGACCCTGCTCGCGACCGGCGCCCTGCTGCTCGGCACGACGTCCTGCGCGAAGAACGACACCCCGTCCGACGCCGCCGCGAAGCCCCGCGCGATCAAGGCGGTCGCGGGCTGCGGCAAGGGCTCCTGGACGGATCCGGCGGACCGCTCCCCCGACCGGAAGCCGGCCCGCTGCGACAAGGGCGCGCCCGCCCCGGTCGAGCTCGGCAAGCCGCGCAAGCTGACGATCGCGACGGGCACGCTGAGCGCCGAGTACGTGGCCCCGCTCGAAATGGCCGTCAAGAAGGGCGAGTTCAAGAAGGAGGGCCTGGATGTGAAGCTGAAGGTCCTCCCCACGCCCGACGCCCTCCCGCTCCTCGCCAAGGGTGAGATCGACGCGCAGTGGGCCGCCCCGGAGGCGGCGGTCATGAACGGCATCCTCGGCGGCTTCGACATCAAGTGGGTGTCCGGCAACTTCTCCCCCGACCCCAAGTCCAAGAGCGGGCTGTGGGTGCGCCTCAAGAAGGGGCAGAGCGCGTCCAAGGTCCGGATGGCGGGCAAGAAGATGGGCACGCTGATCGGCAAGGGCTCGGTCGCCTCGTACCCGATGAACATCGCCCTGAGGAAGCACGACGGCGGCCTGAGCAAGATCCAGTTCCAACAGCTCGGCTCGGCCGACGTGCTGACCGGGCTTCAGAACGGCGGGGTCGACTCGGCCTGGCTCCTCGACCCGATCTGGCGCAAGGTCGACGGCGACAAGCGCTACGCGTTCCTCGGCGGCCAGCCCCAGGGCGAGCCGCTCGGCGGCCTCCTGTACGGGCCGAACCTGCTCAGCAAGGACCCGGACGCGGGCGTCGCGTTCCTGCGCGCGTACATCCGGACCGTGAACACGTACTTCCGGGACGACTACAAGAAGGACCCCGCCTTCGTGGCCGAACTGGCCCGTCTCCTGAAGACGGACAAGAAGGTCCTGGAGGAGACGCCGTCCCTGCGGATGGACTGGGAGATCCGCTCCGGCACGACGGACCGGTTGCAGGCGGCGTACAAGGCGGCGGGGGTCTCCGAGGGCGATCCGCTGCCGGAGTCGAAGACGGTGAACAGGAAGCTGTACGAGGAGGCGGTCGGCCACAAGCCGTGAAAACGCCGAGGCCCGGATCCTTAAGGATCCGGGCCTCGGACTTTCAGTAGCGGGGACAGGATTTGAACCTGCGACCTCTGGGTTATGAGCCCAGCGAGCTACCGAGCTGCTCCACCCCGCGCCGTTGTGTTCACAACCTTACGTCATGCCCCCGACCAGCGCAAACCACTTCCCGCGGGGCCTCGGCCTCACGGGGTGCCCCCCCCCGCCGCCTCGGGTAATCCGCCGCCATCCCGCCCGCCCCGGCCGCCTTGGGCAATCTGCCGCCTGGGGCGGCAGGGTGGGCAAGGCGGCACCCCGGCGCGGGCAGCGCCTCCGATCGACCCCCACCCCGGCGCAGCCTGAGATCCCGGTGCAGCCGGATACCCCCGGTGCGGCCGAGCGCAGCGCTACGCCGACAACTCCTGCCGCAACGCATCCCGCAACCGCCCCGCCCGCTCCGCAACCTCCGCAGGTCCCAACTCGACCGCACGGGACGCCCACTTCTGCCCCTCGGCGAGGTCACCCCGCCGCGCACACAGCAACGCGAGCCGCAACGCCGCACGCCCGTGCCCCGCATCGGCCGCCCGCGTCCACCACAACGCCGCCTCCGGCTCGCTCCCCTCGCGGGCGAGCAGCAGCCCAAGGTTGAACGCTCCATTGCGCGACCCGGCCTCCGCGGCCTCCCGGTACCACCGCGCCGCCTCCACCACATCGCCCCGCGCAGCGGCCAGCATCCCGACCCGCACCTGCGCCCGACGGTGCCCGTGCTCGGCGGCCCGCTCGTACCACTCCTCGCACTCGCTCTTCTCGGTGACGGGCTCCCCCAGCTCGTGCCGAACGGCGGGCGGCCGCCGCACATCGAGCAGCGAGGCGAGCCGATACGCGGCCTCCGGGCTGCCGCCCCCGGCCGCACACCGCAGGTGCCGCTCGGCGGCCTGCTCGTCGCCCTCACGCTGCCGCGCGATACCTGCCTGCAACGCCGCCTCGGTGTGCCCACCGGCCGCGGCCCGCTCGTACCACTGCAACGCGGCCGCCTCGTCGTCCCGACTCGCGTACAGGATCCCGAGGTTGAACGCGGCGTCGACGCTCCCGGCCTCCGCGGCCTTGGAGAACCACGGCTCGGCGCCGACCGCGTCCCCGTTCTGCAGGAGCAGCACCGCCAGCGCGTTGGCCGCCTCGCGGTGACCCGCGTAGGCGGCGCGCCGGTACCAGCCCTCGGCCTGCGCGGTGCGGTGCTGCTCGGCGCAGAGCAGGCCGAGGTTGTACGCGCCGTTGTTGTCGCCCGCGTCCATGGCCGCGCGATACCAGCGCTCGGCGGTCTGCGTCTCGCCGCGCTCGGCGTGCAGGGCGCCCAGCGCGTTCGCCGCGTTGCCGTCGCCGTCCTGGGCGGCCCGCAGCCACCACACGGCGGCACTCTCCTCGTCGCCCGCGTCGCGCAGCAGGAACGCGAGGGCGCACGCGGCCCGCGCCTCACCGTCCTTGGCGGAGGTCAGGTACCAGCGTCCGGCCTCTTTCAGCTCGCCACGCTTCTCCAGGATCGAACCGAGGTGCAGCGCGGCCCGCCGGTGTCCACGCGCGGAGGCCTGCCGGTACCACTGCTCGGCCTCCTCGGCCGGGTTCTTGCCGTCGCCGGAGACGAGCACGTCGGTGCCGCCCTTCCGGTCGAGCGCGCGGGCGAGCCGGTACGCGGCCTCACGGTGTCCGCGCTCGGCGGCGACCCGCATCCAGCGCTCGGCACCGACGTCCTGGCGGTGCTCCAGAAGATCGGCGAGCGCGTAGGCGCCCAGGGTGTGACCGTGCTCGGCGGCCTGGCGCAGCCAGTACTCGGCGGCGGGCTCGTCGCCGCGCTCGCGGAAGTAACGGCCCAGGGCATGCGCGGCGGGAGCGGAGCCCGCGACGGCGGCGACACGCCACCAGCCCGCGGCCTCTTCCGCGTAGCCGCGCGTGTGGAGCAGGACTCCGAGGTTGTTGGCCGCGGCCCGGTCACCGGCACCGGTGGCAGCACGAAGAAGGGGCTCGGCTCCGTCGAGATCTCCGCGGCGCAGCAGCATGGCGCCGAGGACGCTCATCGCCTCGACGTCGCCGGCCTCCGCGGCCAGCCGCTGGCGTGCTTCTTCCGCAGCCTCGCCGGGTTCGTCCCGATCTGTCGGCTGCACAAACCGCCCTGTCTCCAACAGAGTTGCCTTGTCCCCCATAACGTCCATCGTCGCACCACCTGCAACCTGGGTACACCTCGTATACCGCAGCCAGTGAGGTCACTTCAGCGTTTTGTCGACATGCCCACAGGGAGACAAGTGAAACACAGTTTTCTCAACTCCCCCCGAGGGGAGCATCGTTCGCACATGCTTCGCACATGCCAGGGGCTCATGACAGCAGGGGCCTCGACGCACCGAAGGCCCGGAAGCCTTAGCTTCCGAGCCTTCGATCATCAGTAGCGGGGACAGGATTTGAACCTGCGACCTCTGGGTTATGAGCCCAGCGAGCTACCGAGCTGCTCCACCCCGCGCCGTTGTGTTGAAACCGTACCACGGCGCGGAGGGGTCACTTGACCGGTCAGCCGCCGGCCGCCTCCTTGTCGTCTCCGTTGCCACTGTTCTTGTCGTTCTTGTTGTCGCCTGCCGCCTTGTCGGCCTTGTTCTGCGCGTCCTCGGCGCGTTCCAAGGCGTCCTGCAGCCGGTCCTGGGCCTTGCCGTAGGCGGTCCAGTCGTTGTCCTTCAGGGCCTCCTGGCCGTCCTTGAAGGCCTCGTCGGCGTCCGCGAGCGCGTCCTTCACCGTCGAGTTCTCCGGCGTCTCGCTCGTGTCCCCGCCGGGCTTCTCCGGCTCGGCCGGTGTGTCCCCGTCCACCTGGAAGGCCTCGTTGAGCGCCTCGGACAGCGAGTCCGCGAAACCGATCTTGTTGCCGTACGAGACCGCGACCTTGCGCATGAGTGGGTACTCGGCATTGCGGCCCTGGGCGTAGATCGGCTCCACGTAGAGGAAGCCCTTGTCGAGCGGCACCGTCAGCAGATTGCCGTACAGGACCGTCGAGTCGGCGCCCTTCATATCGCGCACCCAGTTGGCCACGGAGCCCGAGGAGTTGAGCGTGTTCTGTACCTGCTCGGGTCCTGCGACCTTGTCCTCGGTGACTCTGAGGAGCCTTATGGCGCCGTAGTCCTTACTCGTCGCGTCGGCATCGACCGCCATGAAGGCTCTCAGGTTGGGCCGCCCGCTCGGCGTGAACGTCGTCGTCAGCGAGAACTGCTGGCTGGTCTGACCCGGCATCTTCATGGACAGGTAGTACGGCGGGACCGCGCTGTTGTCCTTCTTGGTCGGGTCGTTCGGCACCTGCCACGCGTCGGACGCGTTGTAGAACTGGTTCGAGTTCGTCACGTGGTAGAGGCTCAGCAGCTCACGCTGCACCTTGAACATGTCCTGCGGGTAGCGCAGGTGCTCCTTCAAGGAGGCCGGGATCGCGCTCTTGGGCTCGACCGTGCCGGGGAACGCCTTCTTCCAGGTCTTGAGGACCGGGTCCTTGTCGTCCCACGTGTAGAGCTTGACCTCGCCCGTGCCCGCATCGACGGTCGCCTTCACCGAGTTGCGGATGTAGTTGACCTGGTTCTGCTGGGCCACCACGGCGCGCTGGCTGTCCGCCTCGTTGAGCGAGTCGGCGGTGCTGTCGCCCAGCGTTGTACGGGACGCGTAGGGATAGCCGTTCGACGTCGTGTAGGCGTCGATGACCCACTTGATCTTGCCGTTCACGACCGTCGGATACGGGTCCCCGTCGATCGTCAGCCACGGCGCGACGGCCTCGACGCGCTCCTTGGGAGTGCGGTTGTAGAGGATCCGCGAGCCCTCACCGATGGCCCCCGAGTAGAGGATCTGCGGCTCGCTGAAGGCGACGGCGTACGCGGCGCGGTTGAGCGGGTTCGCCAGATTGACGCCGCCCTTGCCCTTGTAGCTGGTCGTCTTCTGCGTGCCGTCGTCCTGCTCGTAGTCCAGCTCCTTCTGCGGCCCACCGACGATCGAGTACTGCGAGGTCTTCTCGCCGTAGTAGATGCGCTGGTTGTAGTCGCCGAGGTCGCCGGTGGTCGGCAGGCCCGACTCGGTGAACTGCGGGGCGCCACCGGAGGTCGCCGTGCCCTTCGCCGTCACGGCACCGAAGCCGTGCGTGTAGACGAAGTGGTCGTTGATCCAGTTGCGCTTGTCGAGCTTGCTCAGGTTCAGCTCGCGCAGGCCGACCACGGTGTCCTGGCCGTTGTAGCGGTCCACGTCCAGCGTCGTCGGGAACTGGTAGTACTTCCGCTGCTGCTCGAGCTGCTGGAAGGTCGGCGAGACGATGTTCGGGTCGTTGAGCCGGTAGCTGGCCGCCGAGTCGGACTCCGTCCGCTGCTTCGCGGCGTCGTCCGAACCCTTGCCCTTGTAGTCCACGGGCTTGGCCTTGTCGATGCCGTACGCCTTACGGGTCGCCTCGATGTTCTTCTTGATGTACGGGGCTTCCTTGGACTGCTCGTTCGGCTGGACCTGGAACTTCTGGACGATGGCCGGGTACAGGCCGCCGATCAGGATCGCCGAGAGCACCATCAGGCCGAAGCCGATGACCGGCAGCTGCCAGGTGCGCCGCCACAGGGTCGCGAAGAAGAGGATCGCGCAGATGACGGCGATGCAGAACAGGATCGTCTTCGCCGGCAGATACGCGTTGGCGTCGACGTACCTGAGGCCCGTCCAGTTGTCCGTCGCCTTGAAGTCGCTCTGCTTCACCGCGAGCCCGTACCGGTCGAGCCAGTACGCGACCGCCTTCAGGGCGACGAACACGCCCAGCAGGACGGAGAGGTGACCCGTCGCCGCGGCCGTGGCCCGCGCGCCCGGGCTGGTGATCCGCAGGCCGCCGTACAGGTAGTGCGTCAGCGCCGCGGCGACCAGGCCGATGACGGCTGCCGCGAACCCGAAGCCGAGCAGGAAGCGGTACCAGGGCAGATCGAACGCGTAGAAGGACACGTCCATGTGGAACTGCGGGTCCTTCTGGTTGAACGGCACGCCGTTCACGAACATCAGCCACGTACGCCACTGGCTGGCGGCCGAGGCTCCCGCGATCAGACCCACAAGGGCGGTGATGCCGACGAGCAGCCACCGCTTGAAGGGCGCGATGCCCATCCGGTAGCGATCGAGGCTCTGCTGCTCCATCGACATGGCGCTCAGCGGCGGGCGCAACCGGTGCGCCAGCCAGACGTTCACGCCGACGGCGAGCGCCATCAGCAGTCCGAAGACGAAGAAGAGCCCGATCTTCGTCCACAGCTGAGTCGTGAAGACGGACGAGAACTTGACCGAGCGGTACCAGAGCCAGTCGGTCCAGAATCCGGCGAACATGACGAAGGCCATGCCGAGCACGGCCAGGACGCCCAGCGTCAACAACAGCGTTCGGGCACGCCGGGAGGGTCGGCCGACTCTGATCCGCGGTCCCGTCGGGCCCCCGCCGCGGTCCGGCATCTGGAAAGCCAAGGTGTGCACCTCGAAGTTCGGTATTCGGTCGGTCGGTCGGGCCCCCGAGAAAGCGGACCCATCACCTATGCAACTTACTCACGCTTTACTCAGTTCCCGCTTCGGGGGACGAACGAGGCAGGATTGTGACCATGTCCAACACTCCCATGGCAGCGAGCCCCCTCACCCGAGCCGTACTCGAGATCGATGAGTACGCCGCTGGGCTTGGCTGGGACCAGCCCGCTCGCCTCTTCGCCCTCGTCGACACCGCCGCGCTGCGCGCCCAGGAACCCGCTCTCGCCGCCCAGCTCGGGCTCGAGGGCGAGCAGGAGGCCCCGGGCCTCACCCCGATCGAGCAGGACGAGATCCCTGCCGGAAAGCCGCTGGACGAGTTCCTCGGCACCATCGCGTGGCCCGACGCCGTCGTGGGCTGCGCCCTGACGGTCGAGCGCCTCATGCTGCCGCCGTCGGCGGAGGCGTCCGTCCCGGAGGGCCTCAGCGACGCGAAGCTCACGAAGTGGGTGGCCGAGCACCCGGACCGCCAGGAGGTCCGTATGACGGTCGGCGTGCTGCGCGACGGCACCCGCGACTCGGCGCTGCGGCTGCGCGAGAAGGACGCGACGACGGAGGTCCTCACGGGCTCGAACCTCGTACCGGGTCTCGCGGAGGCCCTGTCGGTGACGTTCGCCGACTGACGTTTTCTTCGTCGACGTAGAGGGGCGGGCCCCCCGGTTGGGGGGGGGGGCCCCCCCGGAGTGGGGTGGGTGGGCCGGGGTGGGCCCAGGGGGGGGGGGGGGGGGGGTGGGGCCGGGCCCCGGGGGGGGGGGGGGGGGGGGGCCGGGGCCCGCCCCCCC
>NZ_JBTYHB010000030.1:0-109913 GCF_054871485.1 Streptomyces sp. UC4497 | reverse complement strand
GCCCCCGCGCAACAACCCGCCGAACCCCGACCCCGCCCACCCGCACCCACACCTCGCAGGGCCCCGCGTCAGTCCCCGAACCTCGGATGCACCAACGTCGACGGCGCACGCCCCACCCCCGCCCGCACCACCCGCGCCCCCGCCGGAGGCCCCGGTCGGGTCCAGCCCGCCAGGACGAACCCCACACCCCCGTCCCCGCGATACGCCACCGCCCGCAACCCCGCGGAGCGAACCGTCGACGCCGCCGTCCCCAGCGGCTCCGCCCCACCCCTCACCCGCGCCACCACTCGCCCCCGGTCCGTGAGAACCCGCCCCACCAACCCGTAGAACTCCTGCGAGTACAGCTTCGTGCTCGCCGTGCTGCCGGGGTCGGGCAGATCGCACACCACCACGTCGTACGGCAGCCCCCGCGGAGCGCTCCGCAGCCACGCGAACACGTCCCCCGTCACCACCCGCACCCGCGGATCCTTGAACGCCCGCCCGTTCAGCTCGCTCAGCCCCGGATCGGTCCGTGCCAGGTGCACCACCGCCGGTTCGGGGTCGACCACGTCCACGCGCCGCACCCCGCGGGCCCGCAGCACCTCCCGCGCGGCGAGGCCGTCGCCCCCGCCGAGGACCAGGACCCGCACGCGCGGACCACCGTGCAGCGCGGGGCCGACGAACTGCCGGTAGGGGCGGCCCCGTTCGCGCCCGTCGGCCCGCAGCTGCCCGTCGAGAAAGAGCGACGTGGGGCGCCGCCCACCGCCCGTGAGCACGACTTCCTGCGCCCCGGTCTGCACCGCGACCCGCACATCCGCCCCGAACAGGGCGTGCCGCGCCGCCCGCTCGAAGTCGTCGACGAGGACCCAGGACGTGGCGAGCACGCCGAGCACCGTGACGTTCGCGACGATCAGCAGCCAGCGGGCCCGCCGGCTCAGATCCCGCCGGAACAGGCCGAGGACGAGCACCGTCCCCGCCACCGCGTTGACCGCCCCGGTGAGCAGCGCCCCGGTCAACTGCCCCAGCAGGGGGAGCAGAAGGAAAGGGAACGCAAGGCCGCCCACCAGCGCACCCACGTAGTCCGCCGCGAACAGGTCGGCCACGGCCCCGCCCGCGTCCTGCCGCCGGATCCGCTGGATCAGCACCATGAGGAGCGGCACTTCCGCCCCGATCAGCACCCCGATGGCCAGCGAGAACCCGACGAGCAGCCAGCGCGGCCCGTCCGCCCACGCCCCGCCCCAGTCGCCGGTCCACGCGAACACCGCGTACAGCGCCATGGCACTGCAACCGCCGACGAGCGCGAGCAGCGCCTCGATCATCCCGAAGCCGACCGCGGCACGCAGCCGCAGCCGCTTGGCGGCGAGCGAACCGAGGCCCATCGCGAAGACCATGACGGAGAGCACGACGGAGGCCTGGGTGACCGAGTCGCCCATCAAGTACGAGGCGAGCGCGACCAGTTCGAGCTCGTAGACCAGTCCGCAGGCCGCGCAGACGAAGACTCCCGCGAGGACGAGGAGGCGCCCGGTGCCCGGCTTCACCGGGAGCGGGGACCGGACCGGGCCGCCCAGGGACCTGGGGTCTCGGGTCGTCACGGGTGGGTGCGGTTCGATCACGCCTGGAACGCTACGTCACGGTTTGACTCCGTCCAGTCACCCACACGTGTGGTACCGATGCACCACAGGCATACCCGCACCGCCGCTCACGCCGCTACAGCGCGACGGCCACCGGCATCCGCGCCCCCACCCGCGTACGAGTGGCGACCAACTGGCCGTCCTGCGGGTAGGCGTGCCAGGTGCGCCACTGCACCTGACCCTCGTACCGCTGGGCGAGCATCGCGGTGAAGGCGTGCGGGCTGCCGGGAAAGACGCCCGCCAGTCCGTTCGGATGGTCGGCGACGAGCGCGAGCAATTCCTGCGCCCGGCCCGCGAATTGGCCCGCCGTCAAATGTTCGACGCGGGCCGCGAATTCGTACTCCCAGTCGCCGAGACGCTTCGCGACGCCCAGCGGGAGCGGCGTACTGCTGCCGGGGATGCACGCCACGGTCTCCGAACAGCTGCCGCGCTCCTCCTCGAGCAGCACCTGGTGAGAGGCGCCGAGCAGCCTCAACTGAAGCCTGGCCCCGTCGATGTCGAGGTCGAGCGTGGCGAGCGCGGGCAAGGGCTCCCGGCCGAGGGCCCAGGCCAGATCGGCCGCACTCGTATCGGTATAGGCGGTGTTCAGGGTCGTGAGCATGGGTCGGCTCCGCTAGCACGCAAAGGGAGGTGGGGCCGGCTGGATCAAAGGGACCGGCTCGTGCCCACGAGAACGCGATAACTACGTAGTACGAGGGCTGTGTTGACGGTTAAAGGGAATCATGGTGGGCGACGCCGTCACAGCATTTTTACCCAACTTCGGAGGGTTTCCATCCCCCCGAGGGCAGCACAGCTCAACTGTTCAACTTCCACGAGCACCTTTCGCGCCCGGCGCACAACCTCCGAGTGCACAACCGGACAAGCGTGCGGCCCACGCGGACCGACTGCCCCGTGTCAGTCGCCTCCGCGCGGGCCGCACGCCCGGACAACGGTGTGTCAGCTTCCGCCGCCCCCGCATCCACCACCGCCACCGCACGACGAGCCGCCTCCGCCACAGGAGGAGCCCCCGCCGCACGAATGGCCGTGATGTCCGCCGCCGGAGTCACCGGACGAGGAACACCCGTAGCCGACGCCACCGCTCGTGGCACCACCACCGGCCCACCAGCTGCTCCTGCCGGCACGGTTCTTCTTCAACGATGTACGGGACGAGCGGCCACTGCCGCCCGCCCTGGCCGTCCCGAGCACGATGGCCACCACCAGCACCACGAAGACCACGATGACGAAAACCTCCATCACCGGCCCTCCTCTCTCTTCCCCCGTATCCCCCGAGGGGCCGCCCCGTGCGGGCGTGACAGGGAAATGCCCCTGCCCGGAGCACGCCAAGCAGGAGTTGAGGAAGTCCAGAGGTTCGGCGCAGGATGACCGGCATGACCTCCAGCGCACGCCCCCTGCTCAACCGCCGCCTCGCCGAGTTCGGAACGACGATCTTCGCCGAGATGTCCGCGCTCGCCGTGCGGACCGGCGCCATCAACCTCGGCCAGGGCTTCCCCGACACCGACGGCCCCGAGCAGGTGCGCGAGGCCGCCGTACGGGCGCTGCGCGCGGGACACGGCAACCAGTACCCGCCGGGCCCCGGCATCCCCGAGCTGCGCACCGCGATCGCCGCCCACCAGCAGCGCCGCTACGGCATGGAGTTCGACCCCGACCGCGAGGTCCTGGTCACGGCGGGCGCGACCGAGGCCATCGCCGCCTCCCTCCTCGCCCTCGTCGAACCCGGCGACGAGGTCATCGCCTTCGAGCCCTACTACGACTCGTACGCGGCGAGCATCGCCCTCGCGGGCGGCACCCGCGTCCCGGTGACACTCCGCCCCCACGAGGGCTCCTTCCGCCTCGACCTCGACGAGCTGCGCGACGCGATCACCCCTCGCACCCGCCTCCTCCTCATCAACACCCCGCACAACCCCACCGGCACCGTCCTCAGCCGCGCCGAACTGACCGCCATCGCCGAACTCGCCGTCGAACGCGACCTCCTGGTCGTCACCGACGAGGTCTACGAACACCTCACCTACGGCGACGCCGAACACATCCCGCTCGCCACGCTCCCCGGCATGCGCGAGCGCACGGTCACCATCGGCTCCGCGGGCAAGACGTTCTCGTTCACCGGCTGGAAGGTCGGCTGGGTCACCTCGACACCCGAGCTCGTCACGGCGGTCCGCTCCGCGAAGCAGTTCCTGACGTACGTCTCCGCGGGCCCCTTCCAGTACGCCGTCGCCGAGGCCCTCGCCCTCCCCGACAGCTACTTCACCGACTTCCGCGCCACGATGACGGCCAAGCGCGAACTCCTCGCCACGGGCCTCGAAGACGCGGGCTTCACCGTCTTCCGCCCCCAGGGCACCTACTTCATCACCACCGACATCCGCCCCCTCGGCTTCGAAGACGGCTTCGAATTCTGCCGCGCCCTCCCCGAACGCTGCGGCGTCGTCGCCGTCCCCAACGCCGTCTTCTACGACGACCGCACCGCGGGAGCCCCCTTCGTCCGCTTCGCCTTCTGCAAGCAGGACGAGGTCCTGAGCGAGGCGGCGGCGCGGCTCGCCAAGGTGCGTACGCGGTAGGGCGGTTCACGGCGGCCCATTGAAGAAGGCCCGTAAAGAAGGCCCGCTGAAGAAGGCCCGCACGGCAGGCATAGATGTCCCGTGCTCCGCGCGTCCTTGTGGGCGTCAGAGAACGGGAGGGCCAATGGACCCGCAGGATCAGCTCAGATTCCGGGACTTCGTCGACGCCAGGTGGGGCACCCTGCTCCGCCTGGCGAACCTGCTCACCGGCGGCGACCGGCACGAGGCCGAAGACCTCGTACAGACCGCGCTGCTCAAGACGCTGGGGCGCTGGCGGCACATCGACGACCCCGAGGGTTACGTCCGCAAGGTGATGTACCGGCACCAGGTCAGCCGCTGGCGGCTGCGCCGGCCGCACCGCGAGCCGACGTTCGACGCCTCGCGCACGGTGTGGCGCGAAGAGGGGACGGCCGACGGCACCGCCGACGCCGACCTGCGGATCACCATGGCCGGCGCGCTGGCCCGGCTCACCCCGCGCCAGCGCACCATGCTCGTCCTGCGCTACTTCGAGGACCTGTCCGAGACCGAGGTCGCGGCCGCCCTGGGCTGCTCGGTCGGCACCGTACGCAGCACCACCCACCGCTCCCTGGCCCGGCTGCGCGCGCTCGCGCCGGAACTCGATGCCCGGCACCCCGTCGCGGCCACCGATCCCGACCGCCCCGCGAACGGCACCGCGCCGAAGGGAGCCCACGCATGAACGCCGACCAGCTCGACCACACTCTCCGGGACACCCTGCACGCCTGGTCCCCCGAACCCGCCGCCGCGCCCACCGACCTCGCCGACCGCCTCGTACGCCGCCGCCGACGCCGCACCACATTCCGCGTCACCGGCGCCGCCCTCGGCCTCACCGCCATCGCCTTCGGCACGGTCCTCGTCACCGGCACCGGGAGCGAGGCCCCGGCACCGGCCACCCACGTCAGCCGCGAGGGCAAACTGCGCTGGCAGACCACGCTCCCCGGCAAAACCACGTGGGACGCCTGCATGAACGGCTCCGGAGCCGTGTACTGCCGGGGCGCCGGGTACGACGGCCTCGGCGTCGACACCCGTACCGGAAAGGTCGTCTGGCAGCGCCCGTCCGCGAACGACGACGGCAGCGGCACCCCCGCGGGATCGATGGCCGGGGTCCGCGACGGAATCCTCTACACCTACGCCGACCACGCGCCCCGCACCTCGAACCCCGGCACCGACGTCGTCGCCGTCGACCTCGACAGCCGCAAGGTGCTCTGGAAGCACAAGCTGGCCGACGACAGCCGCGACGAGGACTCCGCCGTGCTCTTCGACGGCGGCGTCCTCGCCAACACCCCGACGTTCAAGAGCGCGGCGGCCCTCGACCCCAGGACCGGCCGCACCCTGTGGACTCACAAGTGGAAGCAGGCCGACTGCACCGCCGCCGCGATCGGCGGCGTCCCGCACCTGATGTGCTCGCCCGACAGCGAGAAGGCGCCGCAGCGCAGCACCGTCGTCCGCCTCGACCCGGCGACCGGCCGCCCGCACACGGTCGCGACGCTCAAGGGCATGACGGGCTACATCGGCAGGGACGGGGACACCGTGCTCCTCGCGGCCCCGGTCGGCAAGCAGAAGTTCTTCGGCGACCCCGGCCCCACCGACCTGATCCGCGTCGACACGGGCACAGGGAAGGTGACGAAGCACCGCGCCGACGGACCGCGCGGCGGCGTGATCGCGGACGGCGTCATGCTCACGGTCCGCAAGGACGGCACGGCCCTCGCGTGGTCGGCCGCCGACGGGAAACAACTGTGGGCGAGCGCATCCGGCCTCAGGCTCCGCAAGGACCCCGGCGGCGACATCCACGAACTGGCCTCCGCCGCCGCCGTGAACCTCACCGACCGGGTCGCCTACTTCCTCGACCCGACCGGGAACATGGTGGGCCTCGACCTCGACGACGGCGCGGTGCGCTGGCGCGGCAAGGTGAAGCTGCCCGAGCGGCCGGTGCGGGGCGGCGTCGCCCCCGAGCTGATGACCGAGGGACGCCACGGCCTCATCGGCCAGGTCGACGACGAACTGTTCCGCATCGACCCGAAGCCGGCGCCCACAGCCTCATAGCCACGCCAAGAGCCCGGCCGGTGCACACCGTCATGGTGACGGCCACACCGACCGGGCTCTCACGCGAACTCACTCGGACTCGCTCGGACTCACTGGGAGTCGTCGCCGTCCTCCGGCTTCTCCGCGGAGTCGACCTCGGCTTCAAGGCCGAGCTGCTCCACCAGCCACCGGTCGAACTCGATCGCGGCGCGCACCCAGCTGACCGTCGACGACACGAAGTGCTCGAGCGCGACCCCGGTGCCGATCAGCATCTGCGCCTCACCGATGAGGCGGACGGTGCCGTCGTCGTGGGTGTGGCTGTAGACCTTCGGCCACAGGGTGCGGCGGTTCCAGTCGTCGATCGACTCGAGCAGCTGCGGCTTGATCTCGATGCCGTGCGGCCGGTCGTAGAACGTCCGCACCGAGAAGACCTGCTGGTCACCCTCGCCGCGGAACATGAAGTACGTACGGAACTCCTCCCACGGCGCCGCGAGGTCACCCTCCTCGTCGGTGACGTACTTGAGCTCCATCTGCTCCAGAAGCTGCTTGACCAGGTCCTGGTCGGGAACCACGGGACCGGCCGGTCCCGCGCCCTCCTGCGGCTCGGGCTGTCCCCCGAAATTGGGAATCGAGGACGGGTCGATAGACAAGATTCCTGCTCCTGACACTGTGGTTTCGGCCCATCGTACGGACCGCCCCTTGCGGCCAAGGGTGCCCGGTGCGATGCCTTGGCGATGCCAGCCTTGCATCTTTGGGCCGATTCGGAAATGTGCGCCGGTTACGCGTCCAGCCGCTCCCGGGCGACGCCCCCACCCACCCTCCGGAACGGCCACAGCTCCACGCTCAGCCCCCGCTCCGCCCGGAGGCCCGCGAGGAACTCGCGCGCGCCTGCTTCGGGGTCGTCGGCGGGCCGGTCAGGGGCGCTGCCGCGCTCGGCCGAGGGCAGGAGATGCTCCGGCAGGTGACCGAACAGCTCCTGGTCCTTCCGCTGCCCCCGCACGAAGTACGTGACTCCGGCGTCCCTGAGCAGTTCGGCGCGGCTCGCCCAGTCGCCGAGCCGCTGCCACCGCTGCCCGTAGGTCTCGCCGCAGGCTTCCTCGATCCAGCGCGGCAGGATCACGGGCTCCTTTTCCAGAACCGCCAGGGTTCGCGATGTCTCGTCCAATTTCCGCGTCAGCGCCGTGACGGCGGCCGGATTCTCGGCGGTCGCGACAGCGGCGGCGAGGTTGTCGATCGCCTTCCGCAATTCGGTGATCGTCGCCGATCGGTCGCGCCCCGGCACCAGCGTGCGCTTCATGATGTCCCGGTCGCCCAGACGGTTCAGGAAGTCCTGCTCCACGCGTTCGTGCAACGCCGCCACCTGCCAGGACCCCGGCAGTTCGCATCGCGGACCGTCCGCCGTGGTCCTGCAGTTGTAGTACTCGATGCTGGAGGTGCCGCCGCCCTGCAGCCTGTTGCGCTGCACCCGTACATGTATGGGAGCGCCGCAGAAGCAGCGGACGACGCCTGCCAGCGGAGTCCTCGACTGTCTTCTGGTCGTCACCGCCGCGGACATGACCGCACTGTGTTCGGTCGTGAGTGCACCTTGAAGCGCGGTGAACTCCTCCCTCGTGAGGATCGGGTCGGCCCACCTCACCGCCGCTCCGTCCGCCCCGACGACAGGCCGCGAGCGATGCATCATGACCCCCATGAGCGCGTCGGAGCGGAGCATGTTGCGCAACGGTGTGACGGCCCAGAAGCCGCCCGTCTCGGGCCTGCGTTCGTGCTCCGGGCGCTCGGCATTCTGCACACGACGCTGATGGTCGCGGGCCGTCGGCACACCGCGCTCGTTCCAGTCGCGGACGATGGCGTACACCGTCGACGAGCCGCTGACCAGGCGTTCAAAGGCCTCGCGTACGAGCGGTGCCGTCACCGGGTCCGGGACAAGGCGCTTGCGGCGTTCGCCCTTGAACTCGAAGGCGACCGCGCGATATCCGTACGGCCAGATTCCGCCGTTCCACAGCTTGTTGTCGCGAAAGTAGGCGGTCCGACCGAGCTGCTTCTCCTGCACGACGCGGCGGTACTTGGCCGCCTGCGCCGCCTTGATGCCCGCGACCATCCGGCCGTCCTCGGTGCTGATGTCGAAGGAGGGGTCGTCGAGCACGACGACGCTCTTCCCGTTCTTCAACACCCAGTCGACGAACTGCCACCAGTGCATGTCGTCCCGCGTGATGCGGTCCTGGCTCGTGACCATGAGCGCGTCCCACTCGTCGACGAGGGGTGCGCGCAGCCATTTGCCGAGGCTGGCCCGCTGATCCAGATTGACCGCTCCGGACACCGTCGAGTCGACGACCCTGCCCACTTCTTCGTACGCCCCGGCACACAGGGCCACGCTGAGCTCCTCGTCCTGGCGGAGCAGAGCGGACGACGATTCGGTGTCGCGACTGATGCGTTGGACTGCGAGAACACGGCGCACGGGCGGACTCCCCCTTGAAGTGCAGCGGATCTCGCGACCATGCAGGAATCCACATCAACGCGGAGTCGAACATCACGTCTTGCGCCCGTACGAGTGACGCCGACGGGTGCTGACACGGCTTCGTGCAGCCCCCGCCTCTCAAGTGCGGGGACTGCACGAAGGGCCTTACCGAGTTACAGCGTCTTCCCCGTCGCCGGGCCCACGATCAACCCCTCGCCGAACGCGTCGACGCGGACCGTGTCGCCGTCCTTGACCTCGCCGGAGAGGATCTCTTTGGCGAGGCGGTCGCCGATGGCGGTTTGGATCAGGCGGCGCAGGGGGCGGGCGCCGTAGGCCGGGTCGTTGCCCTCGTCGGCGAGCCAGGCCAGGGCCTCGTCGGAGACGTCCAGGGTGAGGCGGCGGTCGGCGAGGCGCTTCGCGAGGCGGTTCAGCTGGAGGTGGGCGATGCGGGAGAGCTCGTCCTTGTCCAGGGCCGAGAAGACCACCAGGTCGTCGAGGCGGTTGAGGAATTCGGGCTTGAAGGAGGAGCGGACGACTTCGAGGACTTGTTGCTTCTTCTCCTCCGCCGAGGTGAGGGGTTCGACCAGGTACTGGCTGCCCAGGTTCGACGTCAGGACGAGGATCGTGTTGCGGAAGTCGACCGTGTGGCCCTGGCCGTCGGTGAGGCGGCCGTCGTCGAGGACCTGGAGGAGGATGTCGAAGACCTCGGGGTGGGCCTTCTCGACCTCGTCCAGGAGGACGACGGAGTACGGGCGGCGGCGGACCGCCTCCGTGAGCTGGCCGCCCTCCTCGTAGCCGACATAGCCGGGGGGAGCGCCGACCAGGCGGGCGACGCTGTGCTTCTCGCCGTACTCCGACATGTCGATGCGGATCATGGCCCGCTCGTCGTCGAAGAGGAAGTCGGCGAGGGCCTTGGCGAGTTCGGTCTTGCCGACGCCCGTCGGGCCGAGGAAGAGGAAGGAGCCGGTGGGGCGGTCGGGGTCGGCGATGCCGGCGCGGGTGCGGCGGACCGCGTCGGAGACCGCGCGGACCGCTTCGGTCTGGCCGATGAGGCGCTTGCCGAGCTCGTCCTCCATGCGCAGGAGCTTCTGCGTCTCGCCCTCCAGGAGGCGGCCTGCCGGGATGCCGGTCCAGGAGGCGACGACGTCGGCGATGTCGTCGGGGCCGACCTCCTCCTTGACCATGGTGTCCTTGGAGACTTCTTCCTCGGCCTCGGAGGCTTCCTCCAAGTCGCGTTCGAGGGTGGGGATTTCGCCGTAGAGGAGCTTCGATGCCGTGTCGAAGTCGCCGTCGCGCTGCGCCCGTTCGGCCTGGCCGCGGAGTTCGTCGAGCTTCTCCTTCAGTTCACCGACGCGGTTGAGGGACTGCTTCTCCTTCTCCCAGCGTGCGGTGAGTCCGCGCAGCTCCTCCTCCTTGTCGGCGAGGTCGCGGCGGAGCTTGTCGAGGCGGTCGCGGGAGGCCGGGTCGGTCTCCTTGGCGAGGGCCATCTCCTCCATCTTCAACCGGTCGACGGCGCGCTGGAGTTCGTCGATCTCCAGGGGCGAGGAGTCGATCTCCATGCGGAGCCGGGAGGCCGCCTCGTCGACGAGGTCGATGGCCTTGTCGGGGAGGAAGCGGGAGGTGATGTAGCGGTCGGAGAGCGTGGCGGCGGCGACGAGGGCGCTGTCGTTGATCTGGACCTTGTGGTGGGCCTCGTAGCGGCCCTTGAGTCCGCGGAGGATCGCGATGGAGTCCTCCACGGAGGGTTCGGCGACGAGGACCTGCTGGAAGCGGCGTTCCAGGGCCGGGTCCTTCTCGATGCGCTCGCGGTACTCGTCGAGCGTGGTCGCGCCGACCATGCGCAGTTCGCCGCGGGCGAGCATCGGCTTGAGCATGTTGCCCGCGTCCATGGCGGAGTCGCCGCCGGCGCCCGCGCCGACGACGGTGTGCAGCTCGTCGATGAACGTGATGATCTGGCCGTCGCTCTCCTTGATCTCGGAGAGGACGGTCTTGAGGCGCTCCTCGAACTCGCCGCGGTACTTGGCGCCCGCGACCATCGCGCCGAGGTCGAGCGAGACGAGCCGCTTGTCCTTGAGGGACTCCGGTACGTCGCCCTTGATGATGCGCTGGGCGAGGCCTTCGACGACGGCGGTCTTGCCGACGCCGGGTTCGCCGATGAGCACCGGGTTGTTCTTGGTGCGGCGGGACAGCACCTGGACGACGCGGCGGATCTCCTGGTCGCGGCCGATGACCGGGTCGAGCTTGCCCTCGCGGGCCGCCGCCGTGAAGTCCGTACCGAACTTCTCCAGCGCCTTGTAGGACCCTTCGGGGTCGGGTGTGGTCACCCGGCGCCCTCCCCTGCTCTTGGTGAATGCGTCGACCAGCTTCTTGGCACTGGCCCCGTTCTGCGTGAGTACGTCGGCGGCGGCGCCGCCCTTGGCCGCGATGCCGATGAGCAGGTGTTCCGTGGAGAGGTAGTCGTCGCCGAGGTCCTTGGCGCGCTCGGACGCGTCGGCGATGACGGCGAGCAGGTCGCGGTTGGGCTGGGGCGGCGCGACGGTGGATCCCGTGACGCTGGGCAGCGAGGCCAGTGCCCGCTCGGCGCCCGCCCGCACCTGCGCCTGGTCGGCGTCGACCGCGGTGAGGAGGTCGGTGATGTTCTCGTTGTCCTGGCCCTCCAGCAGGGCCAGGAGCAGGTGGGCCGGGGTCAGATCCGGGTGGCCCCCGGACACGGCCCGGCTGCTTGCCGCGTTGATCGCGTCGCGGCTCCGGTTCGTCAGCTCGGCGTCCACGTGCCTGTTCTCCTCCATGTACGGCTGGGTGATCCCTGCGGAAACTCTGACTCGTCCAACGTGTACAAAGTTGAGTCTATTCCACTCAAGGGCGTCCGGGGAAAGGGCCCGGGCCCTCTGGGATAGGTTCCCGTTCATGGCCAAGCGCATCGACCTCGACGCCCCCGGATCCGCCTTTCTCGACTTCTGGCGCGAGCGGCATCTGTGCACCCTGACGACGCTGCGCGCCAATGGCACGCCTCATGTGGTCCCGGTCGGGGTGACGTACGACGCCGAGGCGCAGGTGGCCCGCATCATCACGGGCAAGGCCACCCGGAAGGCCGCCCACGTCGTCGAGGGGTCGGGGTTCGCCGCGGTGTGCCAGGTCGACGGCCGCTGGTGGGCCACGCTGGAGGGGCGGGCGACGGTGCACACGGACCCGGAGCGCGTCGCGGACGCCGAGCGCCGCTATGCCGAGCGCTACTCGCGCGCGCCCCGGCCGAACCCGGACCGGGTGGTCATCGAGATCGCGGTCACCCGGGCCACGGCGAACCTCCCCGCCCCCGAACCCGCGTAGCCCTCAGCCCCGTACCTCCCCGTACACAACTACAGCGGCGCCACCGTGTCAGGTTCACGGTGACGCCGCTGCAGGGGGGAAGCACCTGCGCGATTACAACGACGGGGGCATCGCGTCAGGCACTGCGGGGGGTGGCTGTGGAGCGTGGGTGGGACTGCGAGGGCTCGGGTCCTGCCTCGCCGACCAGTTGATGGTCCCGCTGGTCGAGGTTGACGAAGATCATTCCGTATCGGACGACCGTACGTACCGGCTGTGGGGCCCCGCGCGGACGGCGCAGGCACCGGTAGGCCCTGATGTCGTCGCCCTCGCGGACCACGATGATGGGCTCTCCGAAGAGGGTGACCATGAGGGAGTCACCGTCGCTCGGAATCGCGGTCACGAGGTCGATGGTGTGCCAACCGGAGCGGTAGGCGATCGCCATCTCCCGGCGTAACGACCGGTCGTCGGGTGGGGTGATCATGCGCCTGCGTCCGTTGGCGCGGAGTTCCAGATCGCGTCACCGGGAAGTGCCTGAACGGTCGTGGGCGCCACGTTCCAGATCGCGTCCGCCTGGGCCGCGGGTGCGGTGTTCCAGATGGCGTCCATCGGCCCGATCGCGCCGAGGACCAGCCCGGCGGAGAAAGCGCCGGCAACAACGGCGCGAAGTATTCCCTTACGCATAGCGGGTCTCGTCCTCACTTTCATGGATTCTCTCCCCCGGCTCTCCACGACGATGGCTCATTCGGCCACGCAAACACCACAGGGTCGATGCATCATGTTCCTGCACGTTCAGGACCCTGGGGGGTGGAGCTATGCCCAATACCAGCTCAAATCAGGCACATCCACACGCCATGACCGAGCTGTGCGACGCCGGGAGGCACTTGTACGCGACAGCACTGCGCTCAGGACGCATCGCGCGCAGCGAAATCTCCTCGGCTCCCTGCCTGCTGGACTTCGCTCTCCTGCATCCGGATCCTGATGACTCCGCCTGGCTCCGGCCGGTTCCGCCGACAGCGGCGCTCTCGCAACGACTGCATCCGCTCGAACGCGAGATACAGGAAAGAAGGGCTCTCGCGATCGAACTCACCGATGCCTTCGAGCCATTCCTGGCCATCAGTGCCCAGCGGCAACCGACCACGCACTCCATCACGGTGCTCGAGGGCAAGGAGCGGATCAACGCCGCCATCGAACTGGCCCTCGCCGAGTGCAAGACCGAGATGCTCACCGTCCAGCCCGGAGGGGGCCGTGACGAGCACACTCTCACCAAGGCCCTGCAGATGGGCAGGGAGATCACCGATCGCGGCATCACGATGCGCACGCTCTACCAGCACACTGCGCGGCACAGTCACGGCACCCTCGCCTACGCTGAAGCACTGGCCCAGGGGAACGTCGACATACGCACCCTTGAGGAGCTCATCGAGCGGCTGATCATCTTCGACCGTACGGTCGCGTTCATTCCCGCGCGCGAAGACCGACAGGCCGCCCTGGAGTTGCGCCACCCCGGTCTGGTCGAATACCTGGCCAATGTCTTCGAGCAGCTCTGGCAGCGTGCGGTCCCGCTGCTCGACGAAACCCCCTACGGGCCACCGACCGACGGCATCACGGGCGTCCAGCGCTCCATAGCCAAACTCCTCGTCGAAGGCCACGTCGACGAGGCGATAGCGCGCCGGCTCGGTATGAACGTACGCACCTGCCGCGCCCACATCGCCAAGCTCGCGGCGGCGCTGGGCAGCGGGAGCCGGGCCCAACTCGGCTTTCTCATCGCGCAGTCCGGAATGCTCGACACAGTCACCCCCGCACCGAGCAGAGGGAGCGAGTCGTGACCCTCAGGGCTCATTCGCACGATGTCGGCGAGGTGTGCGAGGCAGGCATGCGGCTCTACACCCGCGCCCTGCGCGAGGGCCGCGTACAGCGCGCGGACTCCGAGCCGGTTCCCTGTCTCGAAGCGCACGCGCTGCTCCGCCCGGACACCGGGGACCCCGGATGGCTGCGCCCTGTTCCTCCCGCGATCGCGCTGCCCCGGCTGTTGCGGGCCGTCGAGGAGAACATCGCCCTGCGCCGCAGCCAGGAGGCGAAGCTGGCCGAGACCTTCGCCCCGCTCATGGCCCTGGACGCCGAGCGGGCGGCCGTCCCGGACGCCCCCATGATCACCGTCCTGCTCGGCTTCCAGCGCATCAACGACGCGATCGGCGAGGCCATGTCCACCTCGTCGACCGAGCTGCTCACCATCCAGCCGGGTGGCCACCGCCCGGCCCCCCTGCTCGCCTCGGCCCTGCCCAAGGAGCAGCAACTGCTGGCCCGTGGCTGCCGGATGCGGACGCTCTACCAGCACACGTCACGCCACTCGCAGGCCGTGCTCGCCCACTTCGAGCAGTTGGCCGGTGACGTCCAGGTCCGCACCCTCGACGAGGTGACCGAGCGCCTCATCATGCTGGACCGCACCGTCGCCTTCATCCCCGCGAACCAGGACCGCACGGTGGCCCTGGAGCTCCGGCACCCGGCGCTGATCGCCTACCTGGCGACCACGTTCGAGCGGCTGTGGCGGCTGGCCACGCCGATGTTCCCGCAGGCGGCGGTCGAGGAGCCGGCCTCGGACGGCGTCACGACGCGCCAGCGCACCATCGCGACGCTGCTCATCGAGGGCCATACGGACGCGGTGATCGCGGAGCGGCTCGGCATGAACGTCCGTACGGTGCGCGTGCACATCGCGAAGCTGGCGGCGACGCTGGGCAGCGACAGCAGGGCCCAACTGGGCTATCTGATCGGCCAGTCGGGCATCCTGGAGGACACGGACTAGCGGGACACTCCGCGGGCTACTTCAGTCCGGCCTCCGCGCACGCCTGTGCGTACTTCGCCGTGCAGATCTGCGAGACCTTGAAGATCTTGTCCTTGACGACGGTGCTCTTGATGTTGTCCTTGGTGAGCGCGACGACGCTGACGCTCGCCGTCCTGATCTGCTTGGTGGTCGGGCTGTCGGTGCGGTCCATCGCCAGCGCCTCGAACTCGATGTCGCGCCCCTGCGAGATCCGCACGGCCATCTCGGCGGCGGTCTGCGCCTCGTCCGGGTACGGCTTGTAGACGCTCATGTACTGCTCGCCGTCCAGGATCCGCTGCACGGCGGCGAGTTCGGCGTCCTGCCCGGTGATCGGCGGCATCTCGCGGACGCCGACCTCCTTCAGGGCCGCGATCACGCCGCCGGCCATCCCGTCGTTGGCGACGTACACGCCCGCGATGTTGTCCACGCCGAGCGCGTCGACCGCCTGCTCCATGTTGGCCTTGGCGTTGGACGGCTTCCAGCCCGCGGTGTCGTACGACTTCGCGACGGTCACGGCGTTGCCGAGTTCCACGCGGGCGGCGGACTTGAACTGCGCGGCGTTGGGGTCGCTGGGCGAGCCGTTGATCATCACGACCTTGTCGCGCTTGGTGGCCTTGGCCCCGCCGAGGGCGGAGACCAGCGCCTTGCCCTGGGTCTGTCCGACGAGCTCGTTGTCGAAGCCGACGTAGGCGTCCACGGGCCCCTCCGCGAGCCGGTCGTACGCGATGACGTGGATGCCCGCGTCCTTCGCCTCGCGCACGGCCGGGGCGATGTTCTTGGCGTCCACGGCGTCGACGACGATCGTGTCGACCTTCGCGGCGATCATCTCCCGCAGCTGCTTGCGCTGGAGGGCCGCGTCCTGCTTCGCATTGGCGTAGACCAGCTCCCCCTTTCCAGCCGTCAGCTTCGCCACCTGACGCTCGAATATGGGGTGGTCGAACTTCTCGTAGCGGGCGGTCTCCTTCTCCGGAAGCAGCAGACCGATCTTGACATCGTTGCCCTTGGTGGCGGACGCGCTGGGTCCACTGTCGCCACCCGGCAGCACGCCACCGCAGGCCGAGAGCGAGACGACCAGGACGGATGCGGCGCCGGCCATGGCGGCGCAACGCATACGCGTGTTCATGTGCGGATACCTCCCTGACGTGGCCGCGACGGTGCGACCGAGGTGGCTCGAAGCCAACTCGCCCGCCCGGGGACCGTCAATAGGTGAAGCCACACCGCAACGAAAACGGGTCCATTACTTCTTCACATGAATCCGAAGACGGCGAATACCGGACACCTTCGCAAGGCGTGCGCACCGACCACACAGGAATTTCACAGGTGCGGGTGCCCGGCTCCTGGTTCCGGTCAGCCCTGGTACTCGCTGAGGTCGATGGCGTACAGCCGGGCGCCGTCGGTGTCGCCCGTGACGTCCATTCCGAGCTTCTCCAGGACCTTCGCCGACGACGTGTCGCCCTCCGCCGTGACCGCCACGACCCGGTCGATGCCACGATCCTGAAGCGCGAACTCCAGCGTGGCCTGCGCCGCCTCCGACGCGTACCCCTGGCCCCAGAACTGCCGGGCCAGCCGCCACTGGATGCCGATGTGCCCCGCCACCTGCGGCGGAGAGTCCGGTACGTACAGGCCGACGGCCCCCGCCAGCTCACCGGACCCGAGCAGCTCGACGGCGAACACCCCGAACCCCTCGTCGTCCCACTCCTCCTCCCAGCGCTCGATGTCCTCGGCGGTCTCGTCGAGGGAACGCGGGGCGCCGTCGCCGATGTGCCGCATCACGGCGGAGTCGGACTGGATCTCGGCGAGCGGGGCGAGGTCGTCGTCGGGGTTCCAGCGGCGCAGGAGGAGGCGGGGGGTACGGATCTCGGTCATGGGTCCATCCTGCCTGTACGTACCGAGCCCGCCGGGCAGCGGGGCGCCGGCGTACGGAGTCACCTGCCCGGCCACTCCTTCACGATCGCCCCCACCACGCGCAGGGCGCCGGGGATCCCCTCGGCCAGCGAGGGGTCGGCGGACTGACGCCGGAACAGGATGCCGCGCACCACCGACTTTCCCCGGTTCGGCACCGAGTCGTTCCACCGTGGCGCGGTCGCGAGGTACGCGTCGCCCCCGGCCGGTGCCCGGCACCGGCCGGGCTGTCGCGATCACGAGCCGGGTGTCCGCATCCACGATCCACAGCATCGGCCGGGGGGGAGAGAGAGACGGGCTCCAGCGCCAGTAGGAGACCGAGCCGTCGGATCACCCGGCAGCACCCGCCCGGCCAGCGGCAGACTCCACGGCCGACCCCGCAGAGTGCCGTTGCCGCCCCGTTCACGCACCGCCCTCAGCAGCCGCGCAAACTACGTCACCTGCAACCCGGTGAACGTCTCTATCCACACCTGTTCGGCCCTCACCACCCCAGCCATACACCGGAGATGCCAGTTCACGGCCTTGTGCACCACGCTTTGGGGCCCTAGCTGAAAGACGCAAATCCGAGCGCAGCAGCGACCGCACCCATGAGCAGCGCACAGAGCGGTATCCCCCACGCACGTATGCGCGGATACCGCCCCGGAGGATAGAAGACGATCGGGTACTCCGGGTCGTAGTCAATGGTGACGAACTGCCCAACTCTGAAAGTCCGGTCGCCGAACTTCTCCGGTTGGCCCGCCGTCCAATCATCTTCGTCACCGGGTCGCGAAATAGACCCCTTGCTCTCAACCGCGCGAAACCTGTAATGGGTTCCGTGCGGCATGTTGATCGACGACAGAATCTCGACCTTCCGGGTCACCTTCCTTCGGTAGCTGCCAAAGCTCATCAGCGCTACCACTACGCCCCAGCCCAACGCCCCGAAACCACCGACAATCAGGGCGACTTGATACACGACACCTGGAATCACGAGAACGACCCTCCACTCCAACAGCCAAGGCGATCCGACCGATTCTCCTGCCACTGGAAACGCGAGCGGATGCTACCCAGTCGTCGGGCTTGCCGCCGGATTCGTCCTTGCCGAACCCGAAGTGCCTTCCTTTTTCGCTTGGAGCCGATCGTGGAACGGCTGCTCGCGAGCAAGTGCGTGCCGGCGCCTCACCGAACCTCAGTGGCTCCACGACCCAACTTCAACGCCTTGAGGCTCGCGTCAACGCGCTGGTGATCGCGGTGTGGCAGTCGACAGGGAGATGAGGACATGCGAAGGGGCCCGGAGGTCGTGACCTCCGGGCCCCTTCACGTGCGTACAGGCGTCAGTCCTGCGACCGCTTGTTCTTGGGCCGCCACACCACCAGCGCACTCGTCTGCTGGACCTCCTGGTACGGGACCAGGTCCCGGCGGTAGGAGGCGTGCACCGCCGCCTCGCGCTGCTGGATCGCGGAGGCCGCGCTCTCCACTGCCGAGGAGAGTTCGGCCACGCGGGACTGCAGCGCGGCGACCTGGTTCTCCAGCTCGATGATGCGCTTGATGCCGGCCAGGTTGATGCCCTCGGCCTGCGACAACTGCTGCACCGTACGCAGCAGTTCGATGTCGCGCGCCGAGTAGCGGCGGCCGCGCCCGGCCGTGCGGTCGGGCGAGACCAGGCCGAGGCGGTCGTACTGGCGCAAGGTTTGCGGATGCAGGCCGGACAGCTGTGCCGCCACCGAAATGACGTACACCGGCGTCTCGTCGGTCAGTTCGTACGGGTTGTGGCGCCGACGGCCGGGCTGCCCGTCCATCACATTCACGCTCCCTTCGCGGCCTTGAACAGTTCTGCCCGCACGTCGGTGTCCTCAGTCGCCTTGCGGTACGACTCGAGGGCGCTGCGGGCGTCCTCCGAAAGGTCCTTGGGGACGGCCACCTCGACCGTCACCAGCAGATCTCCGCGCGTTCCGTCCTTGCGGACGGCGCCCTTGCCGCGGGCCCGCATCGTCCGCCCGTTCGGCGTGCCCGTGGGCAGCTTCAGGGTGACCGGCGGGCCGCCGAGCGTGGGCACCTTGACCTCGGCGCCGAGCGTCGCCTCGGTGAACGTCACCGGGACGGTGACGGTGAGGTTGTCGCCCTTGCGGCCGAAGACCGGGTGCGCGTCGACGTGCACGACGACGTACAGATCGCCCGCGGGGCCGCCCCGTTCACCGGGGGCGCCCTTGCCGCGGAGCCGGATGCGCTGGCCGTCCGAGACCCCCGCGGGGATCCTGACCTGCATGGTGCGGGAGGACTTGGCCCGCCCACTGCCCTTGCAGGCGTCGCACGGCGTCTCGGCGATCAGGCCGCGGCCCTTGCAGTCCACGCACGGGTCGGTGAGGGAGAAGCCGCCACCGCCGCCCCGCGAGACCTGCCCGGTGCCGACGCACGTCGGGCACACGCGCGGTGTGCCGTTCGCGTCGCCGGTGCCGGAGCACGCCTTGCAGGGGGCCTGGGACGACATACGCAGGGGTACCGTCGCGCCGTCCACGGCCTCGGTGAAGCTCAGCGTCACCTCGGACTCGATGTCCTGGCCCCGGCGCGGCTGCGTACGCGTACCCGCGCCCGCGCCGCCCCGGTTGAACAGGCCACCGAACACGTCGCCGATGCCGCCGCCGAAGCCGCCCGGGCCGCCCTGGCCCTGGGCGCCGCCTCCGAAGAGGTCGCCCAGGTCGAAGTTGAACGAGCCGCCCGCGCCGGCGCCGCCGGGTCCCGGTCGGAACCCGCCGCTGCCGAACAGGGCGCGCGCCTCGTCGTACTCCTTGCGCTTCTTGGGGTCACCGAGGACATCGTTCGCCTCGGAGATCTCCTTGAAGCGCTCCTCCGCCTTGTCGTTGCCCTTGTTGGCGTCGGGGTGGTTCTCGCGGGCGAGCTTGCGGTACGCCTTCTTGATCTCGGCGTCGGTGGCGTCCTTCGGGACGCCGAGGACCTTGTAGTAGTCCTTCTCGATGAAGTCCTTGGTGCTCATCGGCCTCGACGTCCCTCCTCACTCACATCAATCAGTACGTGTACGACGTCAGCCCTCTTCCGGGCCACCGTTGTCCTTCTCGTCGCCCTTGGCGTCGGCCGACTCGGCAGCATCCTCGGACTTCCCCTGCGTACCCGGCTGCGGCTCGGCCACGGCCACCCGCGCGGGGCGGATGGTGCGCTCGCCGATCCGGTAACCCGGCTGCAGGATCGCCACGCAGGTCGTCTCCGTGACGTCCGGCGCGTAGGAGTGCATCAGGGCCTCGTGCACGGTCGGGTCGAAGGGCTCGCCCTCCTTGCCGAACTGCTGAAGGCCCATCTTCGCGGCGACCGTCTCCAGGGATTCGGCCACCGACTTGAAGCCGCCGACGAGCTCGCCGTGCTCACGGGCACGGCCGATGTCGTCGAGAACGGGAAGCAGCTCGGTCAGGAGGTTCGCGACGGCGATCTCCTTGACCGTGACGCGGTCCCGCTCCACACGGCGCCGGTAGTTCTGGTACTCGGCCTGCAGGCGCTGGAGGTCCGCGGTGCGCTCGTTGAGCGCGGTGCGCACCTGGTCCAGCTGTGCCGTCAGGGCAACATCCTGAGCGGAAGCTGAGTCCCCGGCCGGGGCCGCCCCCTCCGTGTCGGAGGGAGCGGCCTGCGGCTCGGCGTCGTCGGGGGTGGCGCCGGAGGGGACGTCAGGCTTCTCGTTCTCCTCGAAGCCCGGGGTCTCCTCCGTCACGCGGCACCGTCCTTGCGGTCCTTGTCCTCGTCGACGATCTCGGCGTCCACGACGTCGTCGTCGGCCTTGGCGTCGGCGCCCGCGGCGTCACCCTGCGGGGCGTCACCGGCGGCCTGCGCGCCCTGGGCGTCGGCGTACATGGCCTGGCCCAGCTTCTGCGAGACGGCGGCGACCTTCTCGGTCGCGGTGCGGATCTCGGCCGAGTCCTCGCCCTTGAGCTTTTCCTTCAGCTCGGTGACGGCTTCCTCGACCTCGGTCTTGACCTCGGCGGGAACCTTCTCCTCGTTGTCCTTGAGGAACTTCTCCGTCTGGTAGACGAGCTGCTCGCCCTGGTTGCGGGACTCGGCGGCCTCGCGGCGGGCGTGGTCCTCGTCCGCGTACTTCTCGGCCTCTTCGCGCATCCGGTTGACCTCGTCCTTCGGCAGCGAGGAGCCACCGGTGACGGTCATCTTCTGCTCCTTGCCCGTGCCAAGGTCCTTGGCCGTGACGTGCATGATGCCGTTGGCGTCGATGTCGAAGGCGACCTCGACCTGCGGGACACCGCGCGGGGCCGGCGGCAGACCGGTCAGCTCGAACATACCGAGCTTCTTGTTGTACGCCGCGATCTCGCGCTCGCCCTGGTAGACCTGGATCTGCACCGACGGCTGGTTGTCCTCGGCCGTCGTGAAGATCTCCGAACGCTTCGTCGGGATCGTCGTGTTGCGCTCGATCAGCTTGGTCATGATGCCGCCCTTGGTCTCAATGCCGAGGGACAGCGGGGTCACGTCGAGGAGCAGAACGTCCTTGACCTCACCCTTGAGGACACCGGCCTGCAGGGCGGCGCCGATGGCGACGACCTCGTCCGGGTTGACGCCCTTGTTGGCCTCGTTGCCCGCGGTCAGTTCCTTGACCAGCTCGGCGACGGCCGGCATACGGGTCGAACCACCGACGAGAACGACATGGTCGATCTCGGACAGGTTGATGCCCGCGTCCTTGATGACGTTGTGGAACGGCGTCTTGCAGCGCTCCAGAAGGTCCGACGTGAGCTGCTGGAACTGGGCGCGCGTGAGCTTCTCGTCCAGGTGCAGCGGGCCCTCGGCGGAGGCCGTGATGTACGGCAGGTTGATCGTGGTCTCCGTGGAGGAGGACAGCTCGATCTTCGCCTTCTCGGCGGCCTCGCGCAGGCGCTGGAGCGCCATCTTGTCCTTGCCCAGGTCCACACCGTGGCCGTTGTTGAACTGCTTGACCAGGTAGTCGACGACGCGCTGGTCCCAGTCGTCACCACCGAGCTGGTTGTCGCCGTTCGTGGCCTTCACCTCGACGACGCCGTCGCCGATCTCCAGGAGCGAGACGTCGAAGGTGCCGCCACCGAGGTCGAAGACCAGGATGGTCTGGTCGTCCTTGTCCAGGCCGTAGGCCAGGGCCGCGGACGTCGGCTCGTTGACGATGCGCAGGACGTTCATGCCCGCGATCTCGCCGGCTTCCTTCGTCGCCTGACGCTCGGAGTCGTTGAAGTAGGCCGGGACGGTGATGACCGCGTCCGTGACCTTCTCGCCGAGGTAGGACTCCGCGTCGCGCTTCAGCTTCTGCAGGATGAACGCGGAGATCTGCTGCGGGTTGAAGTCCTTCCCGTCCAGGTCGATCTTCCAGTCGGTGCCCATGTGGCGCTTCACCGAGCGGATGGTCCGGTCCACGTTCGTGACCGCCTGGCGCTTCGCAACCTCGCCGACCAGCACTTCGCCGTTCTTCGCGAAAGCGACGACGGACGGCGTGGTCCTGGCGCCCTCGGCGTTGGCGATGACGGTGGGCTCACCGCCCTCCAGAACGCTGACGACGGAGTTAGTCGTGCCCAGGTCGATGCCGACCGCACGTGCCATTTCGATTCCTCCAGCTACCTACTTGAGTGGAACTGGCTCAAGACTGCAACACCCTCCCCCTCGGCGTCAACAGACCTGAGTCCCACCCACTCAAGTTTTATCCTGCCCTTATCGGCAGACCGCTGGAGACACAGCTCTGACCTGGGCTTTTGTGAAGTGTCATGGGCTCGTACGGAGGTGATTACGCTACGAGCGAGGCGTAGAGGCACTCGGTGCGCTCGGTCCAGACGGCTTCCCCGTACCGCTTCGCGTACACGGCGCGGCAGTGCTCCCGCAGCGTCGGGAAGATCTTGGCGGCCACGTCGAGCGCGCCGGGAAGGTGCGCGTCCGGGGTGGTGACCGTACCCGTGCCCTCGGACCGTACGGCACGCGGCACCGCCGACGCCCCGGCCCCCTCGAAGGCCAGCACCGGCAGCCCCGCCGCGAGCGCCTCCGCGTACACGAGCGGCACCGCCCTGCGCGTCCCCCGCCCCGGCAGCACGATCCCCCGGTACCCCGGAAGCGCCCGCCTCAGCTCCCCCCGCCCCACGGCCCCGCACATCCGCACCGACGCGGGCGCCGCCGCCCGGCACCGCCACTCCAGCGGCCCGGCCCCGATCACGTCGAGACGCTCACCCGCGGGCCAGCGGCGGAGCAGTTCGAGCACGCCCCGGCCCGGCGCGAGCGGCGCGACGCACACCCAGGCGTCACCGCCCCCGCCTGCACCGCTGCCCCCGTCGCCCCCGCCCGCCCCCACCTCTGGTTCAGCGACCGTGGGTACGAAGTCGGGCACCACGTCGAGGCGTTCGCGGGGCAGCCCGGCGCGCGCGCACGCGTCCCGGCTCGCCTCCGAGAGGACCACGAGTCGGTCGGCCCGCCGCAGCAGCGGGTCCTGCCGCAGCCCGCCGCGCGCCGCCCACGGGAACTGGAGCGCGGCGAGCCGTGAGCCGCGGTGGGGCCCGTGCCGCAGGGTGGCGACCACCGGGCCCGTCCACTCGGTGACCCAGGCGCGACCGAAGGCGGGGTACAGGTTGTGGACGTGCACGACGTCCGGGCCGAACGCCCGCAGGGTGGCGAGGGGGTCGCGGCCACGGCCGTTCGCCGCGACGAGGCGCACCTCGTGTCCCGCGCGGGTGAGCGCGGCGACCTGGTCGAGGACGGCCTCGTCCTCGCCGCCCGGGGCGCCGAAACCGTGGACGACGGCGATCCTCATGGTCAGACCCTGGCCCCGGCGGTCGTGACCACGCCGAACGCGCCGCCCGCGTCGACGAGGGCCGCGTCCACGATGTCGAGCAGCCCCAACGCGGGCTCCCATCCGGTGAGTTCCCGCAGGGGACCCGCGTCGGGCGCGGGCTCCTCGGGGCCGTACGGGTCCCGCGCTCCCGCCTCGTACGGGACGAAGCGGAGCGGCGACGGGGAGCCGGAGCGTTCGACAAGGACGCCCGCGAGGTCGGCGACGGCGGTCTCCTGCGCGCCGCTGACGTCGAAGACACGCCCGGCGGCGGCCGGCTCGGCGAGCAGCCGCAGCAGCGCGTCGACGGTGTCGGCGACGTGGGTGAGGCGGAGCCGCCGGGTGCCGTCGCCGTGCAGGGTGACCGGCAGGCCCGCGACCGCCTGCCCGGCGAGGCGCGGCACGACGGCGCCGGACGCGGACGACTGGCGCGGGCCGACGGTGTCGTAGAGGCGGGCCACGGTCACGTCATCGCCCGGAACCTCGCCCGCGGAGGCGACGAGCAGGCGGCGGCCGCGCAGGCGGGCGGCCTCGACGACGGGGCGCTCCCCCTGCGCGGCCAGGTGGACCACCGCCTCGCAGCGGCCCGCGAGTTCGGCGACGAGCCGGGCGTCGAGGGCCGAGCCGCGCACGAAGCGGAGCCGTGGGTTCGGCCAGGCGGCGGCGAGGTTGGCGCGGTCGCCCGTGGACAGGTCGTCGAGGACGACGACGGTGTGTCCCTGAGCGAGCAGCGCGTCCGTGAGATGCGAGCCGACGAAGCCGGCACCTCCGGTGACCAGACAAGTCGTGGGTGCGGTCGTCAACGATGCGCTCATCCCCATAAGTTATTCCGTTATGTCCAAATATGGGGTGAATAACACGATCCGCTTTGGGGTCCCGCGATGATCCACGCAGGTACACCTGCGCGACACAGATCACCAGCCTGGCGACTACATTGCGTCCGGGTAAGTGGGTAGTCTCAGACGGACAACCTAAGTTACCGCTTAGTAATCACCGTCCCCGAGAAGACTTCCCTCGCAGGCCCGAGGAGCCCCCAAATGCAACTCGCCGCGATCATCGTGTCGCTGGTTACGATCGTGGTCGGCGCGGCCCTGTTCGTCCGTGCCCTCCTGCAGATCTACAACTTCATGCGGCTCGGTCAGAACGTACCCGCAGGTACCCGCACCGACGAGCCCGTGCAGCGCACCGTCACCGTGGCCAAGGAGTTCCTCGGCCACACGAGGATGAATCGCTGGGGCATCGTCGGAGTCGCGCACTGGTTCGTGGCGGTGGGCTTCTTCTCACTGCTGCTGACCATCGTCAACGCCATCGGCCAGCTGTTCCAGGCCGACTGGCTGCTGCCGATCATCGGCGAGTGGGCGCCGTACAACATCTTCGTCGAGTTCATCGGCACGATGACCGTCCTCGGCATCGCGGTCCTCATCGTGATCCGCCAGCTGAGCAAGCCGAACAAGCCGGGCCGCAAGTCCCGCTTCGCCGGCTCGAACTTCGGCCAGGCGTACTTCGTCGAGGCCGTCATCCTCATCGTCGGCGTCTGCATCTTCATGCTGCACGCCCTCGAAGGCGCCCAGCACCACGTCGACAGCTACGAGGCGTCGTTCTTCATCTCGTACCCCGTGGTGAACGCGCTGTCGGGCCTGGACGTCTCCACGCTCCAGACCCTCACGTACTTCTTCGCCGGGCTGAAGATCGCGACCTCGTTCATCTGGATGATCACGGTCGCCCTGAAGACCGACATGGGTGTCGCCTGGCACCGCTTCCTCGCGTTCCCCAACATCTGGTTCAAGCGCCGGGCCGACGGCGACGTCTCGCTCGGCGCGCTGCTCCCGATGACCTCCAAGGGCGAGCCGATCGACTTCGAGGACCCGGGCGAGGACGACGTCTACGGCGTGTCCCAGGTCGAGCACTTCTCCTGGAAGGGCCTGCTCGACTTCTCCACCTGCACCGAGTGCGGCCGCTGCCAGTCGCAGTGCCCCGCGTGGAACACCGGCAAGCCGCTCTCCCCGAAGCTGCTCATCATGTCGCTGCGCGACCACGCGCACGCCAAGGCGCCCTACCTGCTCGCCGGTGGCGGCAAGAACATGGAGGGCGAGGAGCAGGCCACCGAGGAGCAGCTCAAGGACGTCCCGGCCGCCGCCCTCGCGGAGGCCGAGCGCCCGCTGATCGGCACGCACGAAGAGAACGGCGTCATCGACCCGGACGTCCTGTGGTCCTGCACCACCTGCGGCGCCTGCGTCGAGCAGTGCCCGGTCGACATCGAGCACGTCGACCACATCGTCGACATGCGCCGCTACCAGGTGATGATCGAGTCCGCGTTCCCGTCCGAGGCGGGCACGATGCTCAAGAACCTGGAGAAGAAGGGCAACCCCTGGGGCCTGGCGAAGAAGCAGCGCCTGGAGTGGCTCAAGGAGCTCGACTTCGAGGTGCCGGTCGTCGGCAAGGACATCGAGGACCTCACCGAGGTCGAGTACCTCTACTGGGTCGGCTGCGCCGGCGCCCTGGAGGACCGCGCGAAGAAGACCACCAAGGCCTTCGCCGAGCTCCTCAACATCGCGGGCGTCAAGTTCGCGATCATGGGCGGCGACGAGAAGTGCACCGGTGACTCCGCCCGCCGCCTCGGCAACGAGCCGCTGTTCCAGCAGCTCGGCCAGGAGAACGTCATGTCCCTCAACATGGCCTTCGGCGAGGAGTACGACGAGGACGGCAAGGTCACCGAGGAGTCCAAGAAGCCTCGTACGGCGAAGAAGATCGTCGCGACCTGCCCGCACTGCCTCAACACGATCGGCAAGGAGTACCCGCAGATCGGCGGTGACTACGAGGTCATCCACCACACGCAGCTGCTCCAGCACCTGGTCGACGAGGGCAAGCTGACGCCGGTCACGCCGGTCGAGGGCATCATCACGTACCACGACCCGTGCTACCTGGGCCGTCACAACAAGATCTACTCCCCGCCGCGCGAGATCATCGCCAGCGTCCCGGGCATCCGCAACGAGGAGATGCACCGCCACAAGGAGCGCGGCTTCTGCTGCGGCGCCGGTGGTGCGCGGATGTGGATGGAGGAGCGGATCGGCAAGCGCATCAACAACGAGCGTGTTGACGAAGCGCTTTCGCTCAACCCGGACATCGTCTCCACGGCCTGCCCGTTCTGCCTCGTCATGCTGACCGACTCGGTCAACGGCAAGAAGAACGACGGCAAGGCCAAGGAGTCCGTCACGGTCGTCGACGTGGCCCAGCTCCTGCTCGACTCCGTCAAGACGCCGGTCGACCCGGCGGGCGAGGCGGAGACCGAGGACGCGCCGGAGCCGGAGCCGGTGAAGTAACCGAGGATCGCGTACGCCCCTGAGGGCACCCCGTTCACGACGGGGTGCCCTCTTCGCGTGTACGGGTGCCCTCTTCACTTGTGCGGGGTGCCCACACCACTTGTTGCGTCCCGTACAACCCTTCCGGCCCATCCTGTGTCAAACGGTGCGCCGGACAAGGAACGGGCCCTTTCCGGCCATCCCCCCGCGCTGCCCGGTCTTCCTTCAGCCAAGGAGCCGCACGTGCGCAAGAACCGGACGGCCGCCCTCGCCGCGGCCTCGTTCCTTCTTCTCACCGGTACGTTCATCGCCGCCGCCCCGTCCGCGTACGCGGGCACACCGGGCGGCACCCGTGCCAACGACCGCAACACCGACTTCAACGGCGACGGCTACGACGACGTGCTCGTCGGCGCCCCCGGCGCCACCGTCGGCGGGCACGCCGGGGCCGGGATCGTCACCGTGCAGTACGGCGCATCGAGCGGGATGGGGACGTCCCGCGCCGCCGTCCTCAGCCAGAACACGACCGGGGTGCCCGGCGCCGCCGAGAAGGGCGACGCCTTCGGGCAGGCCGTCGCCACCGGGGACCTCGACGGCGACGGCTACGACGACGCGATCGTCGGCGCGCCCGGCGAGGACGTCGGAACCGTGGCCGACTCGGGCGGCGGCGTCGTCCTGTGGGGCACGCCCAAGGGCCTGGCCGGCAGCGCCAGTCAGTGGATCGAGGCCGACGAGCCCACCGCGGGCGGCAAGTTCGGCTCGTCGCTCGCCGCCGCCCGGTTCACCGACGGCGGCGACGGCGACCTGCTCGCCGTCCTCGACTCGGTCGGCCTCGCGGTCTTCCGCTACGAGGCCGCGCCCGCCGCCAGATCCACCGCGGGCGCGACGAAGAACCTGGTCCGCGACTCCCGGACCGACTTCGCGCCCAAGGCCCCGAAGGCCGTAGCACCGAAGGGCAAGGCGCCGACCGCCACCGCACGCGCCGCCACCCTGGCCGCGCCGACCGGCATCCAGCCCAAGTCCCTGACCACCGGCGACTACGACGCCAACGGCTTCGCCGACCTCGTCGTGTCCGGCCTCTCGGTCGGCGACGAGTCCGGCGACGGCTGGTCGTACGTCATCCCCGGCACGGCCTCCGACGCCGACCCGCTGCCGAACCTCACGCTGCGCGGCGGCCCGGTCGCCGCCTCCGGTGACGTCAACGGCGACGGCAAGGACGACCTCGTCACCGGCGAGCCGAACAGCCCCGACGACGGCGGCCCGTGGACGACGGGCGGTATGGTCGGCGTCCACTACGGCTCGGCCTCGGGCCTCACCGGGGAGCCGCAGTGGTGGACGCAGGACTCCGACGGCGTGCCCGGCACCGCCGAGAAGGGCGACGGCTGGGGCGCCGACCTGTCCGTCGGCGACACCAATGGTGACGGGTTCGCCGACGTCGCGATCGGCGCGCCCGGCGAGGACATCGGGACGGTCGCCGACGCGGGCGCCGTGACGGTGATGCGGGGGACGACCCTCGGCCTGCGGACCAGCGACGTACGGGACTTCAACCAGAACTCGGCGGACGTCCCCGGCGCGGCCGAGAAGGGCGACAAGTTCGGCGGCCAGGTCTCCTTCACCGACCCCAACGACGACGGGCGCTTCGGACTCCTCGCGGCGGCGCCCGGCGAGAACACCAACGACGGCGTGGTGTGGGTGTTCTCCGCGGGGTCCGGCGGGATCACGGCGGCCGGGTCGTGGACGTACGGGGCGGGGTCGCTGGGCGGTCCGTCCCTGGACGCACGCTTCGGGGCGGCGATCGACGACTAGGCACCTCACGTACACGTACAACCATTCACCGGCCCCCAGCCGTCACACCAGCGGACCACCGAGAACAACTGCCCCACCCAACGCTGGAGTTGACGTGCGCCTCAAGAAAATCGCCATGGTCGCCGGGGTGGCCGCCCTCGCCGCGGGCGGCCTCACCCTCCCCCTCGCGGGGACCGCCTCCGCGGCGAGCACGCTGAAGGACGACTTCAACGGCGACGGCCACCGGGACCTCGCCATCGGCACGCCGAAGGCCAACGCCGTGACGGTGACGTTCGGTTCCTCGTCCGGCGTGGGCCCCGGCAAGGCCGTGACCATCACCCAGGAGACCGCCGGCGTGCCCGGGGCCACCGAGCAGGAGGACGAGTTCGGGGAGAACGTCACCAGCGGCGACGTCAACGGCGACGGGTACGCCGACCTGATCGTCGGCGCCCCCGGCGAGCGGGTCACCGACTGGGCGGGCGGCTCGCTGAACGTGGTGTGGGGCGGCGCGAACGGATTCACCAAGGGCGCCACCGTCTACCACGCGCCCTCCGCCGACGACCAACGCTTCGGCGAGGGCGCCGTCTTCGTCGACCTCGACGGCGACGACCACGCGCAGCTCGCCGTCGTCAGCGCCAAGAAGTACTGGTGGTACTCGGACAGCAACGCCCCCGAGGACGCCTACGCGCCCGAGGTCGAGTTCGTGCCCGAGGGCGTGACGCTGGAAGGGCTGACCGCCGACCAGTTCCACGGCAAGGGCGTCGGGAAGACGTACACGTACGTCCTCTACGGCAAGAACGCCGACGGCAGCCCCTACACGGGGTGGGTCAACGGCGGGCCCGGCGACATCGGTTACCACTCCGGGCGGATCGACGGCCAGTTCGCGGGATCCACCACCGAGGCCGCCGCCACCGGCGACGTGAACGGCGACGGCTACCCCGACCTCGTCACCGGGCAGGCCGCCGACAACTCGGTCTGGGTGTTCTACGGCGGATCCACCATCTTCACCGACGAGATGGAGGGCATGGACAAGGTCACCCAGGACAGCCCCGGCATCCCGGGAGCGACGGAGGCCGAGGACCGGTTCGGCGCCTCCGTCTCCGTCGGTGACGTGGACGGCGACGGCCACGACGAGGTGGCGGTCGGCGCGCCCGGCGAGAGCGTCGACGGTGTGCGGGGCACGGGCTCGGTCGTCGTCCTCAAGGGCTCCGCGGGCTACATCAGTGCGGGCCGCTCCTACCACCAGGAGACCAGCGGGGTGCCGGGCGTCGCGGAGCCGGGCGACCGATTCGGATCGAGCGTACGGATGAAGGACATCAACGGGGGCGGCCGCGCGGACCTGTCCGTCGCCGCGTCCGGCGAGGACATCGGCTCGGCCGCGGACGCGGGCGCCGTCACGGTGCTGAAGGGTTCGGCTCCGTACCCGACGACGACGGGCGCGACCTCGTTCAACGGCGCGGACTTCGGCCTTCCCGGCGCGGACATCGCATTCGGCACGTCCCTGCGCTGACGTTCCCGTCCTTGCCCCTGCCATCATGTGGAAGTTGTGGACTCATGGGAGGGGCGGGGGCGTTGTTGATACCGGGGCACATACAAAGATCCGGCGTACGAAGAGGCAGCGGGGCCGTGTTGTGCGCCGCACTGCTCGCCGCCGCGCTCACGGCGTGCGGCGGCCACGACAGCGACAGCGCGGGCACCCACCGCCCCGCGACCGTGGCGGGCGAGCAGCAGCGGAGCGCGCCGCTGCCGATCCCGCGCGGCAAGGGCAGCAAGCTGCCGAGCGACTTCAACGGGGACGGCGCCCCCGACCTCGTCCTCGACGACCTCGCGCACGACGGGCTCGGCGACGACCCCGGCATCGGCGTCGTCTACGGGAGGAAGGGCCACGGACTCGTCGCCGGGACCCGGCAGTTGCTGACCCCGGCGAAGTACGCGGCCCGGATCAAGGGGCGGGCCCCGGCCACGTTCGCGTCGGAGGCGAGCTGCGACCTCGACAGGGACGGGTACGCCGACCTCGTGGTGTCGACGGACCCGCCGTACGACGGCCAGGGCATGCCGCCGGTCCCACTCCAGATCCTCTTCGGCTCGCCCACCGGGATCTCCGGCAAGGGCGTCACGCTGAAGATCCCCGCGCGGGCCCGGTTCGGCAACGAGTGGCCCGACCAGCCGGTGTGCGGCGACTTCGACGGCGACGGCCGCAACGACCTGGTCGTGCACGCGAGCGCCGGCCGGCTCAGCGTCCTGCCCGGCCCGTTCACCCGCGCCGGCGCCCCGCGCGGCACCACCGGCATCGCGCAGCCCGGCGGAAACGTTCCGACCGGCCCCGCCGCCGACCTGAACGGCGACGGCACCGACGACGTCCTGGTCCGCGCCCACACCGGCACGGCGCGCTCCGCCGTCGCCCTCGGCGGCCCCGACGGCTTCACCAAGGGCGCCACGTACCCGGCGGGCACGGACGCGGTCTTCGGCCGCTTCGGAGCGGCGATCCTCGGCGGGACCGGCCTGAAGCTGTACGCGCCCGGGGGCGCCGCCACCCGCACGGTCCGGGTCACCGGCGACCGGCTCGCGGCGGCGGACCTGAACGGCGACGGCCGCGACGAGCTGGCCGTATCGGACGCGGCCTCGGACGGCGTCCACCTCATCGGTCCGGGCAAGCCCCGCAGGGCCCCGGCGAAGGGCCACGTGATCGCGGTCGCGGACTACGACGGGGACGGCCGCGACGACCTCGTCCTGCAACACACCAAGGGCACCACGGACACGGTGACCGTACTGACGGGCGACCGCGCCGCCACGCTCGTATCGGCCACCCCACAGCTCACGTTCTCCACAACGGAGTTCAGCAACTAGGGCTTGTCCCGAACTGGCGCTGTCCTGCAAAAACTCCGTCGCCCCGTACAACCCTCCCGCCCCACCAACGGTCTCCTGTTAGCCGACCGCGAGGTCACGGCCGGGGTAATTCCCGGCCAACACCCTGCAAACGGCACCCCGTTGACGGGACGCCCGCCAGGCGTCCCCCTTGCCGCAGGAGCCAACCGAATGGCCAAGCACAGACGCACGCCTGCTCCCTCCCAGACCCGCCTCCGGCTCGCCATGGCCACCGCCACGGCGGCAGCCCTGACCGGCGGCGTCCTCACCGCCGCGGCGGGCCCCGCGGCCGCCGCCCCGGCCGCGTCCCAGCCCGACGCCGACGCGGACTTCAACGGAGACGGCATCGGCGACCTCGCGGTCAGCGCCTCCCACGCCTACGTCAACGGGCACAAGCAGGCCGGCCAGATCGCCGTGCTCTACGGCTCCGCCACCGGCACCCGCACCGTCACCATCAGCCAGAACACCGCGGGCGTACCCGGCACCGCCGAGACCGGCGACTACTTCGGCGCCGACTCCGCGTACGGCGACTTCGACGGCGACGGCTACGACGACCTGGCGGTGGCCGCCCCGGGCGAGGACGTCGGCTCGGACACCGACGGCGGCACCGCCGCCATCCTGTGGGGCTCGCCGACCGGCCTGACGAGCGGCACCACCATCGACGACCCCCGCCCCAGCTCCCACGACGGCTTCGGCGGCCCCATCGAGGCGGGCGACTTCGACGGCGACGGCTCCACCGACCTGGCGATCGGCGCCAACAACAAGAACACCGTCGACATCCTCGACGGCCCCTTCTCGCGCACGGGCGACAACCCCCACCGCAGCGTCGTCACCGTCCCCGTCATCAGCGACACCGGCGCCGGCGTCTGGAACCTGCACTCGGGCGACGCCAACGGCGACGGCAAGGACGACCTGATCGTCAACGGCTACGCGGCGGACAACGGCACCAACGCCAACTTCTGGCTGCCCGGCACCGCTTCGGGCCCCAGCACCTCCGGCGCGGTCCGTCTGCCGAGCGGTGTCATCACCGACCTCGGCGACACCAACGGCGACGGCTACGACGACATCGTCGTCGGCAACTACTGGGCCAACAGCAACAGCAAGGACACCAGCGGCGCCGTCTACATCGTCAAGGGCTCCGGCGCCGGCCCCGCCGCCACCCGCACCACCCTCACCCAGGAGACCGCCGGCGTGGCCGGCGGCAGCGAGACCGGCGACGCCTTCGGCGCCGAGGTCGACCTCGGCGACGTCAACGGCGACGGCCACCTCGACCTGGTGGTCGGGGCGCCCGACGAGGACCTGACCGGCGGCGCCAACACCGGTGCCGCGTGGGTCATGTACGGCAAGGCCGACGGCACCGGCATCACCGGGCAGGGCTCGGTGTTCCTGGAGCAGAACAACGCCTTCGTGCCCAACAGCAACGAGGCGGGCGACTTCTTCGGCTCCGACGTCCACCTCGACGACCTCAACGGCGACGGACGCGACGAGGCGTACATCGGCGCCGCGGGCGAGAACGGCCTCAACGGCGCGGTCTACCCGGTCAAGTTCAAGGCCGACGGCTCCCTCGCCGCGTCCTCCGGCATCTACACCTCGACCCTCGGTGTCTCCGCCACCGGCACCCCCCGCCTGGGCGCCAACTTCACGGACTGACCCGACGGACGGCCCGCGGCCCGCTCAGGGCCCGGCCGTCCCCACTGACACCATGCTCCGCCACAGGAGCACCATGCAAAGGATCACCACACGCATGACCGAGCACAGACGCACCTCCGCCCGCATCCGCCTCGCCCTCGCGACGGCCGCCGCGGCCGCCCTCACCGGCGGTCTCCTCGCCGCCTCCGCGGGCACCGCCGGCGCCGCGGACTCCGTGCACCACCCGCAGGCCGACTTCAACGCCGACGGTTACGGCGACGTCGCGGTCTCCGCCGGTGACGCCACCGTCTCCGGCAAGAAGGGCGCCGGGAACATCGTCGCCCTGTACGGCTCGGCGAGCGGCGTCACCGCCACCAAGCGCGCCACCTTCAGCCAGGACACCAGCGGTGTCCCCGGCACCTCCGAGACGGGCGACGGCTTCGGCTGGGTCAGCGCGTACGGCGACTTCAACCACGACGGCTTCGACGACCTCGCCGTCTCCGCACCGCACGAGAAGGTCGGCGACGACGCCAACGGCGGCACCGTGGCGGTGCTGTGGGGTTCGGCCTCCGGCCTGTCCGGCGGCACCACCATCACCGACCCGGCCGTCTCCTCGCACGACAAATGGGGTGACTCGCTCGCCGCGGGCGACTTCGACGGCGACGGCAAGGACGACCTCGCCATCGGCTCGTCCTCCGCCACGGTGTACGTCTTCAAGGGCGGCACCGCCAAGACCGCCTCCCTGGGCGGCCGTTACACCGTCCGCCCCGCCATCGTCAGCGGCGGCGACGCGGGCCCGCTCAGCCTGTTCGCCGGTGACGTCAACGGCGACAAGCGCTCCGACCTCGTCGTCAACGGCTACGAGACCGACAGCGACATGGGCTACAACACGAACTACTACGTGCCCGGCTCCGCCTCCGGCCTGACCACGTCCGGCGCCCAGCAGCTCAAGCGCGGCATGATCACCGGCATCGGCGACGTCAACGGCGACGGCTTCGGCGACATCGTCACCGGCCAGGAGTGGGACCCGGACCTCAAGAACGAGGACGGCAGCACCGTCACGGTCCCGGGTTCCGTCACCGGCGGCCAGATCCACGTCACGTACGGCTCGCAGGCCGGTCCGGCCACCGCCACGGACATCTCGCAGGACACCGGCGAGGTGCCCGGCGGCTCCGAGCGCGGCGACTGGTTCGGCAGCGAGCTCGCCGTCGGCGACGTCAACGGTGACGGCTACGTCGACGTGGCCGTCGGCGCGCCCGGCGAGAACCTCGGCGGCGTCGTCAACACCGGCTCCGTCACCGTCCTCTACGGCTCGGCGAACGGCCTGAACACCACCTCCGGCACCCAGTTCTTCGCCCAGTCCACGGCCGGTGTGCCCGGCAGCGACGAGAAGAACGACTACTTCGGCAGCGAGGTGAAGCTCGCCGACGCCAACAAGGACGGCAAGGCGGACCTCGTCGTCGGCGCCCTCGGCGAGAACAGCGGCAACGGCGCGCTGACCTACCTCCCGTCCGACGGCACCAAGCTCACCACGACCGGCTCCCGCGCCATCTCCGCCTCGGCCGCCGGCGTCAGCACGGACGCCGCCCCGGTCTTCGGCGCCAACGCCGCCAACTGACGCCTCAGTCAACGAAGTTCACCGGCGCGGGGCCGCACCTCACGGCCCCGCGCCCACCCCTTCGCCACATCAGCCAAAGGCAGAACCCATGCGTCGACGCGCCCTCCTCCTCGCCGCAGCCCTGACCGCGCTGCCCCTCGGCATCGCCGCCCCGGCCCATGCCACGCCATCCGGCCTGCAGGGCGACTTCAACGGCGACGGATACCGCGACCTGGCTGTCGCCGACCCGGCCGCCACGCTGTCCGGACACCAACTGGCGGGAGCGGTCAGCGTGTTCTACGGCTCGTCGTCCGGTATCAGCGCCTCCCGGCACAAAGTCGTCACCCAGGCCACGTCCGGAGTCCCAGGCGCTCCCGAGGAGGGCGATCGGTTCGGGTCGACCCTCGCCACCGCCGACCTCGACCGCGACGGCTACGCCGACCTGCTCGTCGGAGCCTCCTCCGAGACCGTCGGCACCGACAAGCACCGCGGCAGCATCACCGTCGTCTGGGGCGGCGCCACCGGTCTCGGCTCCGGCTCCACCATCAAGCCCGCGTCCATCCCCGACGACGGCTGCGCCTTCGGCGAGAGCCTCGCCACCGGCGACATCGACGGCGACGGCACACCCGACCTCACCGTCGGATCACGCTGCTCGGCCCAGCACTTCTATGGCCCCTTCACTCGCACCGGAAGCCCCGCCGCAGCCGCACGTGACTCCGGCCTCGGCACCACACAAGGTGCCGTGATCGGCAACCTCGACGGCGACGTCGCCGAGGAACGCGTCATGCTGCCCGGCCGCTACGACGAAGACCCCGGCGGTCGCGTCTACGTGGACGACGTCAAGGACGGGCAGGCCACTCGCACCGAACTCACCCACGCCGACGGCACCGTGGGCGCCATCACCGACACGGACGGCGACGGCTACGGCGACCTCGTCCTCGCCGACTACGACGACCCCACCACCGACAAGCCCGGCGGTCACCTCGGCGGCCGGATCTCCGTCTGGTTCGGCGGGGCCGACGGTATCGACCCCGAGCAACCCCCTGTGCACATCGACCAGGACACCACCGGTGTACCCGGGGCCGGCGAGGCGGGTGACGAGTTCGGCTTCTCGCTCGCCGCGGGCGACACGGACAAGGACGGCTACGGCGACGTCGCGGTCGGCGTGCCCGGTGAGGACATCGGCAGCGCGCACTACGCGGGCGCCGTCACCGTGCTGCGGGGATCGGCCCACGGCCTCACCGGGGCCGGATCCCGCTCCATCCACGAGGACACCACCGGAGTTTCAGGAGCCGCCGAGAATGCCGACTCGTTCGGCGAGTCGGTCAGTTTGAGCGACAACAACCGAGACGGCGAGCCCGACCTCACTGTCGGGGCCCCTGGCGAGAACGGCTCCGGCTGCACCTGGAACGCCCACGGCACCTCCGTGACCAAGTCCTTCTACATCTGCGCTCCCGCGCTCGGCCTGAGCGGGGAGAGAGGCGTCGGAGACACTCTCACTCCCTGACCCCGGTGTCGAAGCCTTCCTGCAGTCCTGAGGGCCACCCCAGGGCCATCCCTTAAGGGATGTCACAGCTCAGCCGCAATGCCGGGCCCGAACCCCGGGCCCGGCATTCCGTCCACGGAAACCAGGTACGTTCGAGTACGTGGCTGGATTCAGGAACGGACGCGGCCGGGACAACCGCGAAGCGCCGCAGGGGCACCCTCCGTACGGGCCCCCTCAGCAGCAGCAACACGGGTACGGGCAACAGCAACAACAGCAACAACGGCAGCAGTGGCCGCAGCCGAACGGCGGGCACGGCGAGCCGGAGTACTTCGGCGAGCCGAACGCGCCCCGTGCCCACGACCCGTACGCGGCGAACAACCCCGGTCACACGCAGGCGTTCTCGGTGAACCCCGGCGACGACCCGTACGCGTACGGCCAGGGCTCCACCTACCAGGCGGGCGCGGCCGCCCCGGCCGGACCGATCGGCCCCCGCCTGCACTGGAAGCCGCTGCTGTCCGGGGTCATCCTGCGCCCCGCGCCGACGTATCTCCAGATGCGCGACTACGCGATGTGGGGCCCGGCCCTGCTCGTCACGTTCCTCTACGGGCTCCTGGCGATCTTCGGCTTCGACGGCGCCCGCGAGGACGTCATCAACGCCACGATGTCCTCGGCGATCCCCTACGTCCTGACGACCGGCATCGCGATCACGCTCAGCTTCTTCGTGCTCGGCGTGGTCACCCACACACTGGCCCGCCAGCTCGGCGGCGACGGCGCCTGGCAGCCCACGGTCGGCCTGTCCATGCTGATCGCCTCCCTCACCGACACGCCCCGCCTGCTCTTCGGCATGTTCCTCGGCGGCGACGCGATGTTCGTCCAGCTCATCGGCTGGGCGACCTGGGTCGCGGCGGGCGCCCTGCTGACCACGATGGTCCACAAGTCCCACGACCTCCCCTGGCCGAAGGCGCTCGCGGCCTCCGCGATCCAACTGATCGCACTGCTCTCGATCATCAAGCTCGGCACGTTCTAGACGTCCCCGGCCATCGCCTTCCGGCACACGAAATGAGGGGCCCCACGGGGCCCCTCATTTCATGCATCCGACGCGCGCTCAGGCGTCGAGAACCTGCCCGTCCCGCTTCACGACCGGCGGTTCAACACTCCACGGGAAGTTGATCCACTCATCCGTCCGCTTCCACACGTACTCGCACTTCACGAGCGAGTGGGACTTCTCATAGACGACGGCCGAGCGCACCTCGGCCACCGTGTCGAGGCAGAAGTCGTGGACGAGCTTCAGCGTCTTGCCGGTGTCGGCGACGTCGTCGGTGATGAGCACCTTCTTGTCGCTGAAGTCGATCGCGTTCGGCACGGGCGCGAGCATGACCGGCATTTCCAGGGTCGTGCCCACACCGGTGTAGAACTCCACGTTCACCAGGTGGATGTTCTTCACGTCCAGCGCGTACCCGAGCCCGCCGGCGACGAAGACGCCGCCGCGCGCGATGCTGAGGATGATGTCGGGCCGGTACCCGTCGTCGGCGATGGTCTGCGCGAGCTCGCGCATGGCGACACCGAACTTCTCGTACGTAAGGTTCTCGCGCACGGGCGCCACATCACTCATGTTGCTGCTGCTCACACCTGGGTCCGATGGAAATTGAGGAAGGAACGGGAGGCGGTCGGGCCGCGCTGTCCCTGGTACCGCGAACCGTAGCGCTCGCTGCCGTACGGGAACTCGGCGGGTGAGGACAGCCGGAACATGCACAGCTGGCCGATCTTCATGCCCGGCCACAGCTTGATGGGGAGCGTCGCGAGGTTCGAGAGTTCGAGGGTCACGTGGCCGCTGAAGCCGGGGTCGATGAACCCGGCCGTGGAGTGCGTGACGAGGCCGAGGCGGCCCAGCGAGCTCTTGCCCTCGAGGCGCGAGGCGAGGTCCTCGGGCAGGGAGATGACCTCGTACGTCGACGCGAGCACGAACTCACCGGGGTGCAGGATGAAGGGCTCGTCGCCCTCCGGCACCACCATCCGCGTCAGCTCCGACTGCTCGACGCTCGGGTCGATGTGCGGGTACTTGTGGTTCTCGAACACCCGGAAGTACCGGTCGAGACGCACATCAATACTCGACGGCTGAACCATCGACTCGTCGTAGGGATCGATGCGCACCCGTCCGGCGTCGATCTCGGCCCGGATGTCCTTGTCTGAGAGAAGCACGTAGCGAGGATACGCAGTGGGCGCGGGCCCGCCACAATCGGCGGGGCCCGCGCCCACTGTCACCGGTGCCGCTTACCGCTCGTCCGGTCCCACAGGAACGGCGTGCCGAAGTCGCGCGCACCGCGGACACCGAATCAGCCGGCTGGGACCGAGGCGGTCCGCCTGCTGCATCGGGAACGAAGCGGTGCTGAACACGTGCCCTTCGGCACATCGGACGACGGTGCGATCCATCGAGTCCATCAAGTCCCGGAGTCCCTTCCCCACGGAGCCATTGGGCCAGTTTCCTGACCGACGACGAAGCGCAACATTACGGGATGAAAGGGACGCCAATCCAGGCGGCACCCCGCGGTGAATCGTCATCGGCCGGAATCCCCACCGTACGCTTCAACTCCCTTCACCCGCAGTCACTTCCACCCCTCCCAACGCAGCCGGGCCCCGGGGCTTCAGCGCCCGGGGCCCGGCATGGGGTACAGTGTCGCCAGTACGGATCGCTTCAACGGCCGTACCGCGCGGGTGTAGTTTAATGGTAGAACATAAGCTTCCCAAGCTTAGAGCGCGAGTTCGATTCTCGTCACCCGCTCAACCGCTGAGGCCCAGGTCATCGACCCGGGCCTTTTTGCTGTGCGGATTCGCTCAGTCGTCGCGTGCCACATCCGTGCCAAAAGACGGTGGCCCCCGGCGATTTCGTATCGCCGGGGGCCACCGCCCTGTTACCGCCGAGGATCAGCCGCGGCTCCTGCGGGACATCGCGCGGATCGTGAGGCCCGCCGCGAGGGCGAGGACCGTGAGCAGGGCGCCCAGGATCGTCCAGTCGCGGAAGCCGGTGTCGGCGAGGTGGCCGCCGCCGTCGTGGCCGCCGGTGCCCCCGGTGTCGGCGGACTCCGGGAAGGTGTTGGTGACGTCGACCGTGGCCGCGTCGTTCACCTGGACCTCGCCGTCCGAACCGTCGTCGGAGGCCTCGTACGTCACCGTGTCACCGGTGGGGACGTTCGTCTCCGTGACTGTGCAGGTGGCGCCTTCCGGGACCTTGATCGTGCGCGACTCCCCGTCCTTCAGGGAGAAGGCGCTGTCGTCCGAGGAGAGGGCCACGTCGCCCTGGTCCGTGGTGCAGGCGAGCGAGAAGTCGTACGGGCCCGCGCCGCCGTTCACCACGTGCTTGCGGACGGTCAGGTCGGCCGCCGGGAAGGTGTTGGTGATGTTGATCGACGCCTGGTCGTCGGAGTCGGGCGTCGTGATCACCGTCGGGTTGTCGGCGGAGCCGTGGTCGACGGTCGCCTTCGCCGCGCCTCCGGTGCCCACCTCCTCCGCCCAGCAACGGGTGTTCACCGGCAGCGGCTTGATGGTGACGGGTTCGCCGGCCTTCACCTCGTACGTCTTGTGCAGGATGCGGTCGCTGGGGGCGCCCGAGGCGTCGGGGAGGGTGCAGGAGACGTCGACGCTGTAGGTGCGGCCGTCGTCGGCGTAGTCGGCGGCGTCACCGGTGAGCGACTTCGAGAGCTGGAGTGCGCCGAACTCGTAGGTGTTGGTGATCCTGGCGGACTGTGGGGTCTCCGTGTCCGTGTTCGGCTTGATGGTGACCTCGACGGGGTCGCTCCTCGTGTGGTCGCTCTGGCCGCCCCGGGCCGAGGTCTCCCAGATCTTGCACTCGGCTCCCGCCGGGATCCCTTCGACCGTCACCGGCTTGTTCGCGGACACCCGGTAGTCCTCGTCGAGGACCACCCGCGGCAGTCTGCCCTGGGGGTGAATCGTGCAGGTCACGTGGTACGGGTACGGGATCCGGCGCAGCAGGTCCGTCGCCGCGTCGGGGTGCTTGCCGAGCCGCTTCACCAGCCGCAGTTCGCCGTAGGAGAGGGCGACGCCGACCTTGATCGGCTCGTTGGCCTGGAGCACCCGCGGGGAGCCGGCGCGGTCGGTGGTCTCGTTGTGGGCGTAGGAGTTCCAGGCGATGGTCGGGTCGCCGTTGTGGGCGACGTCGAGCGGGGTGTTCATCGCGTACGTGATGTCGACGGTGCCGCCGGGCTCCAGCGGCTGCGGGAATTCCAGGTTCATCTCGGCGCCGCGCGCCCTGCTGCTGTAGGCGTCGTCCCACGTGTCCGACGGGCACTGGTCCGCGCTCGAACCGGCGCCGCCCATGTCCAGGTCGTCGGTGCACAGCGGTTCGTCGTTCTCGTACTTGGTGGTCATCTGGCCGGGGCTGTCGCCGTCGAGCTGCGGCTCGGAGGCGAGCGTGGGCCGGTTGTCCCAGGCCGTCTGGCGGTCCTGGTCGAGGATGACGCCCTTGTCACCTGCGACCGGGAACCGGTCGATGACGCGCATGTTGGTGCCGTCCTCGGTGCCCGCGTTCCGCAGGCGCATCAAGTAGTGGTACTGGTCACCGGGGTTGACCAGGGCGATGCACGGGTTGGCGGTGTAGCGGCGGCCGGTGGAGTCGGTCGTCATCAGGCAGGAGTCGTCGCCGACGTCGACGGTCTTCCCGGTCTTGGTGTTGTACCAGCCGAGGGAGTCGTTGCCGGAGACCCACTTGCGGGCGGAGAACGCGGCGCCGGACTTGGCCGTCAGCTTCGCGTCGTCGACGCAGTACAGACCGGAGCCGAACATGGCGCCGTCCTCCTCCGCCTCGCTCGCGTCCTCACAGGCCAGGTCCGGGTCGGACGAGGTGGCGCCCATGGTGTTGGTGACCGTCTCGTCGGCGCGGATGCCGGCTTCCAGCTTCACGTGGATCTCGATGGTAAAGCTGCCGCCGGGCGGGAAGTTCCACGGCTTGCCGTCGTCGTCCTCGGAGAAGTCCCAGGTGAGCCCGGAGGTCCGGTCACCGTCGCTGGTCTGCGTGAACTTCGGGGTCGGGATGGCGACGGTGCCGTCCGGCTCCTTCTTGTCGATGATCTTGTACGGCTCGCCGTTGTCGCCCTGGAAGGTGTCGTCGAACGCGATGCCCTCGGGGAGGTCGTCCTTGACGACGAGGTTCGGGACGTTGGCCGTACCGGTGTTGGTGACCTTCAGGTAGAAGGGGGCGTCCTCGCCGGGGGAGAGGACGGTGTCCGGGGTCTTGTCGACGTCGAGCTTGGGGTCGCCCTTGACCAGGTCGAGGTCGGCGTTGACCGGGTCGATGTCCCGCGGCTTGTCCTCGTCCTCGACCTTGGTGAGGAACTGGCCGGTGGCCGTGTCCTCCAGGTGGTCCGGGATCGGCTCGCCGCTGCTGCGCAGGGTGGGCCGCGGACTCACGTCGAGGACGAGGATGCCGTCGCAGCTGGTGGAGGTGCACTCCGGCTTGATCACGTAGCCGTCGTTCTTCGTGCTCGTCGAGGTGTACGTGGCGCGGATGCCGGTGACGTCGGCGGCGTTCACGCCGGACGGCAGGGCGGCCGAGGAGGACGGGGTGCCGTTGACCCACTTCCCGTTGACGTACGCGTCGATCTGTACGCGGTTGGCGCCGGCCGGCATCTGGTTGGACTTGATGGAGACGAGGTCGACGGCGTCGAAGAAGTCCTCGTCCTGGTCGGTGATCTTCAGGTACTTGGCCGACATGTTGCCGGTGTTGCGGACGGTGAGCGTCATGTCCGCGTGCTGGCGGGGCAGTCCGGCGACGTACTCGGGGAGTTGGCCGGGGGAGATGGACTTGTTCAGGGAGGCTCCGTCGGCGGCGGGCCCTGTTTCGAGGGTCTTGCAGTCACTGCCGTTGATGTCGTCGCCCTGGCTGTCCTTCGCCGTGACCGAGAAGCAGTTCTGGAACGTCTCGCCGTTCTCGACGCCTTCGCGGCGCTCGCCGGTGACGTGGATGGTGACGGTGTCGCCCGGCGCCAACTCGTCGTTGTAGAGCGCGCGGACGCCGGTGGCACGCGCGAGTACGGCCGGGTCCACGCCCTCGTAATCGACCCAGGCATTCGTATTCGGGTCGTACACCTGGAGGGTCACCGGTGCGTCGGACGGCGAGACGGAGACGGACGTGATCTCCAGCTTGTCGAAGGGGCTGGCGCTGCCGGGCTTCCCGTCGGCGTCGGCGGACGGGTCGGTGATGACCACGTCGTGCAGCGGCAGGTTGCCGGTGTTCGTGAACTTCAGGTCCATGTCGATGGGCTGGCCCGGCGGAACGTCCGTCTGGCTGACGGTCTTGACGCCGTCTCCGTTGCCGTTCGGGTTCTCGACGACGAGGTCCTGGCAGGCGCTGCCGGAGGCGGTGCCGCTGCCGTCGTTGCGGCCGGCGTCGCCCGCCGTGCCCGCGCAGTTGCGAACGCCGTCGGCGACGTCTGCCGCGTCGACGTCGTCGGTCAGGGTGCCGTGCAGGTCGAGTCCCGCGGTGGCGCCCTCCGCGATGGACGGATCGCCGTCCGCGTCGACGCCGGTGTAGACGACCTCGACCTTGCTGACCTGCTTGCAGTCGGCAGGGACGTCGTAGGTCGCGTTCTCCGTGTAGGTCTCTGTCCTGGTGGACCCGTCCTCGCAGGTGACGGTCAGCTTCGCCTCGGTCGCGCCGTCGGGGAAGCGCAGCCGGACCTTGTCGACGTCGAGCTTGTCGAACTCATTGGTCGCGTTCGGGTCCGGCTCGGTGATCGTCAGAGTCTTCACCTTGAACGGCGACTTGTTCGTCAGGTCGACCTCGGTGCTCACCGGCGAGTTCTCGCCGATCACCGCGTGCTCGTTGGAACCGTGGGAGAAGTCGCCGTTGGTGTCGGCGTAGAACTTCTTCGCGGTGTCCAGGACCAGGATGTCCGGCAGGATGTCGTACGTGTCGCAGGCCTGCTCGCCGTCGACATCGCCGTCCGTGGTCTCCTTCGCCGCCGGAGTGGCGCAGTTGTTGACCGTGATCTTGTCGGTGGGCTTCAGGTCCGAGCCGTCCGAGCGCTTGGTGTCCCGCAGCTTCATGCCGACGTCGACGCTGCCGCCGTTCTCGTCGTACGGCAGCGGGTCGCCGTTGCTGTTGGTGAAGACGATTTCAAAGCCGACCACGTCATCCGGCTCCACCCCGTCGGGCAGCGGCAGTTTGCCGGGCGCGGTGATGTCGTCGCCGGTGTGGGTCTGGCCGTCGGCCGTGGTGACCACCAGGTGCGCCTGATCTGCGCCCTTCGGGAACGCGGTCACGGTGGCGCCGGTGAAGTCGAAGTACTCGAACGTCTGCTCGGTGTCGTCGGACACCGACAGCTCGGTGACCTCGGCCGAGGACGAGGAGTTGTTGCGCACGTTCAGCTTGATCGTGGACTCTTCGCCGCTCATCGCGACCGCCGAGCCGTCGTCCCACTCCTTGGTCGTCACCGGCTTGACCACGCGCGGGATGTTGATGGTGACGTCGGAGTCGGAGGTCTTCGGGTCCGCGTTGTCGGCGTCGGCCTTCGCGGTGTTGGTGATGGTGGTGCCGTCCTCCAACTGCGTGTCGGCCGGCACCCGCATCCCGATCTCCACCGAGCCCGCCTGGCCCGCCCGCAGGCCGGTCTCGCCCTCCGGGTTCTGCAGCGGCTGCTTGTAGACGATCGTCAGCTGCCGCGTGGCCTCGTCGTACGTGACGTCGCGGGTGCTGTTCGACTGCGGGAGGTCCGTCACCTCCAGGCCTTCCGGCAGGGTGTCGGTGACCGTGAAGTTCACGCAGTCCACGTCCAGTCCTGAGCACTGGCCGTTGAGGGTGTAGATGAACTCGTCACCGGGCTCCAGCGGCCCGTCGGCGTCGTTGGTCTTCGTGATGCCGACGGAACTCATCGGGTCGGCGGCGACGGCGAGCGGGGCGGTCAGCGCCTGCGAACCGATCAGCATGCTCAGCACTGCGACGAGCACGACCATGGGTCGTAGTCGCGTTGGCGGCCTGCCTCTGAGCAGTGACCAGTTCCGCATGCGCATCACGTCAACTCCCGAGCCGAGTTCTTGGGCGTGATCGCGACGTTAGGAGCTGGTCCCTTATGTACTTGTTACGGCATGCCGAATGATTGACGGCCTATCAGATATTTCGCCCGTATGGCGTCAGTCGACGTCGGGGAGCTCGCGGACGACGAAGGTGCCGCGGGCGGGCACGGTGACCGTGAGGCCGCGGTCACGCAGTATGGCCATCGCCCGGCGCACGGTCTGCGTACCGGCTGCGTACTCCTCGGAGAGCGCCAGGGTCCCGGGTAGCCGCCGTCCGGGCTCGAACTCGCCTGCGCGGATGCGCCGTTCAAGGATGTCCGCGAGCTGCTCGTAGTGGTACTCGGCCGCCAGCGGGTCGATCTTTTCTGCCATGCCCACGAACATATCGAGCCCGGGAGTGTTCGCGCATTATCAATATCGGTCGATAACGGGCGACCGAGGTCCAGCGTTATCGACCGCAGTTAGCCTCCACAGAAGAAGCCCCCGCGACGCTGGAACGTCCGGGGGCGCGGCCAACGCTTACAACGGAGCGCTGACGATGTCCGACCTTATCCGCCTCACCCTCACCTGGGTGCTGCATCTCGTACTTCCGGGGACCGGCCGCCACCGCGCCGGAAACCCCTACCCCCTCGCGCGAAGGCGCCTCGCCCTCGTGCTCGCCGCCGACTGCGGGATCGATCTCGACCGACACGTACGAGGAGCAGCCGCATGAACGACCACCCCCACCGCCCCGTCCGCATGTGCGTCTGGTGCGAGGTGATGACGCACGAGCCCGTGCTCGTCGCCGAGGTGCACCAGGGCACGGGCCCCGGCTTCAACGTGTACGCGTGCCCGCAGTGCGCCGAGTGGACTCAGCCGCACGAAGTCGACCTCCCGAGGCGGCTACCGTGAGGGACGGAACGCGAACCGTGGAGGCGGCATGTCATCGAACGCGCATGAGGCATCCGGATTCGACCTGCCAGAGACCATGACCTGGGAGGAACTCCAGGAGCTTCCTGATGAGGTCGCCGGGGAGATCGAGTTGTGGCAGGGCAGGGTCGTGTGGAACCGGCGTGGCCCGAGAGAGCATCAGCGCTTCGCCGTACGTATGCGCAACGCGCTCGAAGCCCATGCCCGCAGCGCCATGCGGGAGGAGACCGGCAACGAAGGGAGACTCTGCTGGGAGGTCGAGGTGGAGACCAACGTCTTCTTCGCGCCCGACAAATCCAGCTTCCTGACCCCGGACTTCCTGATCTGCCGCTGCCTGCCCCGGGGATCCGACATCTTCACCGACGACACCGTCCTGGTGGGCGAGGTGCTCTCCGGCTCGGACACCGAAAAGCGCAGGCAGTGGAAGATGGACCGCTACGCAGAGGCCGGCATCCCCTGGTACTGGGAGATCGAGCTCGACACCGGCAAGACCTGGGACGTCACCTGGGTACGGGCGTATGAGCTGGCCACCATCGACCGGACCGGACTCGCCGTCAAGCCGCTGCGCCCCATGGTGTACGTACCCGTCGGCGAGTGGGAGCCGGCCGGCCTCGGCATCGAGTTCCCCGAGCCCTTCGCCATGAGCATCGCCTGGGAGGATCTGGCGTTCTGAGCCGGGCGCCGTTCCCCGCGGCGGCTCTTGTCGGGGATCACCCCGTCTGCTTGACTCCGGCGCGCGCGTGCCGATCGTGGGCGAACGACGGAGGGACGGACGACCGATGGAGATCACCCGTAGACGTCTGCTGAGTGTCCTGGCCGCGAGCGGGGTGCTGGCCGCCGTGCCCACCCAGTGGGCGAGCGCGGCTCAACTCGCGGACGGGGCCGCGAAGTTGCTCGCCAACGCGACCGAGATGTTCGCGGGCACCGCCGCGTCCAACGCCCGCGAGGAGACCGCCGCCAAGCTCGCCGCGATCGAGAAGACGGCCCGCGCGAACCTCGCCGCGATGGACGCGGCGTCCGGCGACGGCGAGTTGTTCAAGGGCGTTCCGCTCGGCAGCAGCGACCCGAACCTCAACACCACGTATCAGCGGGTGTACGAGATCGCGCTCGCGACCAGGACACCCGGCATCTCCCCTGATCTGTACGGGAGTTCGGCCATACGCACGCGCGTCGTCGACGCGCTGACGTGGCTGCACGAGCGGTACTACGGCGACCAGTCCAAGGGCTATTACGGCAACTGGTTCACCTGGGAGATAGGCATCTCGCAGCACGTCAGCCGCACCCTGGTGCTGCTGGGCGACGCCGCCTCCGCCGAGCTGACCGCCACGTACATCGCCTCCATGGACGCGTATCTGCGCAGCGGCAAGAACGGCGACGTCGACCTCGACTCACGCTTCCACACCGGCGCCAACCTCGCCGACATCACCACCAACCGCATCCTCCAGGGCGCCCTCACCGGCGACGAGGCCCGCATCCGCAAGGCCCTCACCGACCAGTTGACCGTCTTCGCGACGATCGACCCGTACGACCTTCAGCACGGCGTCACCGACGGGCACTACGCCGACGGCTCCTTCATCCAGCACTCCTCCGTCGCGTACACCGGCTCGTACGGAAAGGGCCTGCTCACGCGGGTCATCCAGACGCTGAAGCTGCTCGACGGGACCGGGTTCGCGTACGGCGACGAGCTGATTCCGACGGTGCAGAAGTGGGTGCGCGACGGGTTCGCGCCGCTGATCTTCGAGGGCTGGATGATGGAGGCGGTGAAGGGGCGGGCGGTGTCGCGGACGGCCAGCGGGTACACCGACTCCGCCGTCGTCGTCGAGGCCGTCGTCGACCTCGCGTCCCTGTCGAGCGGCGACGCGGCGGCCGCGCTCAAGTCGTACGTGAAGCACATCCGCGGCACATCGAAGGCGTCGCTCGACCCGGCGACGTTCGTCTCGCCGCTCAGCATCGTCCGGTACGCCGACATCCTCGCGGACTCCTCCGTCCCGGCCGCCGACCTCAACCCGCCCGCCCGCTCCGTCGCCTTCAACGCCATGGACCGCACGGTGCACCGCCGCCCCGGCTACGCCTTCACGCTCTCCCGCAGCTCGCGGCGGATCAGCAAGTACGAGTACATGAGCGGCGAGAACCTGCTGCCCTGGTTCCAGGGCGACGGCGCGCACTATCTGTACCTCGCCGGGCAGGACCAGACCCAGGCGTTCGGCGTCGACTACTTCACCACCGTGTCGCCGTACGGGCTCGCGGGCGTGACCGCGCCCGCCGAACACCGGGGATCCGTACCGGAGTTGTACGGAGGGAAGCTCTTCTACGACAACCCTTCCCACCCCCTGAACTTCACCGCGTCGTCCGAGTCGCAGAACAAGTACGTGTACTTCCCGACGGCCACGCAGGCGTACTCGGGCGGCGCCGTGCTCGACGACACGTACGGGGCTGTGGGGTGGGTGGCGTCGGACGACGTGCCGTGGCGGGACAAGCGGGCGGGGCTGCTGCCCGAGGACTTCGTGGCGTACCGGAGCGCGCGGGCCACCAAGTCGTGGTTCCTGCTCGACGACGAGATCGTGGTGCTCGCGGCCGGGGTCGGGGACGCTCCCGGCGGCGGGCGGGCGGTGACGACGACCGTCGACGCGCGCGTGGCACCGGCGGGCGACGCGGTGACCATCGCCGAGGGCGACGGCTGGGTGCGCTGGGCGGACGGGACGCGGGACGCGGCGGTCGGATACGTACGCCTCGCCGGACCGGAGGCGAAGGCGCGGCTCGACACGGTGACGCGCAGCCGCCGCGTCGTACGGACCTCGAACCCGGACACGGCGGTGACCCGGCAGGTGTTCTCGCTGACGGTCGAGCAGGCGGCCGGGGCGAAACCGGTCTCCTTCGCGTACGCGCTGCTGCCGAACGCGTCCGAGGCTGCGGTGCGGGCGTACGAGGGTGCGCGGGTGCTCGCGAACACGTCACGGATGCAGGCCGTGGCCCACGACGGGCTCGGGCTCACGGGGGCGAACACCTTCACGTCCGGCGCCCACCGCACGGCGGGGCTCGACGTCGAGGGCCCGGCGTCCGTCCTCGTGCGGCGCCGGGACGGCGAGGTCACGGTGGCGGTGTCCGACCCGACGACCGAACGCGACACCGTGACGCTGGTGCTGCGCGGTCGCCGCCTGCGCAAGGCCGACGGCGACGACGCGGTGCGCGTCACCGCCGTGCCGGGCGGAACCCGGCTCGACGTCGACACGCACCACGCGTACGGACGGAGTTTTGCGGTGACGCTCCGGCCGTGAGGCCTAGTCGTCCGCCTCCAGGTCGCCCTCCGACTCCAGGTACACCTGGCGGAGGGCCTCCAGCGTCTGCGGGTCCGGCTTCTCCCACATGCCGCGCGACTCGGCTTCGAGCAGCCGCTCCGCGATGCCGTGCAGGGCCCACGGGTTGTTCTCGCTGAGGAACTGGCGGTTCGTCTCGTCGAGGACGTACGTCTCCGTCAACTTGTCGTACATCCAGTCGGCGATGACGCCGGTCGTGGCGTCGTAGCCGAACAAGTAGTCCACCGTCGCGGCGAGTTCGAAGGCGCCCTTGTAACCGTGGCGGCGCATCGCCTCGACCCACTTGGGGTTCACGACGCGGGCGCGGAAGACGCGGGACGTCTCCTCGACGAGCGTGCGGGTCTTGACCGTCTCGGGACGGGTGGAGTCGCCGATGTACGCCTCGGGGGCCTTGCCCCGCAGCGCGCGCACGGTCGCCACCATGCCGCCGTGGTACTGGAAGTAGTCGTCCGAGTCGGCGATGTCGTGCTCGCGGGTGTCCGTGTTCTTCGCCGCGACCGCGATCCGCTTGTAGGCCGTCTCCATCTCCGTACGGGCGGAGCGTCCCTCCAGGCCGCGGCCGTACGCGTATCCGCCCCACACCGTGTAGACCTCGGCGAGGTCGGCGTCCGTGCGCCAGTCCTTGGAGTCGATCAGCTGGAGCAGACCGGCGCCGTACGTGCCCGGGCGGGAGCCGAAGATACGGGTGGTGGCGCGGCGTTCGTCGCCGTGCTCGGCGAGGTCGGCCTGGGTGTGCGCGCGTACGTAGTTGATCTCGGCCGGTTCGTCGAGCGACGCGGCGAGGCGCACCGCGTCGTCGAGGAGGCCGATGGTGTGCGGGAACGCGTCGCGGAAGAAGCCGGAGATCCGGAGGGTGACGTCGATGCGGGGGCGGTTCAGCTCCTCGTACGGGATCGGCTCCAGGCCGGTGACGCGGCGCGAGGCGTCGTCCCAGACCGGGCGGATGCCGAGGAGGGCGAGGGCCTCCGCGATGTCGTCGCCGGCGGTGCGCATGGCACTCGTGCCCCAGAGGGAGAGGCCCACGGAGGTGGGGTACTCGCCGTTGTCGTCCTTGTACCGGGCGAGGAGGCTGTCGGCGAGCGCCTGGCCCGTCTCCCACGCGAGTCGGCTCGGGACGGCCTTCGGGTCGACGGAGTAGAAGTTCCGACCGGTCGGCAGCACGTTGACGAGCCCGCGGAGCGGGGAGCCACTCGGCCCCGCCGGCACGAACCGCCCCTCCAACGCACGGACGGCGTTGGTGAGCTCGGCCGTGGTGTCGCCCAGCCGCGGGACGACCTCGCGAGCCGCGAACTCCAGGATCTCGGCAACGGGGTTGGGCCCTTCGCCTTCGGCGGGGGTCGGCACATCAAGCCCCTGCGGCGATTGAGCAGCGGGGTCCGGGGCGGAGCCCCGAGGCGTGAGGGCGGACAAGGCGGTACCGACCGCCGCCGGGTCCCAATCCGCCGCCTCCATCGCCTCGACGAGGGCCCTGGCCATGGCCTCCGCCTCGTCGGCGGACGCCAGGGTGGCAGCGGATTCGTCGAGGCCGAGCGCCTCCCGCAACCCCGGCAGGGCCTGGTTGCCGCCCCAGATCTGGCGCGCACGCAGAATCGCCAGGACCAGGTTGACCCGGTCCGCCCCGGAGGGCGCCGCACCGAGGACGTGCAGACCGTCGCGGATCTGGACGTCCTTGATCTCGCAGAGCCAGCCGTCGAGATGCATGATGAAGTCGTCGAAGCCCTCGTCCTCGGGCCGGTCCTCGATCCCCAGGTCGTGGTCGAGCTTCGCGGCCTGGATGAGGGTCCAGATCTGGGCCCGGATCGCCGGCAGCTTCGCCGGGTCCATGGACGCGATCTGGGCGTGCTCGTCGAGGAGTTGCTCCAGGCGGGCGATGTCACCGTAGGAGTCCGCACGCGCCATCGGCGGCACCAGGTGGTCGATGAGCGTGGCGTGCACGCGGCGCTTGGCCTGCGTGCCCTCGCCCGGGTCGTTCACGAGGAACGGGTAGATCAGCGGCAGATCGCCGAGCGCCGCGTCAGGACCGCACGCCGCCGAGAGCCCCGCGTTCTTGCCCGGCAGCCACTCCAGGTTGCCGTGCTTGCCGAGGTGGATCATCGCGTCCGCACCGAAACCGCCGTCGCCCGAGGACGCCGCGATCCAGCGGTACGCCGCCAAGTAGTGGTGGGACGGCGGGAGATCGGGGTCGTGGTAGATCGCGATCGGGTTCTCGCCGAAGCCGCGCGGTGGCTGGATGAGGATGAGCAGATTGCCGCGGCGCAGGGCGGCCAGGACGATGTCACCCTCCGGGTTGCGCGACCGGTCCACGAACATCTCGCCGGGCGGCGGCCCCCAGTGCTGCTCGACGCTCTCCCGCAGCTCCTGCGGCAGCGTCGCGTACCAGCGCTTGTAGTCGGCGGCCGGGATGCGGACCGGGTTCTTCGCGAGCTGCTCCTCGGTGAGCCACTCCTGGTCGTGGCCGCCCGCGTCGATCAGCGCGCGGATCAGCTCGTCGCCGTCGCCGGAGGCGAGACCGGGGATCTCGGCCCGGTCCCCGAAGTCGTAGCCCTCGTCGAGGAGCCGGCGCAGCAGCGACACCGCGGACGCGGGGGTGTCGAGGCCCACCGCGTTGCCGATGCGCGAGTGCTTCGTCGGGTACGCGGACAGGACGAGCGCGAGCTTCTTGTCCTGCGCGGGGATGTGCCTCAGGCGGGCGTGCCGTACGGCGATCCCGGCGACGCGTGCCGCGCGCTCGGGGTCGGCGACGTACGCCGGGAGCCCGTCCTCGTCGATCTCCTTGAAGGAGAACGGGACGGTGATGAGGCGGCCGTCGAACTCCGGCACCGCGATCTGGCTCGCGGCGTCCAGCGGCGAGACACCCTCGTCGTTCTCCTCCCAGTCGGCCCGGGAGGAGGTCAGGCACAGGGCCTGGAGGATCGGGACGTCGAGCTGCGTGAGCGCGCCCGCGTCCCACGACTCGTCGTCGCCGCCGGCGCTCGCCTCCGCCGGGCGGGTACCGCCCGCGGCGAGGACCGTCGTGACGATCGCGTCGACCGGGCGCAGGGCGTCGATCAGCTCCGGCTCGGGGGCGCGCAGCGACGCCACGTACAGCGGGAGGGGGCGGGCGCCCGCGCGCTCGATCTCGTCGCAGAGGCCGTGCACGAACGCCGTGTTGCCGCTCATGTGGTGGGCGCGGTAGTACAGCACGGCGACCGTGGGGGCGTCGTCGTGCTGCGTGTCTTCGTGCTGCGCGGAGGGCTCGCGGTCCAGCGGGCCCCAGGTCGGCGCGGCGACCGGCGGCTCGAAGCCGTGGCCGGTCAGCAGCACCGTGTCCGAGAGGAAGCGGGCCAGGTGGTCCAGGTTCTGCGGGCCGCCGTGCGCCAGGTACTTGTGGGCCTCTGCCGCGATGCCGACCGGCACCGTGGACGTCGCCATCAGCTGGGCGTCGGGGGCCTGTTCACCGGTGAGGACGACCAGCGGGACGTTGGCGGCGAGGAGCCGGTCGATGCCGTCCTGCCAGGCGCGGACGCCGCCGAGGAGGCGTACGACCACCAGGTCCACGCCGTCGAGGAGGCCCGGCAGGTCCGTCTCCACGTCGATGCGGGAAGGGTTCGCGAAGCGGTACGCGACCGGGGCGTCGGCGGCGTTGGCCGCACGCGCGCTGAGCAGGTCGGTGTCCGACGTCGACAGGAGCAGGAGCTGCTGGGGCATGCGTCGTCTGGCCTTCCTCGGGGTGTCCGCGCCCCGGGTGGTCGTGTGTAAGGGAGTTCCTGGCTCGCTCTCCTTGTGGAGAGTTCACAGTGGCGGGACCGCGCCGGAATCACACCGGGCTTCCTCCCCTGTCGCCGTCGCCGGCGATGGCCGACCGGGTCCGGGCAGCCACCGAGCATCGTACGGTGCCGGGCGACGACCTGGTACGGGGTGGTGGAAAGAGCCCATAGGTATGCTCCCCGGCATGTCCCCCTCCCCCATATCCGTCCCGCCCCCTGAGCCGGGTGCAGCCTCGACGGGCTCCGGTGACGCCTGCCCTGGCGCTTTGCGCTTGCACATGGCCGACGACGGGTTTCTCGCGCGGGTCCGGATCCCCGGTGGAGTGCTGGGCGTGGACCAGGCGCGGGCGCTCGCCGAGGTGGCGGGGCGGCTCGGGGACGGGATGCTGCATCTCACCTCGCGGGGGAATGTGCAGTTGCGGGGTTTGCGGGACGGGTGCGGGGGTGAGCTCGCGGAGGTGCTCGGGGCGGCGGGGCTGCTGCCGTCCGCCGCGCACGAGCGGGTCCGCAACGTGGTGGCTTCGCCGATGTCAGGGCTCGACGGGCACGGGTTCGTGGATGTGCGGGAGTGGTTGACCGGGCTCGACGCGGGGCTGTGTGCGAGTTCCGTCACGCCGGAGTTGTCCGGGCGGTTCCTGTTCGGGTTGGACGACGGTCGGGGGGACGTGGCGGCGCTGCGGCCCGACGTGCTGGTTCAGGGGCTGCCGTCCGGGGAGGCGGAGGTGTTCCTCGGGGAGGCGGGGGTCCGGGTTCCGTACGGTCGGGCGGTGGAGGTCGCGGTTGCCGCGGCGGAGGTGTTTGTGGCGGCGGCGCGGGAGGCGTCGGGGCGGGTGTGGCGTGTCGCCGAACTGGAGCTTCCCGCGGACGAGTTGACCCGTCGCCTGTCCACCCACCCGTGGTTGACGCCTCGGGGCTCCGCCCCGGACCCCGCTGCTCAATCGCCGCAGGGGCTGGATTTTGCCGAACCGGCGTTGACGCCACGGGGCTCCGCCCCGGACCCCGCTGCTCAATCGCCGCAGGGGCTTAATGTGGCCGCCACCGCCTTGGGCAATCTGCCGCCTTGGGCGGCAGGGTGGGCAAGGCGGCCCCCGGTGCAGCGCAACAAGGACGTTGGGCCCGGCCCCGGTGCCCGGCCGGTGGTCACCGTGCCGTTCGGGGCCATCGGGCCTCGTCAGTGGGACGCGCTCACCGAGTTGGCCGGGCGGCTGGCTCCGCGGGAGCTTCGGCTGACGCCCTGGCGCAGCGTCGTCGTACCCGGTGCCACGCCGGAGCAGATCGAGCGGCTCGCCGAGACCGGGCTCGTGGCCGACCCCACCTCCCCCTGGACCCGCGTAGCGGCATGCATCGGGCGCCCCGGGTGCGCCAAGTCCCACGCCGACGTCCGCGCCGACGCCACCGCCCACATCGACGAGGCCCACCCGACCCTCCCCACCTACTGGTCCGGCTGCGAACGCCGCTGCGGACACCCCGCCGAGCCGTACGTCGACATCGTGGCGCAGCCCGACGGCAGCCACACCACCACCGTCCCCTCCGTCCCCCACCACACCGAGAGCTGAGACCAACCGTGTTCGACTACGAGAAGGACGGCGCGGCGATCTACCGCGAGTCCTTTGCCACGATCCGCGCGGAAGCCGCGGACGGACTCGCGGCGCTGCCCGCCGACGTCGCCCAGGTGGCCGTCCGCATGATCCACGCCTGCGGCCAGGTGGATCTCGTACAGGACATCGGCCACTCGACCGGCGTCGTGGCGAACGCGCGGGCCGCGCTGCGCGCCGGGGCGCCCATCCTGTGCGACGCCCACATGGTCGCCAGCGGCGTCACCCGCAAGCGGCTCCCCGCCGACAACGAGGTCATATGCACTCTCCGTGACCCCCAAGTCCCGGACCTGGCGGCCGAGTTGGGGACCACGCGCAGCGCCGCCGCGCTCGAACTGTGGCGTGACCGGCTCGACGGCGCCGTCGTCGCCATCGGCAACGCGCCCACCGCGCTCTTCCACCTCATGGAGATGATCGCGAAGGGCGCGCCCAAGCCCGCCGCCGTGCTCGGCATACCCGTCGGCTTCGTCGGCGCCGCCGAGTCGAAGGACGCGCTCGCCGCGAACGAACTGGGCCTCGAACACCTCGTCGTACGGGGACGCAGGGGCGGCAGCGCGATCACCGCCGCCGCACTGAACGCGATCGCGACCGAGGCGGAGATCATGGAGGACCGGGCATGAGCAACGCCCCTTCCCAGCAGGGAAAGCTGTACGGCGTCGGGCTCGGGCCCGGCGACCCGGAGTTGATGACGGTGGCCGCGGTGAAGGCGATCGCCTCCGCGGACGTCATCGCGTACCACTGCGCGCGCCACGGGCGTTCCATCGCGCGCTCGATCGCCGCGGAGCACATCCGTGAGGGGCAGATCGAGGAGCGGCTGATGTACCCGCTCACGGTCGAGACCACGGACCACCCCGGCGGCTACCGGGGCGCGCTCGACGACTTCTACGCCGAGGCCGCCGCCACCCTCGCCGCCCACCTCGACGCGGGCCGCACGGTGGCCGTGCTCGCCGAGGGCGACCCGATGTTCTACGGCTCGTACCAGCACATGCACAAGCGGCTCGCCGACCGTTACGAGACGACCGTCATCCCGGGTGTCACGTCCATCAGCGCGGCGGCCGCACGGCTCGGGCAGCCGCTGTGCGAGGACAAGGAGACGCTGACCGTCATCCCCGGCACGCTCCCGGAGGACGAGCTGTCCGCGCGGATCGCCGCGGCGGACTCCGCGGTCGTCATGAAGCTGGGTCGTACGTTCACCAAGGTGCGGGCGGCGCTTGAGAGTTCGGGGCGGCTGGACGACGCGCGCTATGTCGAGCGGGCGTTCATGGACGGCGAGCGGACGGGTGCGCTCGCCGACATCGACCCGGCGTCCGTGCCGTACTTCTCCGTCGCCGTGCTGCCCTCGCGGGTGGACGCGGAGCCGGTGACGGAGCCGGACCCGGCTCGCGGGGAGGTCGTGGTCGTCGGTACGGGTCCGGCCGGCGCACCCTGGCTGACGCCCGAGTCGCGCGGCGCCCTCGCGAATTCGGACGCCCTCGTCGGCTACACCACGTACCTCGCGCGCGTGCCCGAACGGCCGGGGCAGGTGCGGCACGGCTCGGACAACAAGGTCGAGTCCGAGCGCGCCGAGTTCGCCCTCGACCTGGCCCGTCGCGGGCATCGCGTGGCGGTCGTCTCCGGGGGCGACCCCGGCGTCTTCGCGATGGCGACGGCGGTGCTCGAAGTCGCTTCGGAGGACCGCTACTCGGGGATACCGGTGCGGGTGCTGCCCGGCGTGACGGCGGCCAACGCGGCGGCGGCGAAGGCGGGTGCGCCGCTGGGCCACGACTACGCGACGATTTCGTTGTCGGACCGGCTCAAGCCGTGGGAGGTCATCGCGGAACGCCTCCGTACGGCGGCGGCCGCGGACCTCGTCCTGGCGCTCTACAACCCCGGTTCGCGCAGCCGGACCTGGCAGGTGGGCAAGGCGCGCGAGCTGCTCCTCGAGCTGCGGCTGCCGGACACCCCGGTGGTGCTCGCGCGCGATGTCGGCGGGCCGGAGGAGAGCGTCCGCGTCGTCCGCCTCGCGGACCTGGACCCGGAGGTCGTCGACATGCGTACGCTGCTGATCGTCGGGTCGTCCCAGACCCAGGCGGTGGTCCGTGCGGACGGCCGAACGGTGACGTGGACCCCACGCCGCTACCCCGACTTTTAAGCCCCTCCGGCGATTGAGGAGCGGGGGCCGGGGCAGAGCCCCGAGGCGTTGAGCCAGGTGGCCGCTTCCTCGACGGTCGTGGCCACCGGGATCCCGTCGGGGACCGGGGGGCGGCGGACCACGACCACCGGTACCCCGGCCTCGCGGGCCGCGGTCAGTTTCGGGGACGTCGCCGCACCGCCGCTGTCCTTCGTCACCAGGACGTCGATGCGATGGTCCGCGAGGACCGCGCGTTCGCCGTCCAGCGTGAACGGCCCCCGGTCCAGCAACACCTCCATCCGCGGCGGAAACGGCGGCTCCGGCGCATCCACGGACCGTACGAGGAAGCGCGCGTCGTCGACATGGGCGAACGCGGCGAGACCCATCCGCCCCGTGGTGAGAAAGACCCGCCCCGCCCCACGCACCGCCTCCGCCGCCTCCTCCAGCGACGCGACCTCCCGCCAGTCGTCCCCCACACCCGGCACCCACCCGGGCCGCCGCAGCGCGAGCAAGGGAACATGGGCGGTGGCGGCGGCCCGCGCCGCGTTGAAACTGATCGTCTCGGCGAAGGGATGGGTGGCATCGATGACCGCGTGCACCGCGTGCTCACGCAACCACTCGGCCATCCCCTCGGCACCGCCGAACCCACCGATCCGCACCTCCCCGACCGGCAGCCGCGGCGCCGCGACGCGCCCCGCGAGCGAACTGGTCACACGGACGTGCGGATGCAGGGCCTCGGCCAGGCGCCGGGCCTCGGTCGTCCCGCCGAGAATCAGCACGTGCGGCATCGGGGAACTCCATGAGTGGTGAGACAGAAGCGAAGGGTGGACGCGGCGCCCAACTCAAGCACACCGGCCTGCGCCCCGGCTGGACGACCGGCGCCTGCGCGACGGCCGCGACCACGGCCGCGTACACGGCGCTCCTGACCGGCGACTTCCCCGACCCGGTGACGATCACGCTCCCGAAGGGCCAGACGCCGTCCTTCGCCCTCGCGGTCGAGTCCCACGACGGGGAGTCCGCGACGGCGGGCGTGGTCAAGGACGCCGGCGACGACCCGGACGTCACGCACGGCGCGCTCGTACGGTCCACGGTGCGACGCCTCCCGCCCGGCTCGGGAGTGGTCTTCAAGGCGGGCCCGGGCGTCGGCACGGTCACCCGCCCCGGTCTCCCGCTGCCCGTCGGGGAACCGGCCGTCAACCCCGTCCCCCGCGAGCTGATGCGCACCCACATCGCGCAGGTGGCGGCGGCGCACGGCGCCCCCGGCGACGTAGAGGTCACGATCTCCATCGACCACGGCGAGGAGATCGCCCGCTCGACCTGGAACCCCCGCCTCGGCATCCTCGGCGGCCTGTCGGTCCTCGGCACGACGGGCATCGTCGTCCCCTACTCGTGCTCGGCGTGGATCGACTCGATCCGCCGCGGCGTGGACGTGGCGAGAGCGGCGGGCCGCACACACGTGGCGGGCTGCACGGGCTCCACGTCCGAGAAGACGGTCGTCCGCGAACACGACCTGCCCGAGGACGCGTTGCTCGACATGGGCGACTTCGCGGGCGCGGTCCTGAAGTACATCCGCCGCCACCCGGTGGACCGCCTCACCATCTGCGGCGGCTTCGCCAAACTCTCCAAACTGGCGGCAGGCCACCTCGACCTCCACTCGGGCCGCTCCCAGGTCGACAAGACCTTCCTGGCGGACCTGGCCCGGCGCGGCGGCGCGTCGGAGACCCTCGCAACCGAGGTGGCATCCGCCAACACCGGCTTGGAGGCCCTCCGCCTCTGCGAAGCGGCAAACGTCCCCCTCGGCGACCTGGTGGCAACCACGGCCCGCGACGAGGCCCTCCTCGTCCTGCGCGGGGCCCCGGTGGCGGTGGACGTCATCTGCATCGACCGCGCGGGAACAGTCGTCGGCCGCTCCGGCGACTGACACCGGGGCCGGGCCCGTCGCATCGACACGCGGCACCGGGGGCCGCCTTGCCCACCCTGCCGCCCAAGGCGGCAGATTGCCCAAGTCGAGGGCGACCTCGTCGACCGCTTCAGCGGCAGGTGGGCAAAATCAAGCCCCGCACTGTGAACGAGAGCCCGCGGGGCCCGGGGCGAAGCCCCGTGGCGTCAACGCCGGTTCGGCGATATCAGCCCCGCCGGCGTTTGAGGCGCGGGGGCCGGGGCGGAGCCCCGTGGCCTAGGAACGCTCCCGGTCGACGGAGTACAGGTGGCTGTCGCGGAACTGCGAAGCGCCGAGTGTGCGGCCCACCAGGATGACCGCCGTGCGCAGGACGCCCGACGCCTTCACCTGGTCCGCGATGTCGGCGAGGGTGCCGCGCAGGACGAGTTCGTCGGGGCGGCTGGCGTAGGCGACGACCGCCGCCGGGCAGTCCTCGCCGTAGTGGGGGAGGAGTTCCGACACGATCCGGTCCACGTAGCGCGCGCCCAGGTGCAGGACCAGGAGTGCGCCGCTCGCGCCCAGCGTGGCCAGGTCCTCGCCGGGAGGCATGGGCGTGGCCTGCTGGGCGATGCGGGTGAGGACGACCGTCTGGCCGACCGTGGGGACCGTCAGTTCGCGCTTCAGTGCCGCTGCCGCCGCCGCGAACGCCGGGACGCCGGGAACCACCTCGTACGGGATGCCGAGCGCGTCCAGGCGGCGCATCTGTTCCGCCACCGCGCTGAAGACGGACGGGTCGCCGGAGTGGAGGCGGGCGACGTCGTGGCCCGCCTCGTGCGCCGCCACGTATTCGCGTTCGATGGCGTCGAGGTCGAGGTTCGCGGTGTCCACGAGGCGTGCGTCCTGTGGGCACTCGGAAAGGAGTTCCTCCGGGACCAGTGAGCCCGCGTACAGGCACACCTGGCACGCCGCCAGCGTGCGCGCGCCGCGCAGGGTGATCAGGTCCGCGGCTCCGGGGCCCGCCCCGATGAAGTAGACGGTCATCGATCCTCAACCCCTGTTTTCGTTACTGACCATTGCGTGACCGGCATCGCCTGCCGCCAACCCGTGAAACCGCCGACCGGCACCGCGTGGGCGACGGAGAGCTTCACCAGCTCGCCTCCGTGGCGGCGGTACCAGTCCGCCAGGAGGGCTTCGGATTCGAGGGTGACCGTGTTCGCGACCAGGCGGGCGCCCGGGCGGAGCGCTGCCCAGCAGGCTTCCAGCAAGCCTGGAGCCGTGAGGCCGCCGCCGATGAACACCGCGTCGGGAGAAGGGAGTTCGGCCAGGGCGGCGGGGGCCGGGCCCGTCACCACGTGCAGCGTCGGGACGCCGAGGCGGGACGCGTTGCCTGCGATGCGTTCGGCCCGGGCCGGGTTCTTCTCCACCGTGTACGCGGCGCAGGAGGGGTGCGTGCGCATCCACTCGATCGCGATCGAGCCCGAGCCGCCGCCCACGTCCCACAGGAGCTCGCCCGGCGCGGGCGCGAGCGCGGCCAGCGTCGCAGCGCGGATGTGGCGCTTCGTGAGCTGGCCGTCGCTGTCGTACGCGGCGTCGGGCAGGCCCGGTACCGCGCCGAGGCGCAGGGCGTCGGGGGCGCGGCGGCAGTCGATGGCGATGACGTTGAGCGGGTCGCTGGGGGCGTGCGGCCACACCTCGGCCACGCCCTCGTACGACGACTCGTGCTCGGTGCCGAGTTGTTCCAGGACCGTGAGGCGGCTGGGGCCGAAGCCGCGTGCCGTGAGCAGCGCCGCCACCTCGGCGGGGGTGTCCGCGCCCGCCGACAGGACCAGCACGCGGCGGCCGTCGTGCAGCGCGGCCGTGAGGCGGTCCGCCGGGCGGCCGACCAGCGTCACGACCTCCGTGTCCTCGACGGGCCAGCCGAGCCGCGCGCACGCGTAGGAGAGGGACGACGGGTGCGGCAGGACGTGGACGGCGTCGGGGCCCGCGATCTCGGTGAGGGTCCGGCCGATCCCGTAGAACATCGGGTCGCCGCTGGCCAGGACCGCGAGGCGGCGGCCCGCGTACCGGTCGAGGAGCGCAGGGACGGCGGGGCGCAGGGGTGACGGCCACGGGACGCGTTCGGCGGCGCACTCGGCGGGCAGCAGGGCGAGTTGGCGCGGTCCGCCGAGGACGGCGTCGGCCGCGAGGAGCGCGGTGCGCGAGGTGTCCGGGAGGCCCGGCCAGCCGTCGGCCCCGATGCCGACGACGGTCGCCACGGGTCCTGCGGAGTGCGCGGGAGACGCGGGGGTCGCGGGAGTCACTGCCAGGTACCTCGTAGGTCGTACGTCGTGCTCGGGAAGGTCACGTCAAGGCCGTCGACGTCGGGAGCCGCACTCTATCGGGCGACATCGGCGCCCCGGCCGAGCGCCCCTGGAGGCCCGATGTCCCGCACCCCGACGACCGGCCGCGTCGCCCCGGTCATGCCCGGCCGCGACCTGGAGGCGACCGTCGCCTTCTACGCGGACCTCGGCTTCACGGCCGACGCCCACCATCCGGACGACGGCTGTCCGATCCTCGTACGCGACACCGTCGAACTGCACTTCTTCCACGCCCCGACACCGACCCGCTGAGCACCGCGCACGCCGCGGACCTGCGGCTCGACGGGGGCGCGCACGTCGCGGACGCGCTGTACGAGGAGTGGCGGGCCGTCGGACTCAGCGCTTCCCCCGACCCGACGCCGCGGCTCGTCGAGCCCGACGACACGGTGTACGGGATGCGGGCCCGCGGGCGGAGCCCGCTGATGGGATGCAGCGCGCTCGTCGACCCGGACGGGAACCTGCTGCGGATCGGCTCCGTACTGGAGGAGCGGGAGGGCTGACGCCGACGCGCCGCCCGGCCGCACGGTCCTCGTACCGGCCTGCTCCACGGTGTTACCTCAAGACCTCAGGGACCGGCGGCAGAGGGGAACGAGGCGGCATGGCGAGGAACGGGACGGCACGGGCCTGGGTCGTGTGCGCCATGGTGCTCGGGGCCACGGCCCTCCCCGGTACGACGCCGGAGGCGACCGCGGCGGACGACCCCACGCAGGCCGCCGTCGTCTGGCCGGTGACCACGACCCCGCACATGACGGCGGCCGCCCTCGGCTCGGGCACGGACGCGAAGCCGGTCTTCGACGACGACTCGCTCGCCGGCCTGTTCGCGCCCGGTGGCCGGCTGCGCGAGGTCGTCGAGGCGGGCAAGGGCCGCGACGTCAGCTGGGTGCTCGACCCGGACGTGGTGATCGCCGCGCAGGAGATGTCCACCGGCTACCGCGTCGCGAAGAACGCCGACTCCGCCAGCCCCCAGGACACCACCGAGGGCACAGGGCAGGGCGCGGCCCGTTCCTGGCTCAGCGCGCTGCGGGAGGCCGTCGAGGGCCGCGAGGTCTGGCTCCTCCCGTACGCGGACACGGACCTCGCCTCGCTGGCCCACCACCCCGGCACGGACACCGATGACCTCACGGAGGTCGTGTCCGGGCTCGCGGCCGACACGAAGAAGCGGGTCGACCGGATCCTCGGCATCGGCACCCACGCCGGGCTCGGCTGGCCGGCCGACGGCGCGCTCGACTCCGCCGTGACCGCGCTCGGCGCCAAGCTCGGCGTGACACGGGTCCTCGCCTCCGGCCAGGGGCTCACGCCCGCGGGCGCAGAGCCGGTGACCGTGGGCAGCGGCGACGACGCGATGACGGCGCTGCCCTACGAGGCCGACCTCACGACCGCGCTCGGCCGCATCAAGGACCGGGCGCCCGACCCCACGCCCTCCGTGTCGCCGTCGCCCTCGCCCGGCGACACCACGTCGTCCCCGAGCGCGAGCGCCTCCGCGAGCCCCGACACCGCCGACAAGGACACCGTCGACCACATCACCGCGCTCGTGAAGGCCAACGCCCGCCCGGTCCTCGTACCGCCCCGCAATCTGTCGGGCACGGCGGCGGACGCGCTCGGCGCCGCCATCGACACCGGCACCGACGACGGCTGGCTGGACCTCCAGGACCTCCGCGCGGCCGACGACGACCCGGTGAAGGGGAGGGCCGGGTCCCCGTCCGCGTACCCGGCACGGCTGCGCGGCAGCGAGCTGGACAAGGACCAACTGACCGACGCGGCAGGCAACTTGGACCGGCTCGCGACCCTCAGCAAGGTGCTCGCCGACCCGAAGGACACCACGGCGTCCGTGCACGCGGCGATGGCCCGCGCGCTGGCCACCGCGTGGCGGGTGGAGGAGGACTCGGCGCAGCGGACGTTCCAGGACCGTACGACGGACTTCCTGTCGACGTCGGTGAAGTCGCTGCGGCTGGTGCCGAAGACGACCGTCACGGTCACGTCGGGCGACGCCTCGATCCCGGTCACGGTCGACAACGCGTTGCAGCAGGAGGTCTCCGGGCTCGAACTGCGCGTCACGTCGAGCGACTCCGAGCGCCTCAGGGTCAACGACGGCGTGATCTCCGTGTCGGCCGAGGGCTCGGCGAGCCACACCTCCCAGATCGACGTCACCGCGAAGGCCAACGGCAAGGCGCGTCTGACGGCCCAGCTCTACACGACGAGCGACGGCAAGCCGTGGGGCGACGAGATGACCTTCGAGGTCGACGTGACGTCGGTGTCGTCCGGGGCGATCGCCGTGGTGGCGGCGGGCGTCGGGCTCATCGTCCTGGCCGCGGTGTTCCGGATGCGCCGGGTGCGCAGGCGGAACGGGAACGGTGACGGCCAGGACGAGAGCGTTCAGAAGGACTGATTACGAGTCCTTGTCCGCCTTCTTCACCGCCGCCTCCGCGTCCACGATGCCGAGGCCGAGCTTGGCGTTCTTCTTCGGGTTGGTGGCCGTCTCCCGGATCGTGGAGATGATCTCGTCGGGGTCGAGGCCCTGGTGGTGCAAGAGCGCCGCGAGCGCGGAGACGTAGGGCGCCGCCATCGACGTGCCGGAGAGCTTCCCGTAGCCGGACGTGTCCTTCAGGGTCTCCTTCGTCGTGTACGTCGGCAGCGTGGAGAGGATGTCCTCGCCGGGGGCCGAAACGGCCTGCTCAGCACCGAAGTTGGAGAAGTCGGCCGCCGTGCCCTTCTCGGTGCTGGCGCCGACGACCAGAACCGGCGTCTGCACCTTGTACGGCTGGGTGTCCGCGCCGTCGTTGCCCGCCGCCGCGACGACCACCGCGCCCTTGTCGTGGGCGTGCTGGATGGCCTGGTTGAGGATGCCGCCCTGGAGCAGCTTCGTCATCAGGACGCCCTCGCCGAGCGAGAGGTTGATGACGTCGGCGCCGTGGTCGGCGGCCCAGACGATGCCCCTGGTGATGTTGCCGTTGGACCCGGAGCCGTTCGCGCCGAGCACCCGCACCGGCATGATCTTGGCGCCGGGCGCGCCGCCCGCGACGCCGACGCCGTTGTCGGTGTGGGCGGCGGCGATGCCGGAGACGTGGGTGCCGTGGCCGTTGAGGTCCTTGGGGTCGTCGTCCCCGTCGACGAAGTCGTGTCCGTCGACGAGCCGGCCCTTGAGGTCGGGGTGGTCGGTGGCGACGCCGGAGTCGACGACGGCGATGGTCGTGTCGTCGCCCTTCGACGTGTCCCAGGCGGCCGGCAGTTTCATCGCGTCGAGGGCCCACTGGTCCTTCCGCATGGGGTCCGGCTTGCTGTCGTCCCCGCAAGCGGTCAGGAGCAGCAGGCTGGCGACGGTGGCGGCGACGAGCGGTGTACGGATGCGCATGATCCGAGCCTGCGGGCCCCCGCCGCCTCACGCATGTGGTGGCCAGCCGTGTGGGCTACGGCGGTGCTACCGCGCCCAGTTTGGCGTCCAGAAGTCGCCCGAGCCGTCCTCCTGCCGCTCGTACCGGTCCGTCAGATACGCCCGGAGCGCCGCGAGACCGGGGTGCCGGTTGTCGTCCCGCCACAGCAGCGACAGCGGGTAGAGCGGCGTCGGACGGCGTACGGGGATGAAGCGGAGCTCGATGTCGGCGGGGCGGGTCAGGGGGGTGCGGGTGCCCATGATGGTGGCCACGTCGTCCGCCGCCGCGACCGTCCGCAGCAGGTGGCCGCCGCCGAAGGTGGTGCCGCCGACGTCGATGGTGAGGCCGAAGGCGCGCTCCAACTCCTCGTAATACGCGGCCCATTCGCTGCCCTTGACCATGCCGGGCATCCAGATCCGGTGGCCTGCCAGTTCGGCGGGTGTGACCTCGGGGCGGTCCGCCAGGGGGTGTGCCGCGCCGGTGACGAGGATGGCCGGCTCGTCGATGACGCGGGCGCTGCGCACCTCGCGCGGCAGCCGGTCCTCGGGCACGGCGCGCGTCCAGAACGCGGCGTCGATGCGCCCTTCCCGTACGGACGCGAGCGCGGCCCGCCCGCCGTGGCCGAGGGCGACGACGTCGAGCGGGAGGTGCGGGTGGGCCTGGTGGAAGTCCTGCACGACCCCGTTGGTGATCACGTTGGCGCCGAGCACGTCCACGCGCAGCGGTCGCCCGCCGCCGCGCACGGAGTCGGCGGCCCGCTCGGCGACCGCGAGCAGCTCCCGCGCGTGCGGCAGGAAGGTCTCGCCGTCGAGGGTGAGCCGCGCCCCGCGCGGGGCGCGCGTGAAGAGGCGCACGCCAAGCTCGCGCTCCAGTGCGGCGACGCGCTTGGAGGCGGCCTGCTGGGTGATGCCGAGCTCGGCGGCGGCGATCTGGATCTGCCCCTCGTCGGCGACGGCGACGAAGGTGCGTACGGTTTCCTGGTCCACGCTCCCCATACAACCATTGGTTGTACGGATAGGGGTGTCGGTTGTTTGCCGCGGCGCGTCGCTTGGGGCTTGTATCTCCCGGTCAGCGGCACAAGCGGGAGGGCACGCCATGCGGCTCGGGCGGGATTTCGGGTGGCTGTGGGCCGCCTTCGCGGTGAGCACCGCCGGTTCGTCGCTCGCGCTCGACGCGTTCCAGCTGATCGCCGTCCTGGTGCTGCACAGCGGCGCCGCGCAGGTGTCGTTCCTGTCGGCCGCCGGGCTCGCGGTCGGCGCGCTGCTGGCGGTGCCGCTCGGGCCGTGGATCGAGTTCCGGCGCAAGCGGCCGGTCATGGTCCTCGCGGACCTGGTGCGCTGCGCGGCCCTGCTCACGCTGCCCCTCGCGTACGCCCTCGACGCGCTCACCTTCACCCAACTCGTCCTGGTCTCCGTGGTCGTGGCCGCCGCCGACATCGTGTTCCGGGCGGCGAGCGGCGCCCACCTCAAGGCGCTCGTCCCGGACGCGGGCCTGCTGGCGGCCAACGCCCGGTTCGAGTCGACGCAGTGGACCGCCACGGCCGTCGGCCCGCCGCTCGGCGGCGCGCTCATCGGCACCTTCGGGCCGCTGACGACGGTCCTCCTGGACGCGGTGAGCTACGTCCTGTCGGCGGTGGGCGTCCGCGCCATCCGCGCACCCGAGCCGAAGCCCGCGCGCAGCGCGAACGGCGGCCGGTTCAGCGCCGCAGACATCGCGGAGGGCTGGCGCCATCTGTGGCGGCAGCCCCGGCTGCGCGCCCTGTTCCTCAACAACAGCCTGGTGAACGCCCTGATCATGGTGGGCGCCCCGCTCATGGCGGTGCTGCTCCTCGACGACCTGGGGCTCGCCCCCTGGCAGTACGGCCTGGTCTTCGGGATCCCGTGCCTGGGCGGGCTCGCCGGCTCCCGGCTCACCGGGCCGCTGGTGCGGCGGTACGGGGAGCGGCGGGTGCTCCTGGTGAGCGGCGCGGTCCGGGCGTGCTGGCCGATCGGGCTCGCGTTCGTGGGGCCCGGGGTCGCGGGGATGCTCGTGGTGGTCGTCGTGGAGTTCGGACTCATCACGTGCTCCGCCGTCTTCAGCCCCGTCATGGCGGCCGAGCGGCTGCGGCTGACGGACGACGACCGGGTGGCGCGGGTGCTGTCCGCCTGGACCGTCACCCAACGGGCCGTCACCGCCGCGCTCACGCTGGTGTGGGGCGTCCTCGCGGCGCTGATCGGGACGCGCGGGGCGCTCGCGCTCGCCGGAGTGCTGCTGCTCGCGACGCCCCTGCTGCTGCGCGGCCTGCGCTCCCCGGCGTGTACACCCCGCCCCGCGGCGCCCACGCTGCCAGAGTGACCACGAACAAACACCCAAATGCACCGGATTTTCCGGTTCAGGGAGTTAGGGAGCTTTCGTGGCAAACGTACACGTGATCCTCAATCAGAAGGGCGGCGTGGGCAAGTCCACGCTCGCCGTGAACCTCGCGGCCGTCACCGCCGACGTGCTCGGCGCGGGCGCCCCCGACGCCGAACGCCCGCCCGTCGTCGCCGTCTCCATCGACCCGCAGGGCTCGGCCGTGTGGTGGTCGGAGCGGGTCGGCGAGGGCCTCCCCTTCGACTTCGTGCAGGCCCACGACGACCTCTCGGGGCTCGCGGCGCTCTCCCGCATCCCGTCCGCCCAGCACGTCTTCGTCGACACCCCGGGCTGGCTGGACCTCGCCGACGACGACGGCGCCGACCCCCTCGGCAAGGGCGCGGCCGCGGACGCCCTGCGCGCGGTGCTCTCCAACGCCACCGACGTCATCGTCCCCATCGAGCCGGAGCCGCTCGGCTTCCAGCCCACGCAGCGCACGGTGGAGCGGGTCGTGAAGCCCCGTGGCCTGCCCTTCCGTGTGGTCATCAACAACTGGGACCCGCGCGACGGCAAGGCCGATCTGGCGCAGACCCGCGCGTTCGTCGAGGCGCAGGACTGGCCGCTCGCGCGCACCGTCGTGCGCCACTACAAGCTGCACACGCGGGCCAGCGCGGACGGCCTCGTCGTCACGCAGTACGGCGCCAACCGGGTCGCGTTGCAGGCCCGCGAGGACTTCTTCCGGCTCGCCCTGGAGGTGGGCCTCGCGGCGATCCCGGCGCCGGCCCGCAGCAAGAAGTCCTCCCGTACGAAGCCGGCCGCGAAGAGCACCACGGCAGCCACCAAGACGGCCAAGACCGCCGCAGCCGCCAAGACCGCCAAGGCCACGAAGAAGAAGGTGAACATCTGATGGGGCGCCGTACCGACCTGTCCTCGCTCCTGTCCTCCGAGAAGGCGGCCACCGAGGAGCAGGCCGCGGCGCCGGCCCAGCGCAGACGCCCCGACACCAAGCCGCTCACCGTCCCGATCGGCGATCTCACCGAGAACCCGGACAACCCGCGGCACGAGCTGCGCGACCTCGACGGGCTCGCCGAGACGGTCCGCGAACGCGGCGTCCTCCAGGCCCTCGGCGTCGTCTCCGCCGCCGTCTTCCTCGCCGCGCGCCCGCACCACAAGGAGGCCGTGGGCGACGCCCCGTACGTCGTCCTGCACGGCCACCGGCGGCTCGCGGCGGCCCGGATGGCGGGCCTGGACGAGGTTCCGGTCCTTGTCAGGGACGATGCGACGCGTTCCGACGAGGACGCGCTGATCGAGAACGTGCAGCGCGACGACCTCACGGAACTGGAGCAGGCCCAGGCCATCCAGGGCCTGATCACCTCCTACGGCTACTCGCAGCGCCAGGTCGCCGCCCGGATCGGCAAGACGCAGGGCTTCATCTCCCAGCGCCTGTCGCTGATGAAGCTGCGCGAGGACATCCAGGAGGCGCTCGCCGACGGCCGTGTCTCCATCGAGGACGCCCGCCGCATCGCCCGCCTCCCGAAGGACGAACAGGTACTCCCCGGCGAGCCGGATGCCGCCGCGACCGTCCCGGCCGCCCGCAAGGAGAAGCGCGGCCGCGATTACGGCGTAATCAAGATCGACAGCCGGGGGACCCCGGACGATGTGGTCGAGGCGCTGCGCCGGCATCTTGCCCCCGCCACCCTCGACCGGATCATCGAACTGCTCGGCCGATAGTCGACGCCGTGTCGTCCACACGGTCTCCGTGGTCGCTTACCGTGGCCCCGTGCTCGAAGTGCCGACCGTGCCGTCCCCGCCCGTGACCCCGCAGCCGCCCGCCGAGGCCGTCGCCCCGCTGATGCGCGGCCTCGACGTGCTGCGGAGCCTCACGGACGCCGAAGGTGGGGACGGCACGCTCGCCCTCGCCGACCTCGCGCGGGCCACGGGCCTGGCCCGCTCCACAGTCGACCGGATCTGCGCGACCCTCGCCCACCTGGGCTTCGTACGCCTCGACGGGCGTGACGCCTCGCTCGCCCCGCCCCTGATGGCCGTCGCCAACGCCTGCCTGGACGCGCTGCGGGTGCCGGGAGTCCTCGGCCCGCTCGCCGACGAACTGGCCGACGAGCTCGACGAATCCGTCTCCCTCGCGGTCCCCGACGGCGACGGCATCCGCTTCGTCCACCAGGTGCTGCGCAGGCGCGCCCTGTCCATCAGCTTCCGGGTGGGCGACGCGCTGCCGGGGGGTGGGTGTGCGCCGGGTCTGGTGTTCCGGGACGGCCTGTCCCTCGCGGTCGACGACCAGTTGGTGGAGCGGGGTCTGGTCGCGGTGGCGGTGCCGGTGAGGGGCCCGGACGGGGATGTGGTGTGTGCGGTGAGCGTGGTCAGCCATACGAGCCGGCATACGGCGGGGGAGCTTCCGGGGGCGGTGCGGGGCGCCTTGGAGAAGTCGGTACGAGAGATGGAAGCGGCGCTGGCGCATCAATATCAAGCCCCGCTCTTGGACGAGAGCCAGCGGGGTCCGGGGCAGAGCCCCGCGACCGAGGATGAAGCTCCCGCAACAATCCAGTCGCTCGCCAGAGGCCTCCGCGTCCTCACCGCCTTCGACGGCGCCCACCCCACCCTCACGCTCACCGAGATCGCCGAGGCCACGGGGCTCGCCCGTGCAACCGCCCGCCGCGCCCTCATCACCTACGAGCACCTCGGCTACGTGACCCACGAGGACCGCGCCTACCGCCTCACCCCCCGCGTCCTCACCCTCGGCTGCGCCCCGCTCTCCCGCACCACGCTCCCCCGCATCGCCGCCCCGCACCTCGCGGCCCTGTCGAAGCGGCTCGGCGAGTCCGTCGGGCTTTCCGTGGCGGACGGCGACCGGGTGCGGTGCACCGCGCGGGTGACGCCGCGCCGGGTCATGAGCGTGGACATCGGCGTCGGCTCCCGGCTGCCCGCGAAGGACACGGCCGCCGGGCGGCTGCTGCAGGGCGGCGGGGAGTCGGCCGTGGCCGACGGGCCCGAGGCAGGGCTGCGGTCCGTCGCCGTGCCGGTGCGGGACCGGGCGGGCCGGGTCGTGTCCGCGCTCGACGTCACCGCACACCAGGGCCGCTGGGACGACGACGCGTGGACGGAGGCGCTGCGGGACACCGCGGCGCTGATCGCGGCGGACCTGCACGTGACCTCACGCTTCGTCAGCGTCCCGGTGCACTGAGACCCGGATCTCACCGGCGTACGGACCTTGGTCCCTACTCCTCGCGACGAATGCCCCGCATTCTCTTATGTGATGACATCTCGTGGCTCGAGCGGCTTCTACTCCTCGATCCGTGGCGCGGCCCCTTCCGACTCCCGCCCCACGGGCGGCTGGCGTGCCGTCGTACTGCTCGTCGCGGTGATGACGCTCATCATCACGACCCTCGACGTGGCGACGCCCGCCGACTTCCGGGCGCGCGCCCTGCTCGGCCTCGTGCCGGTCATGGTGGCGCTGCTCGCGCCCGTGTCCGTCACGGCCGTCGTCACCGGGCTGCTGATCTGCGTCTACATCGCACTACAGGCGGTCGAGCCGGTGCCGAGCGGCGGCTGGGCCGTGCTCGGCCCGCTGATGATCGGCACCGGCGGCCTGCTCGGCGTGCTGATCGCGCGCCGCAGGGAGGAGCAGCGGGCCCGCCTCCAGGCCCTCACGGACATCGCAGAGGCCACGCAGCGCGCGGTGATGCGCGGGCTGCCCGAGCGCTTCGAGGACCTGCGCATCGCCGACTTCTACCAGCCCGCCGCCCGCGCGGCCCGCGTCGGCGGCGACTGGTACGACTTCCAGCCCTCGCCGCACGGAGTGCGCGCCGTCCTCGGCGACGTCAGCGGCAAGGGCCTGCCCGCGGTGTCCGCGTCGGCGTGGCTGCTCGGCGCGTTCCGGGAGGCGGCGTACCACGAGGAGCGGATCGAGGAGGTGGCCCGGCGCCTGGAGATCGCCATGCAGCGCTACAGCGCCTGGACCCGGATCACCAACGACGAGGGCCTCACGGACGCGTTCTCCACCGGCCTTCTGCTGCACTTCCCACCGACGGCCCCCGATGTCGTCGACGTCGTCAACTTCGGGCACGAGCCGCCGCTGGTCGTCACCGCGGACGGCCGCGTGCACACCCCCGACCTCCCGGCCGGACTCCCCCTCGGCATGGGGACGCTGAGCGCCGCGGGGCCCGGCGTGGCCCGGCTGCCCTTCGAGGTCGGGGACACGCTGATCCTCTTCACCGACGGCGTGACCGAGTGCCGCGACGAGGACGGCACCTTCTACCCCGTACGCGAACGGCTGCCGCGCCTGCTGTCCCCGCGCGGCGCGCAGGAGCCGCCCGAGGCGCTGCTGCGCCGCCTGTCGGACGACCTGCGCGAGCACCGGTACGGCCCGCCGAGCGACGACGCAGCGATCACCGTGATCCGCAGGACCGCGGAGCGCGCGCCGTACCAGAACGAGGCGGACGCCGAGCTGTACGAGTACCGGCCGAAGAAGACTGCGGACGACTCGGCCGTTCAGGGGGCCGTGGCTCAGTACGCGACCGACATGCGCTTCCTGGAGTGCGCGTCGCGCTCGATCTCGTCGACGAAGGCCAGCGCGTAGTCCTCGGCGCTGATCCGGCTCTCGCCGTGCGCGTCCGTCATCAGCCGGTCGCCGCCGATCCGGAACTCCTCGGTGCGCTCCCCCGGGCCGATCTCCGCGGCCGGCGAGATGTACGTCCAGTCCAGGTCGTCGACCGTACGCAGATACGCGAGCACGTCCCGGTGCGCGAGCGCCTCACCGCGGTACGCGTCGGGGAAGTCCGGCTGGTCCGCCAGCGCCTCGCCCGGCGCGACCTCCAGGCTGCCCGCCCCGCCGACCACCACGAGCCGCGCGACCCCGGACCCGCGCACCCCGGCGACCACGGACTGGTTGAGCGCGAGGAACGGCTTCTGCGGATCGGAGCCGTCGCGGGGCGGCGCGAGGGCGGAGGCCACGGCGTCGTGCCCGCCCGCGAGTTCCGACAGCCGCTGCACGTCGGAGACGTCCGCCGCTACAGCCGTGACACCGGCGACGGGCACGTCGCCCGAGCGGCTGACGGCGGTCACGCTGTGGCCGCGGCCCAGGGCCTCTGCGGCGATACGGCTGCCGACCATGCCGGTGGCGCCCAGGAGCAGGATGTTCATGGGCTCAGCGAAACACGGAGCGCCACCGCGCGCATGTTGCGAAGGGCGTGCCACGAGAGGTCAATGGAAGGCGAGTAAGCGGAACTCGGGGCATCCGAGGGGGCCTGGCAGAAAGGAGCCCGTCATGGCTCAGCATGCGGCACCCGCACCCGGACGTGGCACCAGAGGACGCGGCAGCACCGCACACGGCACCGGTGGTGTGGCGCTCTCCCCGACGAGCGCGGCCGTCGTCGTTCCCGTCGTGACCGGCATCGCGTACGGCTTCTGGGCGGCGAGCATCGACCGCTACGGCGGCGAGGTCACCGGAGGCAACATCGCGCTCGGCTTCGTCACGGGCATCATCGTGGCGGCGCTCTGCTTCGGCATCCACCACTGGTCGAAGCAGCAGGCGGGCCGGCACTTCCTCGCGCGGGCCTCGGCCTGGGGCGCCTTCGCCGGCATCGCGGTCGGTTTCCTGCACAGCCTCTCGGATCCCGCGATCCTGTGGTCGATCATGCTCGGCCTGGTCGTCGGGGCGTCCACGTTCGTGGGCACGTACTACCGGTACTACTCGGCGAGCGAGTACGCGCCCGTATAGCCGCCGCCCGTACGGCCACATAGAACGTACGTTCTAGTACCAGACGCCGAACTCCCGGGTCTCCGTCTCCCGGTAGTACCAGCCGCTCGGGCCGTGGTCATGATCGTGATCGTGCCGCGGCCCGTCGGACGGCGCCCCGGACGTACAGCTCGGCACGCCACGGCCACCCGTGTCCACGTACGCGGCGCTGGCCCAGCCGCGGGCGCCGGTGAACCAGTACCAGGTCGACGTGCCGTGCACGGACGAGCCGTCGGTGGCGCACTCGATACGGTCCTGGCTGCCCGGCGCGAGCCGGTACACGACGGATGCCGAGGTGCTCGGCCCCGAGCGCAGGTTGAGATCGGACTGCGAGACGACCGTCCCCCAGACGACGTCCCCGCTGTTCGCACTGGCCGGTGCCGCGGCGGTCACGGCGAGCAGTCCGCCCGCCAGAAGCCCGGCGGCAGCCAGGGCCGGAGTGGTTCGGCGCATGATCGGCCTCCCAGAGTGGCCCCCCGGGCCCCCAAGATCTCCACGCCCCCACGTCCAGGAAACACCCGTTCGGCCCAGTGCTCCACCGGAGCCCCGGTGGCGCCGGGCGGGCGGCCGATGAGTTCCCGTCGCAGCCCCGGTCTTCCTCTGTGACGTGACCGAGAGGGGCACCCGACATGAGCACCACCGCCACCACGACCGGCCTGGCCATCGAGACCGCGGGCCTCGTCAAGACCTTCGGCGACAACCGCGCCGTCGACGGCATCGACCTGACCGTCCCGGCCGGCACGGTCTACGGCGTGCTCGGGCCGAACGGCGCGGGCAAGACCACCGCCGTGAAGATGCTCGCCACGCTGCTGCGGCCCGACGCGGGCGAGGCCCATGTCTTCGGCCACGACGTGGTGCGCGAGGCCGACGCGGTGCGCTCCCGCGTCAGCCTCACCGGCCAGTACGCGTCGGTCGACGAGGACCTGACGGGCCACGAGAACCTCGTGCTGCTGGCCCGCCTGACCGGCCACGGCAAGAAGCCGGCGGCCGCGCGCGCCGAGCAACTCCTGGACGCCTTCGGCCTGTTGGAGGCCTCCGGACGCCAGGTGAAGAACTACTCGGGCGGCATGCGGCGCCGTATCGACATCGCCGCGTCCATCCTCAACACCCCCGACCTGCTGTTCCTTGACGAGCCGACCACGGGGCTCGACCCGCGCAGCCGCAACCAGGTGTGGGAGATCGTCCGCGCGGTCGTCGCGCAGGGCACGACGGTCCTGCTGACCACCCAGTACCTCGACGAGGCCGACCAGCTGGCGGCACGGATCGCCGTCATCGACAAGGGCCGCGTGATCGCCGAGGGCACCAAGGGCGAGCTGAAGTCGTCGGTCGGCTCCGGATCCGTCCACGTACGCCTGCGCGACGCGGACCAACGCCCGGACGCAGAGCGGCTGTTGACCTCCGTGCTCGACGCCCAGGTGGTCCTGGAGCCCGACCCGGTGGCGCTCACCGCCCGCGTCGGGGGCGCCGACAACGGCCGGGGCGCGGCCGAGCAGGCCTCCCGCGCGCTCGCCGAACTGGCCGCCGCCCGCATCACCGTGGACACCTTCGCCCTCGGCCAGCCCAGCCTCGACGAGGTGTTCCTGGCCCTCACCGACCAGCCCGTACAGGACCAGAACCCCGTACGGGACCAGACGTCCGGACAGGACCAGAAGTCCGAGGAGGCGACGGCATGACCACCGCCACCACCCCCAGTACCGAAGCGCAGGAACTCGCCCCGGTCAGCGCCGAGTCCCTCGCCGAGCTGCTCATCGCCAAGGAGCGCCCGCCCCGGCCCAGCGCCCTGTCCGCGTCGCTCACCTTCGGCTGGCGCGCGATCCTCAAGATCAAGCACGTGCCGGAGCAGCTCTTCGACGTCACGGCGTTCCCCGTGATGATGGTGCTGATGTACACGTACCTGTTCGGCGGCGCCCTGGCCGGCTCCCCGAGCGAGTACATCCAATATCTGCTGCCCGGCATCCTCGTGATGTCGGTCGTGATGATCACGATGTACACGGGCGTCTCGGTCAACACCGACATCGAGAAGGGCGTCTTCGACCGCTTCCGTACGCTGCCGATCTGGCGCCCCTCCGTGATGGTCGGGTACCTCCTCGGCGACGCCCTGCGCTACACGATCGCGTCCGTCGTGATGCTCGCGGTCGGCCTGATCATGGGCTTCCGGCCGGACGGCGGGGTCCTCGGCGTCGTCGCGGCCATCGCGGTCCTGCTGGTCTTCTCCTTCGCGTTCTCGTGGATCTGGACGATGTTCGGGCTGCTGCTGCGCACCGAGAAGTCGGTGATGGGCGTCAGCATGATGGTGATCTTCCCGCTGACGTTCCTCAGCGACATCTTCGTGAAGCCCGAGACGATGCCGGGCTGGCTCCAGGCCTTCGTCAACAACAACCCCGTCACGCACGTCGCGTCCGCCGTGCGCGGCCTGATGGACGGCGACTGGCCGACGGCCGAGGTGCTGTGGTCGCTGGGCTGGGCGGCGCTGCTGATCGCCGTGTTCGGGCCGATCACGATGCGGCTCTACAACCGCAAGTAGGCCCTGGGCAGTAGTCCGTATGCAGGCACCCCGGTCGCGCACGGCGCGGCCGGGGCCTTGCCTGGAACGGTGATCCGAAGAACCGCCTCCGCCGTTCTGCTCGTCCTCGCCTGCCTCCTCGTCCCGCTCGGCACGCTCTCCACCTGGGCGAAGTACGAGATCGGGGACAGCGACCGGTACGTCTCCGCGATGGCGCCGCTGGCCGGCGACCCGGACGTGCGGAACGCGGTGGCCGACGCGGTGACGACCGAGGTCATGAAGAACCTCGACGTCGGCGCGCTCGGCTCGGTCGTCGAGGACTATCTGCACGACGCGGTCGTCTCGTTCACCGACACCGACGCCTTCCGCGACGCCTGGAACACCGCGAACCGCGCCGCCCACGACGCCGTGCAGCAGGCCCTCGACGAGGGCACCACCGGGCCCGTCACGCTCGACCTGGCGCCCGTCACCCGGCAGGTCAAGCAGCAGCTGGAGGAGAACGGAGTGCCGTTCGCCGAGCGGATCCCGGTCGCCCATACCGAGGTCACGCTGCTGTCCGCCGGCGACCTGGCCGGGCTGCGGAAGGGCTTCCACGCCTTCCAACTCGCGGGTCTCTGGCTGCCGTTGGCCGCCGTCGTGTGCGCCGTCGTGGGCCTCGCGCTCGCCCGGCGGCGCCGTCCCGCGCTCGCCCTGACCGCCCTCGGCGCCGCCCTGGGCGCGGCCGCGCTGCTCATCGCGCTGCCGCTCGCCCGCGCGCTGACGCTCTCGGACATCTCCGACGCGGCGAACAAGGCGGCGACCGGCTCGGTCTACGACGCCCTGACCTCGCCGCTGCGGACCGCGTCGTGGGTGATCGTCGCGGTGGGCGTGGTGGTGGCGCTCGCGGTGTGGCTCGGCCGACACCCGTTCAGCCGCGCACGGAATGCCGCCGGCCTGCTCCGGCGCGAGCATTCCGGTGACACGAGGAGGCGCCCGTATGACGCAAACACCACCGGAAACCGGGTCGACGACCGCCTGGTCCAAGGACCACCGCACGCCCGACCCTGACCCCACGCGCGGCGAGGCCCCGCGCACCGACTGGGCGGCCGGCGGCACCCTGTTCGCCGGCGTCCTGATGCTGGTCAGCGGCTGCCTCGGCGTCCTCAACGGAATCGCGGCCATCGCCAAGGACGACGTCTACAGCCGGATCGGCGACTACGTCTACGCCTTCGACCTCACCACGTGGGGCTGGATCCACCTGGTGATCGGCGCGCTCGTCGCGGTCACCGGCTGGGGCGTGCTCAAGGACAAGGACTGGGCGCGCGGCGCGGGCATCGGCTTCGGCGCGCTCTACGTCGTCGAGTACTTCCTGTTCCTGCCGTACGCGCCCGTGTGGTCGCTCATCTCCATCGGCATCGGCGTCTTCGTGATCTGGGCCCTCGCCACGGACCACGGCCGCGCCCCCAACCCCCGGGCCCCCAAACCGGCCTGACAGGGGGGCACCCCGGCTAGCCTGGAGAGCTCCGAACGGACCGGTACGGAGACGGGGGCCGGGTCTTGGACCAGCGACAGCAGCACATCACGGACGAAGCGCCCGGCGCCCCGCGGTACGAGCCGCGGGGCTCCGGGCGCCGCCGTGTGAACAGGACGGGGGCGTGGGCGGCGGCGCTGCTGCTCGCGGGGGTGAGCGTGGTGGTCGGCTGCCGGGCCGCGGACCGCGACGCGCTGACCCCCGTACCGCAGCTCCTCGCGTTCCTCCCCTGGCTGCTCGCGCCCACGGCCGCCGCCCTGCTCCTCGCGCTGCTGTCGCGCTGGCGTACGGGGATGGTCTGGGGCGTCGCCGTACTCGGCGCGCTCGCCTGGTACATGGAGCCGTACGGGAAGGACGGCGGCGAGCCGGACGGCGCCCCCGTCTCCGGCGTCCGGGTGCTGGCGTCCAACGTGCAGTTCAGCCGCGGCACCAACGCGCTGATCGACACGGTCGCCCGGCACCGGCCCGACATCGTCTTCGTCGAGGAGTGCGGGCAACCCTGCCGGGACGCGCTGGACCGGGAGTCGCTGCGCGCCCGCTACCCGCACCGGCAGGCCGTGGCGGCGGACGGTTCGGAGGGTTCGCTGATCCTGAGCCGGTTCCCGCTGAAGGCGGCGCCGACGGTGCCCGGAACGATGGGCATGCCGGCCGCCACCGCCGACGTACGGGGTCACGCGGTGCGCCTCCAACTCGTGCACCCCATGCCGCCGTTGCCCGACCAGGTGGGCCTGTGGAAGACGGAGCTGGGCCGCCTCGCGGACGCGGCGCGGGCCGCCGAAGGGCCCGGGATCATGGCGGGGGACTTCAACGCGACGCAGGACCACGCGGCGTTCCGCCGGATCCTCGACGCGGGGCCGCTGCACGACGCGGCCCGCCTCACCGGCCACGCCCGCACCCCGAGCTGGCCGTCGACGGCGCCGGGCCCGCTGGGCACGCAGATCGACCACGTCCTGGTGACCGACGACTTCTCGGCGGACAAGGCCCGCTTCATCGACCTCGCGGACACGGACCACCGGGCGCTCCTGGTGGACCTGACGCTGCACGGCTGAGCGCACCGGGCCGCCGCCCGTGGAGAGACGGGCGGCGGCCCGGTGCGGGAAGAGAGACGGCGGCCCGCTGCGGTCAGATCGCAGGTGGGGGCCGGGCCGCGCGCCTCGTCCGTCGGGCCGGCTGGGGCCCTGGGGCCTGTCGTTCGGATCAGGCCCTAGCGCAGCGCGGCCTCGGCCTTGTGCAGGGCCTTGGCGAACCCGTTGGCCCACAGGGATTCCACCTGGGCCTTCTCGTTCGCGTCCGGGTTCGCGTTGGTGCACGAGGGGCCGGGACCGCCGCCCGACATCAGCTCGCTGCACGGCCCCTCGTAGTGGTCGGGGAGACCGAGCACGTGGCCCGTCTCGTGGGTGGTCACGCGCGTGGAGTCGTACTCCTGGTTCTGCGCGTAGTCCAGGAAGACGTAGCCGCTGCCGTGCCCGTCCGTCGACGCGTACGAACCACGCGAGTCGTTCCCCTCGCGGTACGAGAAGTCGCCGCCGCCGGACGAGGCCTGGAGCTTCACGTTCGACACCGACGAGTTCCAGATCGACGCGCTGCTGGCTATCTGCTGCTGGAAGGTGGGCGCTTGTGAGGCGTCGTACGAGATGGTGACGGACTCGGCGCCGGGGTTGGCGGCCCGCTTCTCGGCGACGGACTTCAGGACGGCCTGGAAGAAGGCCTTGTTGGCGGCGGCCTCCTCGGCGGAGCCGGCGTAGCGCGCGACTCGCTCGGTGGCCCCGGAGGAGGAGACGGAGGAGGCGGACGCGGGGGCCGCGGCGAGGGCGGCGACGGTGAGCCCGGCGCCGAGGGCGCAGGCGAGCAGACGAACAGATGTGGGGGGTGTCATGTTCATGCGTGAGAGTCTGGGGCGGACGGGACGCACGGGATAGATGCCACTGCGCGATAACTCCGCGTTATCCCCACACAGTTGACGCCGGTGACTCTGGTGCGACGTACGGGACCGGCCTACGCTCGACGCCCATGGAGCTGGAAGTGCGGCACCTGCGCGTCCTGTGCGCGATCGAGGACACCGGCAGCCTGCACAAGGCGGCCCGCCACCTGGGCATGACCCAGCCCGCCCTCAGCACCCAGCTGCGCCGCATCGAGGACCACCTCGGCGGCCGCCTGTTCACCCGCGAACGCACCGGCTGCCGCGCGACGCCGCTCGGCCGCACCCTGCTCACGCGGGCCCGCCCGCTGGTGGACGACCTGCGCGCACTGGTCGACGAGACGCGCGCGATGGCACAGGACTCGGCCGGTGGCCTCCTGCGCATCGGCTCCACGGCCAGCCGCGCGATACCGGGCTGGCTGCGCCGCCTGCGCGCGAGTTCGCCGCACGAGCCGTCGCTGCGCATGGACGTCTCGGCGCACGCGCTGCTCCGCCTGGTGGCCGAGGGCGGCCTCGACGTGGCGTTCGTCCACGAGGTGGAGGGCAGCCCGCTGCACATACCGGAGTCCCTGACCTGCAAGGTCCTCCTGGCCCGCGAACCCCAGTACGTCTCCCTGCCGGCGGACCACCCGGCGGCGGGCAGCCCGGTCGTGCGCCTGACGGACCTGGCGGAGGACCGGTGGATGATCGACCCGACGGTGGACGGCGAATGGGACGGCCTGCTCCGGGCGTTCCGCTCGGCGGGCGTCAACCCCCGTGTGCTGCACGGTGATTACCTGACCGCGTCCAACCTCGTCGCGACCGGCGAGGTGGTGACGCTCTGCCAGCCGACGTCCCTGGCCCGCCCCGACATGGCGATCCGCCCCCTTGAGGGCGACCCGGTCGCCGTACGCCTCCTCCTCGCGGCCCGCTCCGCACCCGTCCTGGACGCGGTGCTGCCGGCCCTGCGGGAGGCCTATTGGGAGTCGGCACACCAGTCACCGGCGTATCGGACACGTCTCACGGAGTCGGGCGTGATCGACTGAATCCATACAGAAAGGGCGGCAGTTGTCCGCTCGGTCGAACGACCCGACCCTGCCCAAGATCACAGCCTGTGGCGGCTAACCTTACGTGTCCGCCCTGGCCAGGGGTTCCAGGGAGCAGGGACGTCGGGGACAACTCATGCGGAAGGTTGCGCACATGGGCATTCTGGATCTGCTGCGGAACGCATTCGGGCGATCGCGCAAAAAAGACGAGACCGCTGCCGCCGCGGACCCAGCGCCTGCCGCTGCCGCTTCCGACCAGGCACCAACGGTCCCCGCCCCTTCCAAGGGCGAAGCCGACGACCTGGTCTCGGCGGCCTTCGACAACATCTCGGTCCCGAAGCCGTCGAGCCCGGTGGGCGGCGAACGCTTGACGCGAGAGCCTTCGACGGAGCGGGACGCGGACGCCGGGGCGGAGCCCGCGGAGCCGGCGGCTGCGGCTTCGGCCGAGGAGAAGGCCGCGGCTCCGGCCGAGCCGGCGGCTGCGGCACCGGCGGAGACGGAGGCTGCTGCTGAGGCTCCGGTGGAGGCCGAGACGGTTGCTGAGGCTCCGTCGGAGGATGCGGCCGAGGCGGAAACTGCGACGCCTGCCGAGGCCACGGCAGCGGCTCCGACCGAGGAGAAGGCCGAGCCCAAGTCTGAGGATGCGGTTCCGGCTGCGGCCGAGGAGGCCAAGGCAGAGGCTCCGGCCAAGGAAGAGGCTGCGACCTCGACGCCGGAGGAGCCCAAGACCGAGACCGAGGCCAAGGCCGAGGACGCACCCCCCGCCACGAACGACACCGAAGCCCCGGCCCCCGCCAAGGCTGCAACCCCCGCCAAGGACAAGGCCGAGACCAAGGCCGTCGCCGAGGATCAGGCTCCCGCCGCGAGCGAGACCAAGGCCGCCACCGAAGCCCCGGCCCCCGCCGAGTCGAAGGCCAAGGCTGCGAAGCCCGCCAAGAGCGAGGCCAAGGGCGACGCCGAGGGTCAGACCCCCGCCGCGAGCGACACCAAGGCCGACACCGAACCCCCCGCCCCCGCCGAAACCAAGGCTGCCGCCCCCGCCAAGGCCGAGATCAAGGCCGAGGACGCAATCCCCGCCGCAAGCGAGGCCAAGGCCAACGCCGAGGCCCCGGCCCCCGCCGCGAGCAACACCGAAGCCCCGGCCCCCGCCGAGTCGAAGGCCAAGGCTGCGAGGCCCGCCAAGTCCAAGGCCAAGACTGCGACCCCCGCCAAGGGCAAGGCCAAGGCCGACACCGAGGCCCCGGCCCCGGCCCCCGCCGAAGCCAAGACCAAGGCCGCGGCCCCCGCCAAGAGCAAGGCCAAGGCCGAGCCCAAGGCCGACGCCGAAGACGCGGCTCCCGCCGCCGCTGTGGGCAAGCGTCCCGCACGGCGGGACGGGTGGGCACAGCCCCCGGTGCAGGCCGAAGAGGACAAGGGGGCCGACCCCGCCGTGGCGGCGGAGCCCACCCCGGCCCAGGCCGGCAAGACCGAGGAGCCTGCCCCCGCCGCGGCGGAAGAGGCCACCCCGGCCCAGCCCCAAGAGCCCGAAAAGGTCGACCCCGTCGCGGCGAACACCCCGGCGCAGCCCGAACAGACCGACAACGTCGACCCCACCCCGGTGAAGACCCCGGCGCAGGCCCAACAGACCGACGACGTCGACCCCACCCCGGCCAAGATCAAGACCCGCGCCCCCGGCCTGGCCACCGCCCACACCGCCGCCGGCACCGCCCTCAAGAACCGCGGCCTCACCGGCACCCACGCCACGGTCTACCTCGTCCTGGACCGCTCCGGCTCCATGCGCCCGTACTACAAGAACGGCTCGACCACCGCCCTCGCGGAGCAGACCGTCGCGCTGGCCGCCCACCTCGACACCCGCGAAACCCCCACCGTCCACACGGTGATCTTCTCGACGGACATCGACGCCGCCGGCGACCTCACCCTGGACGCGTACGAGGGCAAGGTCGACGCCTGGCACGCGGAGGCGGGCCGCATGGGCCGCACCAGCTACCACCGCGCCATCGAGGAGATCGTCGCGCACCACGAGAAGTCGGACGACCCCAAGGCCCCCGCCCTGGTGATCTTCCAGACGGACGGCCCCCCGGACGTCCAGCGCCCGGCGAACGAGGCCCTCGCGAAGGCGGCCGAGCACCCCCTCTTCTTCCAGTTCGTGACGTTCGGCGACCCGGACTCGAAGAACTTCGACTACCTCCGCAAGCTGAAGGCGGAGAACGCCGCGGTCTTCCACGCGGGCGAGACCCCGCTGGAACTCACGGACGCGGAGCTCTACAAGGGCCTCCTGGAGGCCTGGCGCCCGTAACCCCGCTCTCCCGCAAGAGCCCCCGACACCCCACGGCCGTCCGCGCAATAAAACACCGCGCGGGCGGCCACCCCATGTCGGCTACGATTTCTAGATTCCACTCACGTCAATTCCATTCACGTCACAACCCGGGAGCAGCCCCCGATGGCTCGACACCTCATCACCAGCGCCCTTCCGTACATCAACGGGATCAAGCACCTGGGCAACATGGTGGGGTCCATGCTCCCGGCCGACGTGTACTCCCGTTACCTGCGCCAGCGCGGCCACGACGTGCTGTACATCTGCGCGACGGACGAGCACGGCACGCCCGCCGAGCTCGCGGCCAAGGAGCGCGGCATCCCGGTCGCCGAGTTCTGCGCGCAGGCGCACGACGCGCAGAAGGCGGTCTACGACGGGTTCGGCCTCGCGTTCGACCACTTCGGCCGCAGCTCCTCGCAGCAGAACGCGGAGATCACGCAGCACTTCGCCCGCAAGCTGAACGAGAACGGGTTCATCGAAGAGCGCGCCATCCGCCAGGTCTACAGCCCCGCCGACGGCCGCTTCCTGCCCGACCGTTACGTCGAGGGCACCTGCCCGCACTGCGGCTACGACAAGGCCCGCGGCGACCAGTGCGAGAACTGCACCCGCGTCCTGGACCCGACGGACCTGATCAACCCGCGCTCCGCGATCTCCGGCTCCACCGAGCTCGAGGTCCGCGAGACCAAGCACCTCTTCCTCCTCCAGTCGAAGCTGCAGGTCGAGGTCGAGGCGTGGATCGACGAGGTCGCCGACGAGTGGCCGCAGCTCGCGTCCTCCATCGCCCGCAAGTGGCTGACCGAGGGTCTCAACGACCGCTCGATCACCCGCGACCTGGACTGGGGCGTCCCGGTCCCGGCGGACACGTGGCCGGAGCTGGCGGCCGAGGGCAAGGTCTTCTACGTATGGTTCGACGCCCCGATCGAGTACATCGGGTCGACGAAGGAGTGGGCCGACCAGGCCCCCGACGGCGAGGTCCGCGACTGGAAGTCGTGGTGGTACGAGCCCGACGGCGCCACCGACGTGCGCTACACGGAGTTCATGGCGAAGGACAACGTCCCGTTCCACTCCGTCATGTTCCCGGCGACGCAGATGGGTATCCGCGAGCCGTGGAAGAAGGTCGACTACCTGAAGGCCTTCAACTGGCTGACGTACTACGGCGGAAAGTTCTCCACCTCCCAGAAGCGCGGCGTCTTCACGGACCAGGCCCTGGACATCCTCCCGGCCGACTACTGGCGCTACTTCCTCATCGCGAACGCGCCGGAGTCGGACGACTCGTCCTTCACCTGGGAGCACTTCACGGCGACGGTGAACAAGGACCTGGCCGACACCCTCGGCAACTTCGTCAACCGCGTGCTGTCCTTCTCCCGCAAGCGCTTCGGCGACGACGTCCCCGCGGGCGGCGAGCCGGGCGAGGCGGAGACGAAGCTCGGCCAGGAGATCTCCACGCTCCTCGCCGAGTACGAGAACCAGATGGAGGCCCTCCAGTTCCGCAAGGCCGCGGCGGCGCTGCGCGCCCTGTGGTCGGCGGGCAACTCCTACCTGGAGGAGAAGGCCCCCTGGCTGGAGATCAAGACCGACAAGGACGCCGCCGCGCTGACCCTCCGCACGGCGATGAACCTGATCCACCTCTACTCGGTGGTCTCGGCACCCTTCATCCCGTCCTCGGCCGCCGCGATGCGCGCCGCGTTCGCCCTCCCCGGCGACGACGCCACGTGGGTCACCCCCGAGGAAGCCACGTCCCTCACGACGGTCCCGGCCGGCACCCCCTTCACCGTCCCCCCGGTCCTCTTCGCAAAGATCACGGACGAGGACCTGGAGTCCTACAAGGAGCGCTTCGGCGGCGAGCCGGAAGCGTAAGACACACCGACGCGAAGGCCCGGAACCGATTCCCCGGTTCCGGGCCTTCGCGCTGCTCAGCGCACCCTTCGCACGTGTCCCGGTCAATCAGCAGATACACGGGGATCTCGGACTCGGCGTAAGCACGTCACCCCTTCCGCCACCTCACGCATCCCGCGCCCGCAGCACCGCCCACCCCACCACCAGCGCCCCGCCCGCGTAGGCGGCGAGGACGGTGATGCCGGTCCAGGGGGCGAGCGGGGCCGTACCGGGGCCGGTCGTCGTCTGGACGGCCAGGCCCGCCGTCATCGGGGAGAACTTCTGGACCCGGTGCAGCACGTGCTCCGGCATCGTGATGATCAACGTGGCCAGGTAGGGCCCGTACAGCAGCGCCATCACCGCCCCGACGGCTGCCGCCGCGTGCCGCACCACCAGCGCCACTCCCACGCTCAGCAGCGCGACCAGCAGCAGATAGACGACCGTGCCGAGCGCGGCCCGCCACAACTCGCTGGACGAGAGCGGCAATTGGGGGAATCCCGACAGCACCGCGCGGCCCGCCATCAGTGATCCGAGGACCGCGGGGAGCGCCGCCGCCAGGACCGCCGCCGCCGTCACCGCCGTCTTCGCCAGGAACACCGTGGTGCGCCGCGGGTTCGCCGCGAGGGTCGTACGGATCATGCGCGGGTACTCACTGGAGACCACGGCGACCGCGACGAGCGCGGCCGCCGTCTGCGCCAGGTACACCCCGGACAGGGACAGCGCGGTCGGCGCGAGGACCCCCGACTGGTCCTTCGCGGCGCTCGCCGCGATCAGCGCGGTGAACGCGACCATCGCCCCGGTCAGGGACACCACCGTCCACAACTGCCCGGGAACGGTACGGAGTTTGGTCCACTCTCCGTGCACGGCGCGCGCCGCGCCCGCCGCCGTCATACGTCCCGCCCGGTCAGCCGCCACCGCGCCGCACCGAGCACCACGGCCACGTACAGGCACAGCACCCCGAAGCCCGCCCACGGTGTGATCACGGTGTCGAGGAGCCGTCGGGTCTGCTGGACCGCGAGGCCGGCAGTCGGCGTGGCCCGGCCGACGAAGTCGCTGAAGCCGATGGACGTGGTCTGCGCGACGATCGGCAGCACCACGAACGTCACGATCATCAGGACCACGGCCGGCACCGCGCGCCGCAGCAGCGCCCCGACGCCCAGGCTCAGCACGGCGGCCAGCGCGAGGAACGCGGCGCTCCCGACGATCGCCCGCATGGTCGCCGGGTCAGTGAGGGAGAGCTCCGGGAACAGCGGCGGGGCGAAGCCGTTGTCGCGCAGCGCGGGGCGGGCGACGAGGAACTCCGCCACGCACGCGACCAGGCCCACGACGAAGACCGTCGCGCCGAGGACGAGCGCCTTCGCCGCGAGCACCCGGCCGCGCCGCGGACTCGCGGTGAACGTGGTGCGCACCGTCCCGGTCTTGTACTCGGACGTGATGAACAGGACGCCGAGGGCGATCACCGCGATGGTCGCGATCTGGATGCCGTCGTCGAGCGCCATCTTGACCAGGTCGGGCTGTCCGCCGAGCTGTCCGACACCGCCCATGCCGAGTCCGCCCAGGTCACCGCTGCCGGTGACCGTGAAGGTGCCATCGTGCTCGCGGAAGGGCTTCGGGTCGGCGACGGGGTCGGCCACCTCCTCCTTCTCCCCCTTCTTCACGGACTGCATGATGTCCGTCTGCCGCCAGTCGCCCTTGCCCTGCGCGGGGAAGGCGACGTGGTCGAAGACGGCCCTGCCGAGCGTGGCCACGGGGTGCATGCGCAGATCGCCGGGGCCGCTGCGCTCCTCCTTGCCGTCCATCGGCGACGTGACGAAGAGGCCCGCCTCGGCGGTGGCGGGCAGGTGGGCGACGGTGAGCGTGCCGACCTTGGTCCAGGCCCGGCCGTCGCCGGACTCGTAGCCCGTGACCCGGTCCCCGGCCCGTACGAGCCGCAGCCAGCGCGGGGCGTCCGCGCTTTCGGAGCCGGTCAGTTCGTGCGTGCCGTCGGCCATCATCCGCACGCCGTGCTCCGGCGTCACCATCAAGGCGGCGTACGAGGATCCGCTCGCGGTGCCGTCCTTCAGGAGCAGCCCCGCCTTCGCCCAGCCGGCGCTGTTCTTCTGCGCGGCGACGCGCACGGTGAAGGTGCCGTCGCCCGCAGCCGGGCGGTGCACGAAGGACGAGGCGTCGTACTTCTTCGGGCCGCCGTAGCTGAACTGGCTGCCGTTCGCCGACGCGACGGTCAGCAGCAGGCTGAGCGCGAGCAGTGCGATCAGGGCGAGGGGAGTGCTGCGGACGCTGCGCAGCTTGGTCCACTCGGCGCGCACGGCGCGGACCATCGGCGACTTCATGACGACGCCTCCTGCGCGCTCGGTCCGGTGGCGGTGAACTCCGTTGCCGCGCCAGTGAGTTCCATGTACGCCTCCTCCAGCGTGGCCCGGTGCCGGGACAGTTCGGAGAACGGGATGTTGTGCGCGCCGAGCCGGGCGACGACCTCTTCGGCCGCCAGTCCGGTGACGGTGAGCGAGTCGGGGCCGGTCACGGCGACGGTGGCGTCGGCGCCCGCGAGGACCGCCATGGCCTCGGCGCGCCTGCTGGTCCGCAGGGCGACGCGCTCGCCGGACGCCTCGTCGAGCAGCGCGGCGACGTCGGTGTCGGCGAGCAGCCGCCCCCTGCCGATCACGATGACGTGGTCCGCGGTGTCCTGGAGTTCGCTCATCAAGTGGGAGGAGACGAGGACCGTACGCCCTTCCGCGGCAAGGGACTTAAGGAAGCGCCTGATCCACTGGATGCCCTCGGGGTCGAGTCCGTTGACCGGCTCGTCGAGGATCAGCACGGGCGGGTCGCCGAGCAGGGCGGCCGCGATGCCGAGCCGCTGGCGCATCCCGAGCGAGAAGCCGCCCGCGCGCTTCTTCGCGGCGGAGGCGAGGCCGACCTGGTCGAGGACGAGGTCGACGCGGCGGCTCGGCAGCCCGTTGTAGTGGGCGAGCCACAGCAGATGGTCGCGGGCCCGGCGGCCCGGATGCAGCGCCTCGCAGTCGAGCAGCGCGCCGACCGTGGACAGCGGGTCGGCGAGCCGCGTGTAGTCCCGCCCGCCGATGAGCGCGGCTCCGCTGTCGGGCCGGTCGAGCCCGAGCATCATCCGCAGCGTCGTCGACTTCCCGGCCCCGTTGGGCCCGACGAACCCGGTCACCCGCCCCGCCTCGACGGTGAAGCTGAGCTCGTCCACGGCCACGGTGGACCCGTACCGCTTGCACAGCCCGCGGGCCTCGATCGTCATATCGGTCATGCCAGTTGACGTTAGGGACCGGGCGGCGCGGCGGCGTCCCGACCGGGCGTGGTCTCCCGGAGGCCCCGCTCCCCCCGCAGGGGGACGCCGCCCGCGCCCCGGCCCGCCGATAATGACCGCCATGACCGGGACCTGGACCGCGGCACGGGCAGGGGTGCGGCGCGCGGCGGCCGCACGTGACCTGCCGCTGCTCGCCGCCACGGTCCTGGCCCTCGCGGCCCTCGCCGAGGTCACCGGACAGGGCCGCGACCCGGCCCCCGAACTCCCCGGCCTGCTCGCCCTGGCGCTGGGCGCGACCGTCCCCCTCGCCTTCGTCCGCTCCCAGCTCCTGCTCACCGCGACGGCCCTCACCGCGGCCTCGCTGCTCGCGCCCCTCACGTACGGCCAGACGCTGTACGCGGGTCTGCCCGCCCTCGCCGCCGCCCTGTACCTGGTGGGGCTGCGCCAACCGGGCCGTAACGCCGTCCTGTTCGCCGTGCCCTTCACCGCGTACGCGCTCACGGACGACGCAGGACCCTACGGCGTCGTCCTCCTCGCGGGCGCGGCGGCCGCGCTCACCGCGGGCGGCGCCCGGCGCGCGCAGGCCGAGGCGGCCCGCCGTTCCGCCGCCGACTGGGCGTACGCGGACACGGCCCTCGCCCATGCGGCGCTCGGCGAACGGGCCCGTATCGCACGGGAGTTGCACGACATCGTGGCCCACCACATCTCGACGATCTCGGTGCAGGCGGAGACGGCCCGCTACACGACGCCCGGTCTGCCGCCGGAGGGCGCCGAGCGGTTCCTGGCGATCGGCGACACGGCCCGGCTCGCCCTCACCGAGATGCGCCGGCTGCTCGGCGTGCTGCGCGAGGACGCCCCCGCCGAACCCGCGCAGGCCGCGCCCCGCTCGCCCCAGCCGGGCCTCGACCAGCTCGTCACCCTCGTCGACGAGGCCCGCGCGGCGACCGGCACCGCCGTCCGCCTCATCGTCCGCGGCCACGTCACCGCCCTCGACCCCGGCCTGGAACTCACCGCGTACCGCATCGTCCAGGAAGCCCTGACCAACGCGCGCCGGCATGCGCCGGGCGTCGCCGTGGACGTCGAACTGCACTACAGGGAGAGCCAGTTGGCGATACGCGTACGGGACTGCGGCCCCGGTACGGGCCCCGGCGAGCCGGGCCACGGGCTGCTCGGCATGCGCGAACGCACCGCGATGGCGGGCGGCACCCTGCACGCGGGCCCGGCACCGGCCGGCGGCTTCCTGGTCGAGGCGTCCCTGCCGGTCAAGGGCACCGCCGTATGAACGCCCCCGTGAACGCCCCCATGAACGCCATCCGGATCGTCGTCGCCGACGACCAGGACGTCGTACGGGCCGGATTCGGCGCGCTCCTCGACAGCCAGGACGACTTCACGGTCGTCGGCAGCGCACCCGGCGGCGCCGAAGCGGTCCGCGTCTGCCGCGAGGTCCGCCCCGACCTCGCCCTGATGGACGTCCGCATGCCCGGCATGGACGGCATCGAGGCCACCCGCCGCATCGCGCGCGACCTGCCCGCGACCCGCGTCGTGATGCTGACGACCTTCGACCTCGACGAGTACGTGTACGACGCGCTCGCCGCGGGCGCCAGCGGCTTCCTGCTCAAGGACATGCAGGCCGAGCGGCTCTTCGAGGCGGTGCGGGTGGTCGCCGCGGGCGAGGCACTGCTCGCGCCGACCGTCACCCGCCGCCTGATCGCCGAGTTCACCCGGCTCCGCCCGCGCGCGGTACCCGAACAGGCCCTCGCCGTCGACGCGTTGACCCCGCGCGAGCGCGAGGTGCTGCGGCTGATCGCCGAGGGCCTGTCCAACCAGGAGATCGCCGGACGCCTCGTGGTCGGCGGCGAGACCGTGAAGACCCACGTCAGCCGGGTCCTCGCCAAGCTCGGAGTCCGCGACCGGGCGCAGGCGGTGGTGGCGGCGTACGAGTCGGGACTCGTGGTGCCGCGCTCGGGCTGAGCCCCAATCAAGCCCCTCCGGCGATTGAGGAGCGGGGTCCGGGGCGGAGCCCCGTGACCGGGCGCCGGCGCCGCACAAGCAAAACGGGCCCGGGAGCCGAAACTCCCGGACCCGCCAACCCGCGGAGCGACCCGCTACTTCTTCTCGACCGGCTTGCGGAGCTGGATGTTGAGCTCGCGCAGGCGCGACTCGTCCAGCTCGGTGGGCGCGCCCATCATCAGGTCCTGCGCGTTGCCGTTCAGCGGGAAGGAGATGGTCTCCCGGATGTTCGGCTCGTCGGCGAGGAGCATGACGATGCGGTCGACGCCCGGGGCGATCCCGCCGTGCGGCGGGGCGCCGAAGCGGAATGCGCGGAGCATGCCCGCGAACTCGGCCTCCACGGTCTCGGCGTCGTAGCCCGCGATCTCGAACGCCTTGATCATGATGTCGGGCTCGTGGTTACGGATGGCGCCGGAGGACAGCTCGATGCCGTTGCAGACGATGTCGTACTGCCAGGCCAGGATATCCAGCGGGTTCTTCTCCTCCAGGTCCTTCATGCCGCCCTGCGGCATGGAGAACGGGTTGTGGGAGAAGTCGATCTTGCCGGTCTCCTCGTCCTTCTCGTACATCGGGAAGTCGACGATCCAGCAGAAGCGGAACACGCCCTCCTCGAAGTGGCCCGCACGCTTGGCGGCCTCGACGCGGACGGCGCTCATGATCTTCGAGACCTCGTCGAACTCGCCCGCGCCGAAGAACACGGCGTGACCGGCCTTGAGGCCGAGGCGCTCGGTGAGGACCTTGACGTTCTCCTCGGTGAGGAACTTCGCGATCGGGCCGGCGAACGTGCCGTCCTCGCCCACGCGGATCCAGGCCAGGCCCTTCGCGCCCTGCTCGACCGCGTAGTCACCGAGGCCGTCGAAGAACTTGCGGGACTGCGACGCGGTGTCCGGGACGGGCAGCGCACGCACGTGCTTGCCGGCGAACGCCTTGAACTCCGAGTCCGCGAACACGTCGGTGATGTCGACGAGTTCGAGCTTGGCGCGCAGGTCCGGCTTGTCGTTGCCGTACTTGAGCATCGACTCGCGGAACGGGATGCGCGGGAACGGGGACGTGACCTCGCGGCCGCCGCCGAACTCCGTGAAGATCTCCGTCATGAGCTTCTCGATGGGGCGGAAGACGTCTTCCTGCTCCACGAAGCTCATCTCGATGTCGAGCTGGTAGAACTCGCCCGGCGAGCGGTCCGCGCGCGCGTCCTCGTCGCGGAAGCACGGCGCGATCTGGAAGTAGCGGTCGAAGCCCGAGATCATCAGCAGCTGCTTGAACTGCTGCGGCGCCTGGGGGAGGGCGTAGAACTTGCCCGGGTTCAGGCGGGACGGGACGACGAAGTCGCGGGCGCCCTCGGGGGAGGTCGCGGCGAGGATCGGCGTCGCCATCTCGTTGAACCCGAGGTTGACCATCTTCGAGCGGATCGAGGCGATGACCTCGCTGCGCAGCATGATGTTGCGGTGCATGCGCTCGCGGCGCAGGTCCAGGAAGCGGTACTCCAGGCGGCGCTCCTCGCCCACCCCGTCGTCCTGGTTGATCTGGAACGGCAGCTGCTGCGCCCCGCCGAGCACCTCGACCGTGGAGGCCTCGATCTCGACCTCGCCAGTGGGCAGCTCCGGGTTGACGTTGTCCGCGCCGCGGGAGACGACCTTGCCGTCGATGCGGACGACCGTCTCCTTCGTCAGCTTGTCGAGGACCTCGGCGGCCTCGGTGCCGGGGCGGGCGACGAGCTGCGTGATGCCGTAGTGGTCGCGCAGATCGATGAAGAGGATGCCGCCCAGGTCTCGGCGATTGTGCAGCCAGCCGCTCAGCCGGACGTCGGAGCCGACGTCAGAGGCGCGGAGCTCGCCGCAGGTGTGGGACCTGTACCGATGCATCGTCGTTCATCCAGCCTTTGCGCTTGGGGTTCCCCGGGAGACAACCGGGATCCCCCCAAGCCTACCGGCCCCCGCCTTGCGCAATCCGCCGCCGCCGGCCGCCTTGGGCAATCTGCCGCCAAGGGCGGCAGGGTGGGCAAGGCGGCACCCCGGCGCGGGCAGCGCCTTCGGTCGGCCCCCACCCCGTCGCGGCCGCACCGCTCCCGCACCCACCCCACCCGCCCCGGCGAAGCCTCTGGTGGCCGTAATCGATCACCTCTTCCTACAGTGGGGCAATGCGCACCGGTGACCTCCCTCCCGTGGAGGACGTCCTCGCCGCTCTGGCCACCGGGCTGTGGCGATGGGACAACCGGGCCGGGCTCGTCACCTTCGACGCCGAGGCCGCCCGGCTCATCGGCCTGCCCACCGCCACCCCCGGCGAGCCCGTCACCTTGACGGAGTCCGCGGCCCGCGCCCGTTTCCACCCGGTCGACTGGAACGAGATAGACGGGATCGTTCAGCTCGCCGTCGCCGAGGGCACCCTCGCCGAGGCCCGGCTGCGCGTCATGGACGACCAGGGTCATGTGCTGCGCACCGTACGCAGCCGCTCCAAGCCGATCGTGCACGGCGACTCCCCGGACTCGTACGAGCTGATCGGCACGCTCCAGGAAGTGTCCGAGCCGCCGCCCGGGGCCGCCTCCCGCTCCCCGGTCACCGGCGACTGGCGGCGCTCGCGCGAGGCCTTCCTGCTGGACGCGGGGCGGGCGCTCGCGGAGGCCGGGTCCACGGAGGAGGTGCTGCGGGTCGCCGCGGGGCTCTCCATGCCGGGGTTCTCGCCGGACGGCCTCGCGGTGTTCGGCGTCGCGGGCGACCGGCTCACCGTCATCGGGCACCACGGCCAGGAGGACGGCGACGAGTCCCCGTTCACCGACATGGAGCTGGGCACGGACTATCCGGGCGCCGAGGTCGTCCGCACCGGGCGCGCGGTCTATCTATCCTCGCCCGAGGAGTACCGCGCCCGCTACCCGGCCGCCTGGCCGCTGGCCGCCCGCTTCGAGCGCAAGTCGTGGGCGTTCCTGCCGCTGATCGTCGCCGGTCACACGATCGGCGCGTGGATGGCGGGCTTCGCCTACCCGGTGTCGTTCACGCCCGACGAGCGCTCGGTCCTCACCACGGTCGCGCGGATGCTGGCGCAGGCCCTGTCCAGGGCCGGGGTCGCCGAGTCGGAGCGGGAGCTGACCGACGGCCTGCAGAAGTCGATGCTGCCGACGCTCGGCCCGGAGATCCCGGGGATGAGCGTCGCCGCCCGCTATGTGCCGACCGGCGGCGGCCTCCAGGTCGGCGGCGACTGGTACGACATGATCCCGCTGCCGGGCGGCGGCATCGCCCTGGTCATCGGCGACGTACAGGGCCACGACGTGCGCGCCGCGGGCCTGATGGGGCAGCTCCGGGTCGCCCTGCGCGCGTACGCCTCCGAAGGGCACCGGCCCGACGCCGTGCTCTCCCGCGCCTCCCGCTTCCTGCACGGCATCGGCGACACCGACGAACCCGGGGCCGACCCGCGCTTCGCGACCTGCCTGTACGTCCAGGCCGATCCCGCCACCGGCGTCCTGGAGATCGCCCGCGCCGGGCACCCGGACCCCGCGATCCGGATGGCCGACGGCACCGTCCTCGTCCGCCCCACCGCGGGCGGCCTGCCGCTCGGCGTCGACCCCGACGCGGACTATCCGACGACCCGTCTCGTCCTCGAACCCGCCGAGACGCTGCTCATCTGCACGGACGGCCTGATCGAGACGGGCGGGCACGACCTGGACACCGGCTGGTCGCGGATCCGCGCGGCCCTGGAGGCCGGCCCCGACGAACGCCTGGAAGAGCTGGCCGACGCCCTGGTGCAGGCCGTGCACGGCCCCTCCTCGCACCACACCACGGGGCCGCTCGCGGACCGCCGCGAGGACGACATCGCGCTGTTGCTGCTGCGCCGCACCACCCAGTCGGCCGGTGCCACCGTGGCCCGGCGCACCGCGATGACCATCGCCCAGGCCGAGCCCGAGCGGATCGCGGCCGCCCGTCAGCAGCTACGGGAGCTGCTGCACGACTGGGCCGACACGGATCAGATGGACTCGGCGGTGCTGCTCGTCTCCGAGATGGTCACCAACGTCCTGGTGCACACCGACGGCGACGCGCTCCTGGTCGCCGAGATGACCCGGCACGGCGCCGAACCGCGCCGGCTGCGCGTGGAGGTCGCGGACGCCTCCGACGACCTGCCGCACAAGCGCCGCCCCGGTGAGCTGGCGTCATCGGGGCGGGGTCTGGTGCTCATGGAGCTGCTGGCCGACCGCTGGGGCGTGGACCCTCGGGGCGAGGGCAAGAGCATCTGGTTCGAGCTCTACGAACCCTCGGAAGCTCCGGCGGACCCGGCAGCCCCGGAGGGCCCTGAGGCCTCGGTGGATGCGGTCGACCCGGAGGGCCCGTCACCCGTTTCACGTGAAACAGAAGGCGGTCCTTCGCCCATGTCGTCGGGCGCGTAACGCCTCCTCAGCTCCCCGAGGACACCGAACGCGGCAGCCACCACCGGCACCGCGAGCAGCATCCCGAGAATCCCCGCGACCGCCGCGCCCGCCGTGATCGCCAGCATCACCATCGCCGGGTGCATCTGGACCGTCCGCGACTGGATCATCGGCTGCAGGATGTGCCCCTCCAGCTGCTGCACGGCGAGGATCACCCCGAGCGTCCACAGGGCGATGATCAGCCCCCGGTCGGCGAGCGCGACGAGCACGGCGACGGCCCCGGACAGCGTCGCCCCGAGGTAGGGGATGTACGCGCCGACGAAGACCAGCGCGCCCAGGCCCACCGCACCCGGCACCTGAAGGATCAGCAGTCCGACGGTGATGCAGATGCCGTCGATGAGCGCGATGAACGTGGTGCCGCGCATGAACCCCGAGATCGCCTCGAAGGCCCGCCGCCCCATGGCCTCCAGGACCTCGCCGTGGTGCGGGGCGATCGCGCGCGCGAGCCCCGAGGCCCGGTTGGAGTCCTTCAGGAAGAAGAAGGTGAGCAGCAGCGCGAGCACGCTGGTGGCGAGCAGCGAGCCCAGCGCGGAGAGCCCGGCGATCACCCCGCCCGCCAGGTTGGAACCCCATTTGCCGACCTGGTCCTTGGCGTTGTCGGCCACATCGCCGAGGTCATCGGCGCCGGTGATGCCGACGTGGTCCCTGAGCCAGTCCCCGGCCTGCCGCACCGAGTCGACGATCTGCTCCCCGGTGTCGATCAGCGCGGTGACCACGATGTAGCCGGCGCCACCGACCACGGCGACGAGCGCCACGCAGGTGAGGATGGCGGCCAGCGCGCGCGGCAGCTTCAGCTTGGTGAGCCACTCGAAGACCGGGCCGAGCAGCGCGGTGCCGAGCAGCGCGAGCAGCACGGGCGTGACGGCCGACTGGAAGATGATGACCAGCGCGATCCCGACGCCCGCGACCGCGGTGACGAGCAGCACGACGGCGCACCAGGCGGCGAGGCGGCGGGCGGGGTCGGGGAGGAGCGGGTTACCGGTCTGCACTCCGTCAGACGATCATGCACGCGAACGCCCCGCCTCCCGGCCGGGTCCGGCCGAGTGACGGGGCGTCACATCACGCGATGCCTTACGCGGCGCCTTACGTGTGCGGCAGACGCTCCTTGCTGGGGATGACGCCCAGGCGTCCGGCCTGGAAGTCGTCGAAGGCCTGCTGCAGTTCGGCCTTGTTGTTCATCACGAACGGGCCGTAGTGCGCCATGGGCTCACGGATCGGCTGCCCGCCCAGGATGACCACTTCGAGGTCGGGGGTGTTCGCGTCCTGCGACTCGTCGGCGCGCACGGTCAGGGACGAGCCCGCACCGAACACGGCGGTCTGCCCCGTGTGCACGGGACGCCGGTCGGCGCCGACGGAGCCGCGGCCCGCGAGCACGTACACGAGCCCGTTGTAGTCCTCGCGCCACGGCAGCGTCGCCTCGGCGCCCGGGCGGACGGTGGCGTGCACCATCGTGATCGGGGTGTGCGTGATGCCGGGGCCCTCGTTGCCGTCGAGCTCACCGGCGATGACGCGGAGCAGCGCGCCGCCGTCCTCGGTGGTGAGCAGCTTGACCTGGCCACCGCGGATGTCCTGGTAGCGCGGGTTCTGCATCTTGTCCTTGGCGGGCAGGTTGACCCACAGCTGGAGGCCGTGGAACAGACCGCCGGACATGACGAGCGACTCGGGCGGCGTCTCGATGTGCAGGAGGCCGCTGCCCGCCGTCATCCACTGGGTGTCGCCGTTGGTGATGGTGCCGCCACCACCGTGCGAGTCCTGGTGGATGAAGGTGCCGTCGATGATGTACGTGACGGTCTCGAAGCCGCGGTGCGGGTGCCAGGGCGTGCCCTTGGGCTCACCGGCCTCGTACTCCACCTCACCCATCTGGTCCATCATGATGAACGGGTCGAGGTGCTTGTAGTTGATCCCGGCGAACGCGCGGCGCACCGGGAATCCCTCCCCCTCGAAACCGCTGGGCGCGGTCGTCACAGCGAGCACGGGGCGCGCCACGGCATCCGCCGGCGCGGCCACACGGGGCAGGGTCAGCGGGTTCTCGACGGTCACAGCGGGCATGGCGGCCTCCTCGGGGTCTGCCATCAATTTAGTTGAACGGTGAACATCCTGCAAGTCGTGCGGTATTCCCGGCCGCGCTGGGGGCCGCGCCCGGACACGCAAAGGACCCGGACGCGTGAGCGTCCGGGCCCGTAGGAAGTGGCTGGGGGCGGCGGTTAGCCGTACATGCGGCGCATCGCGAAGTCGACCATCTCCTCGACCGCCTTCGCGTCGAAGACCATCCGGTGCTCGCCCTCCATGTCGAGGACGAAGCCGTACCCGGTGGGCAGCAGGTCGATCACCTCGGCGCCGGTGATGACGAAGTACTTGGACTCCTTGCCCGCGTACCTGCGCAGCTCCTTGAGCGTGCTGAACATCGGGATCACCGGCTGCTGCGTGTTGTGCAGCGCGAGGAAGCCCGGGTTGTCGCCGCGCGGGCAGTAGACCTTCGACGAGGCGAAGATCTGCTGGAAGTCCTCGGCGGACATCGAGCCCGTGGTGAACGCGCGGACCGCGTCCGCGAGCGAGGGAGGCGACGGCTCCGGGTACAGCGGCGGAGCCTGCTGCCCGTACCCGCCCTGCGGCGGCGCGTACTGCTGCTGCCCGGCGCCCGGGCTCTGGTCGTAGCCGTACATGAGGGAAAGACTACCGACGCCCGAGGGGGCGGCGGGACGAGAGCGCCGAGGCGCCTTGTTCGTCACAGATGCCCACTGGGGGTTGATTCTTATTACCCACGGGTAGCATTGTGTTGGTTACTAGTTGGTATGCGTACGAGGACGGTCCGGGCGACCCGGACGACCCGCCTCCCCGATCTTTACGGAGCCGTCGCCATGGGGCATTACAAGTCGAATCTCCGCGACATCGAGTTCAACCTCTTCGAGGTACTCGACCGCGACAAGCTGTACGGCACCGGACCGTTCGCGGAGATGGACGTCGACACCGCCAAGAGCATCCTCGAAGAGGTCACCCGCCTCTCCGAGAACGACCTTGCGGAGTCCTTCGCGGACGCCGACCGCAACCCGCCGGTCTTCGACCCGGAGACCAACACGGCGCCGGTCCCCGCCTCCTTCAAGAAGTCCTACAAGGCCTTCATGGACGCCGAGTACTGGCGTCTCGGCCTGCCCGAGGAGATCGGCGGCACCACCGCCCCGCGCTCGCTCATCTGGGCCCACGCGGAGCTGATCCTCGGTGCCAACCCGGCGGTCTGGATGTACTCGTCCGGTCCCGCGTTCGCCGGCATCCTCTTCGAGGAGGGCAACGAGGCGCAGAAGAAGGTCGCCGAGATCGCCGTCGAGAAGCAGTGGGGCTCGACGATGGTGCTGACCGAGCCGGACGCCGGTTCGGACGTCGGCGCCGGTCGCGCGAAGGCCGTCGAGCAGGCGGACGGCTCCTGGCACATCGAGGGCGTGAAGCGCTTCATCACGTCCGGTGAGCACGACATGTCGGAGAACATCCTCCACTACGTCCTCGCCCGCCCCGAGGGCCACGGCCCGGGCACCAAGGGCCTGTCGCTGTTCCTCGTGCCCAAGTTCGAGTTCGACTGGGAGACCGGCGAGCTGGGCGAGCGCAACGGCGTCTACGCCACGAACGTCGAGCACAAGATGGGCCTCAAGGCCTCCAACACGTGCGAGATGACGTTCGGCGACCAGCACCCCGCCAAGGGCTGGCTGATCGGCGACAAGCACGACGGCATCCGCCAGATGTTCCGCATCATCGAGTTCGCCCGCATGATGGTCGGCACGAAGGCGATCTCCACGCTGTCGACGGGTTACCTCAACGCCCTCGAGTACGCCAAGGAGCGCGTCCAGGGCTCCGACCTGGCCCGCAGCACGGACAAGACCGCGCCGAAGGTCACCATCACGCACCACCCGGACGTGCGCCGCGCCCTGATGACGCAGAAGGCGTACGCGGAGGGCATGCGCACGCTGGTCCTCTACACGGCCTCCGTGCAGGACGCGATCCAGGTCAAGGAGGCCGCGGGCGAGGACGCGGCCGCCGAGCACGCGCTCAACGACCTGCTCCTGCCGATCGTGAAGGGCTACGGCTCCGAGAAGGGCTACGAGCAGCTGGCCCAGTCGCTGCAGACGTTCGGCGGCTCCGGCTTCCTGCAGGAGTACCCGATCGAGCAGTACATCCGTGACTCGAAGATCGACACGCTCTACGAGGGCACGACCGCGATCCAGGGCCAGGACTTCTTCTTCCGGAAGATCGTCCGCAACCAGGGTGCCGCGCTGAACGCGCTCTCCGAGGAGATCAAGAAGTTCCTCGCGGTGGAGACGGGCGGCGAGGAGCTGACCGCGGCCCGCGAGACGCTCGCGAAGGCGGCGGGCGAGCTGGAGGCCATCGTCGGCCTCATGATCAACGACCTGGTCGCCACGGAGCAGGACGTGAAGTCCATCTACAAGGTGGGGCTCAACACGACCCGCCTGCTGATGGCCTCCGGCGACGTGGTGGTCGGCTACCTGCTCCTCAAGGGTGCGGCCGTCGCGGCGGAGAAGCTCGCGGAGGGTGCCTCGGCCAAGGACGTGCCGTTCTACCAGGGCAAGATCGCCGCGGCGAAGTTCTTCGCGGCGAACGTCCTGCCGGGTGTGACGGGTGCGCGCAAGCTCGCCCAGACGACGAGCGAGTCGGGCGTGGACATCATGGACCTGGACGAGTCGGCGTTCTGACGCTCCGCTGAACCCGAGTGTGGCCAAGGCCCGTCGTCCCTTACGCGGACGACGGGCCTTGCCCTTTGCCACAGAGCGTGGCGCCTCCGGCAGGCGCGCCCACCGGAGGTTACGCGCGCAGTTCCCCGCGCCCCTGAAGGGGCGCGGGGAACTGCGCAAACCGGACCACAGCGGCACCGCAGGACGCCGAACACACCCCGCCCGGCAAGGGCAGCCGCGGGGGCCGCCGGAGGCAGGCCCACAGGGCCGCGCCCCACCCGGAGGGACTGGCTACCCTTGGCCGCATGCGCACACCCAGCCGCCCCTTCGATCGCGGGCACACCGACGACCTGATGTCCTTCCTCGCGGCGAGCCCCACGCCGTACCACGCCGTGGCCAACGTGGCCGCACGCCTGGAGAAGGCCGGCTTCACGCAGGTCGCCGAGACCGACGCCTGGGACGGCACCAGCGGAGGCAAGTTCGTCACCCGCGGCGGCGCCGTGATCGCCTGGTACGTCCCGGAGGGCGCCGGCGCCCACACCCCGTTCCGCATCGTCGGCGCGCACACCGACTCCCCGAACCTGCGCGTGAAGCCGCAGCCCGACATGGCGAGCAACGGCTGGCGCCAGGTCGCCGTCGAGATCTACGGCGGACCGCTGCTCAACTCCTGGCTCGACCGCGACCTCGGCCTCGCGGGCCGCGTCTCCCTGCGCGACGGCAGCGAGCGCCTCGTGAACGTCGACCGCGCCCTGCTGCGCGTCCCGCAGCTCGCCGTGCACCTCGACCGATCCGTCACGACGGACGGCCTGAAGCTCGACAAGCAGCGCCACATGCAGCCCATCTGGGGCCTCGGCGGCGACGTCCACGAGGGCGACCTGATGGCCTTCCTGGAGGACGAGAACGGGCTCGGCCGCGGCGACATCACCGGCTGGGACCTCATGACGTACGCGATCGAGGCACCCTCCTACCTGGGCCGCGACAAGGAACTCCTCGCGGGCCCCCGCATGGACAACCTCCTGTCCGTACACGCCTGCACCGCCGCGCTCGCCGAGGTCAGCAAGCAGGAGGACCTCCCCTACATCCCCGTGCTCGCCGCGTTCGACCACGAGGAGAACGGCTCGCAGTCCGACACCGGCGCCGACGGCCCGCTGCTCGGCACAGTCCTCGAGCGTTCGGTGTTCGCGCGCGGAGGCTCGTACGAGGACAGGGCGCGCGCCTTCGCCGGCACGATCTGCCTCTCCTCCGACACCGGCCACGCCGTGCACCCCAACTACGGCGAGCGCCACGACCCCACGCACCACCCGCGCGCCAACGGCGGCCCGATCCTCAAGGTCAACGTCAACAACCGCTACGCGACGGACGGTTCGGGCCGGTCCGTGTTCGCGGCGGCGTGCGACAAGGCCGGCGTGCCGTTCCAGTCGTTCGTGTCCAACAACGCGATGCCGTGCGGCACCACGATCGGCCCGATCACCGCGGCCCGGCACGGCATCAAGACCGTCGACATCGGCGCGGCGATCCTCTCCATGCACAGCGTGCGCGAACTGTGCGGCGCCGACGACCCGTACCTGCTGGCGAACGCGCTGACGGCGTTCCTGGAGGGCTGAGCGGGTCCGCCCGCCAACTGCGGTGTGAGTAAGAGGGGTTCGGGGGTACCCGGGCCCCTCACGCAGTTCCGAGCACACCACAGGGAGGCGGACCTGATGAGCCTTGGGGGTTCCATCATCCTGATCGCCGTCGGCGCGATCCTCGCGTTCGCGACCGACTGGCACATGGAGAGCGTCAACCTCGACCTGGTCGGATGGATCCTGATGATCGTCGGCCTGATCGGGGTCTTCGTGTTCCGCAGCATCGGCAAACGCCGGGGCCTGGTCCCACCGGCCGCCCACACGACCGTGATCGAGGAGGACCGGGACCGCCACATCTAGAGCCCTAGGCGCCCCGACCGTCCTGGTCGTCCATGCCCGCCAGCACCAGCGGCATCCGCTCCGCCCCGCCGTCGTCCACCACCACGACCGGCACACCCCAGTCCTGCTGGTGGACGTGGCAGGCGGGGTACTCGTTGGTGGGGTCGTCGTCACAGGACGCCGCCATCGCCGATACGTGCAGCACGCCCTCGGTGACGGCGGGGTTCAGCGTCAGTTCGCGGGCCAGATCCGTGCCCGCGCCGTCGCCCGCCGCCAGCAGCTCGGGCGGCGTCGACGAGACGAGCAGCCGGGTCGAGGGACCGTACCGGGTGTCGAGCTTCTGCCCGGCCGGCGCCTGGAAGACGACGTCCAACTGAAGTGTCCCGCCCGCCACTTCGGTCGCCGCGCGCTGCGTACGGTGCGCGACGGACTCGACGCGTACGGCCTCCTCGGGCAGGCGCAGCCGGGTCAGCCGGTGCCGCGCCGACTCGACGACGACCACGTCCCCGTCGACGACGAGCGCGCCACTCGGCTCCCTCAAGTCCGTGGCCAGTGTGGTGACTTGCCCCGTCGCCGGGTCGTAGCGCCGCAGGGCGTGGTTGTACGTGTCCGAGACCGCGACCGAGCCGTCGGGCAGCGCGGTGACGCCCAGCGGGTGCTGGAGCAGCGCCTGTTCGGCGGCGCCGTCGCGGTGCCCGAAGTCGAAGAGCCCGGTGCCGACGGCTGTGTGCACGGCACCGTCCCCGTCCACGTACCGCAGCGCGCTGGTCTCGGAGTCGGCGACCCACAGCCGCGTCCCGTCCGGGGAGACGGCGAGGCCGGAGGGCTGGGCGAACCAGGCCTCGTCACCGGGACCGTCCACAAGACCCTCGTTCGTCGTCCCCGCCGCGACGGCGACGGTCCGCGTCTCCGGGTCGTACGTCCACAGCTGGTGCACGCCCGCCATGGCGATCCACACCTTGCCCCCGAAAACGGCGACGTCCCAGGGAGAGGAGAGGTCGACGTCGAGGGCCGGGCCGCTGGTCGGGGAGCCCTGCCACCACTGCTTGCCGGTGCCGGCGAGGGTCGTGACGGCGCCGGTCCCGAGGTCCAGGGCGCGCAGCGCGTGGTTCACGGTGTCGGCGACGACGACGGTGTTCTCGTCGAGCAACGCGAGCCCCTGCGGCTCGTTGAAGGAGTCGGCTCCGAAGCCGCGCTCCCCTCTGCCGATCCGCCGCACGACGGTCTCCCCGTCGCCCTCCAGCTCCACCAGCTGATGCCGCGTCGTATCGCTGACCAGGAAGTTCCCGGAGGGAAGCACGATCGCCTTGCCGGGGAAGCGCAGATCGGTCGCGACCGGCTCCGGCGCCACGTACGGCCCCTCGCCGCGTCGCAACGTGCCCTTCGCCGCGTGCTCCGCCTCCAACTCCTCGACCAGCGCCCCGATCGCGTGCGCGTGCCCCTCACCGGCGTGCTGCGCAACGACGTACCCCTCGGGGTCGATCACGACAAGCGTGGGCCAGGCGCGCACGGCGTACTGCTTCCAGGTGGCCAGCTCCGGGTCGTCGAGGACCGGGTGCTCGACCCCGTACCGCTCGACGGCGTCGACGACGGCCGCGTGCTCGGCCTCGTGCACGAACTTCGGCGAGTGCACCCCGATGATCACGACGGTGTCCCGGTGCTTCTCCTCCAGCTCACGCAGCTCGTCGAGGACGTGCAGGCAATTGATGCAACAAAAGGTCCAGAAATCCAGGATCACGATGCGACCGCGCAGGTCGGCGAGGGTGTACTCGCTGCCTCCCGTGTTCAGCCAGCCGCCCTTTCCGACCAGCTCGGGGGCGCGGACACGGGCTCGGCGGGTGGTGCGGGCGGGCGCGGAGTCGTTCATGGTTCAAGCGTGCCACGCGTGTCCTGTCGTGGCCCGCGCCCGGTGTGGCAAGCGGGCGTCGGGCAGGGGTGTGAAGGACGCTGGGCAGCTATGAGCGACAGCAGCGGGCGTGTCAGTCGTACCGTCCAGTGGGCCAGCGGGCAGGTCGAGTCCGTGCGGGAGCGGGTTCCCTTTGTGACGCGGACGGCGCGGCAGATCGTTTCCGTGCGGTTGCTCGACTCGTCGACCAGGCTTGCCGCGCAGGCGTTTCTCACGGCGATCCCGGTGCTGTTCGTCATCGCCGCGTTCGCGCCGGCGGCCGTGCGGGAGCAGCTGCTCGATTCGTCGCGCACGGCCATCGGGCTCAGCGACGGTTCGCTCGCCGAGGTCCGGCAGGTGTACGGGGTGAACGACTCGACGACGCGGGATACTTCGGGCGCCGTCGGGGTGCTCGTCACGTTGTTGTCCGCGACGGCTTGCAGCCGGGCGTTGCAGCGGGTGTGCGAGCGGTCGTGGCAGGTGCCGCCTGCCGGGCTGCGGCTCGTGGCCTGGCGGTGGGCGGCGTGGCTGGGGGTGTGGCTGACCGCGATCCTCGCGCAGGGCGTGCTGCGCGACGGGTTCGGGGCGGGCGCGTGGCTGGGGATTCCGCTGTCGTACGTGACGAGTGTGCTGCTGTGGTGGTGGACGCAGCATCTGCTGCTGGGGAGCCGGGTGGCGTGGTTGCCGCTGCTGCCGGGAGCCGTGCTCACCGGGGTCGGCGTGGTCACGCTGTCGTGGGCCTCGCACCTGTACATGCCGCGGCTGCTGAACCGTTCGCTCGCCCAGTTCGGCCCGTTCGGGCTCGTGTTCACGCTGTTGTCGTGGCTGATCGTGCTGTTCACGGTGGTGTGCGCGGGGATCGCGGTGGGTCATGTCGTCGCGCGGGAGCGGCCGGTGGCGCGGCTGTTGCGGACGCCTGAAGCGGGTGTATGAAACGCGCGTCGAAACGGCGTAGGGCCGCACCCCCACGAGGGTGCGGCCCGTCCGTGCGTGCGTGGTCAGCGCAGCGGGTTGCCGAAGAGGGCCTTGGCGTCCGGGGCGCCGAGGTCCTTCGGGTTGATGGCGGTCGAGCCGGTGGCGGTGATGCCGGTGGCCGTGCCCGGGAAGGACCAGGTCGCGCCGGCCGACGCGTTCTCGCCGGTCGCGGAGACCGCGAGGTCGCGCTTGCCGTCGCCGTTGGTGTCGAGCAGCTGGCAGCCCGAGCCGAACGCGTCGTCCGACTCGGCGACGCCGGGCACGTCCGCCGTGTTCTGGTTGAACACCTGGGATCCCTCGCCGGTCACGCCGTCCGCGGAGCCGTGCAGCAGCGCGACGGCGCCGGCGTTCGACAGGCCACTGAAGTCCTCGCCCGCGATGCCGAGGGCGACCTCGGCCTTGCCGTCGCCGTCGACGTCGGCCACGGAGACGCAGGAGCCGAGCTTGTCGCCGTCCTCCTGGGCGCCGTAGAAGCCGGGCAGGGACTGGTCGAAGGCCTGCGTGGCGTTGCCCGTGAGGCCGTCCTTCGAGCCGAACGCGACGGTCACCTTCTGGTTCGTCTCGCCGATGTCGGACTCCTCGGGGTCGGACCCGACGACCAGGTCGTCGATCCCGTCGCCGTTGACGTCACCGGAGGCCAGTTCCCCCTGGGTCTCCGGTGCCCAACCGCGCTTGAAGCCCGAACCGCTGCCGTACAGGACGGTGTTGTTCCACATGCCGTCGCCGTTGTACGAGCGCAGGGCCAGGTCGTCGCGGCCGTCGCCGTTGAGGTCGCCGACCGCGTTGAAGAACACGGGGCCCGTGGTCGAGTTCGGCCCGTCCACGCAGCCGGACGGGTCGTCGACGCAGGTCGCGTCGTCCTTGCCGTAGCCCCACCACTCGGACTTGTCCATGAAGTTGAGCTTCTGGGCCGGGGCGCCGGCCTTGGAGACCGGTCCCTTCCAGAGGGCGGCGCCCTGGGTCTCGGGGTCGTCGCCGTAGCTGCCCATGTCGGCGAGCAGGGCCAGGTCGGCCTTGCCGTCGCCGTCGAAGTCGCCGATCTGCGGCGACCTTCCGTACGTGGCGATCTTCGTGCCGCCGGTCAGGCCCGAGGCCGAGCCCCAGACGATGACGCTGCCGGCGTCCTTGCTCTTGGAGCCGATGACGAGGTCGCTGTAGCCGTCACCGTCCAGGTCACCCTTGGTGAGGTACTGGCCGAACGCCTCCTTGGCCGCGGCGGAGCCCGGTATCCCGGTGGTGGAGCGGGAGATCAGCTTCTTGTTCGCGGCGTCGAGCCCGTTCGCCGAGCCGTACGTCACCGCGACGTAGCCGGCCCCCGCCTGCCCGGAGATGGTGCCCCCGGTCGCGGCGGTGACGAGGTCGGCGTACCCGTCGCCGTTGAAGTCTTCGGCCGCTGCCGCTTTACCGGTCGCCGCCTTTCCGGTCGCGGTGTCCGCCATCGCCGGGGTCAACGACACGGCGGTCAGGCCGCCCGCGACGAGGGCCGCGGTCGCCATGCCGATGCGGATCCTGCGGACACTGTGGGGTCGTGCGCGCAACATGTGGTTCCTTCGGTCGTAAGGTCACGTCCACCTCATACGACCCGTTAATTACTCGAACGGTTGCACGCACCATGTAACTGCCTTGTCACGAGGACCCGTTGGGCGTCAACCGGAATTCCGGGTTCCCCCATGGGTCCCCGCGCTTTCCCCGCACTTTCCCCGCGCTTTCCGGACGAGTTCCCCCATCCGGTCCCGAAGGACGTCGCGGCGGGGGTCCTCCGCGCGACTTTCGGGCACTGTTCGACGTATGCGCTACGAAGTGAGAGAGCGGATCTTCGGGATCGGCGAGGACTACTGGATCGAGGACGAGCAGGGCCGCAAGGCCTTCCTCGTCGACGGCAAGGCGATGCGCCTGCGGGACACGTTCGAGATCAAGGGCCCCGACGGCCAGGTCCTCATCGACATCCACAAGAAGGTGTTCGCGCTGCGCGACACGATGGTCATCGGGCGCGGCGACGAGGAGCTGGCCAGAATCAAGCGCAAGCGGCTCTCCCTGCTGCGCAACCACTACCGCGTCCAGCTCGCGGACGGCGACACGGAACTCGACGTCAGCGGAAAGATCCTGGACCGGGAGTTCGCCGTCGAGTACGAGGGTGAGCTCCTCGCCGAGATCTCGCGGCGCTGGCTGCGGGTGCGGGACACCTACGGCGTCAACGTGGTCCGTGAGGACGCGGATCCGGCGCTGCTGATCGCGGTGGCGGTGTGCGTGATCCATCTGGCGGAGAAGGAGCGGGGGGTGGTGGACTGATTCCCCGGCCGCCGTACACCGACGGCCGGACTCAGGAGCGGCGGGTCGGCGCCGCGAGCCCCAGTTGGCGGTCCTTCAGGGCCGGGAACTGCTCGCGCGTGACGCCGACCTTCGCCGGGTCGAACTCCACCCGCAGCACCTCTTCCCCGGCCCCCGCCTCCGCGAGCACCGCGCCCCACGGGTCGACCACGATGCTGTGCCCCGCCTGCGGAACCCCCGCGTGCGTACCGGCACTCGCACAGGCCAGTACGAACGCCTGGTTCTCCACGGCGCGGGCCTGCGCGAGCAGCGTCCAGTGCGAGCGGCGGCGCTCGGGCCAGCCCGCGGACACGATGAGCGTCTCGGCGCCGCGGTCGACCAGGCCGCGGTACAGCTCGGGGAAGCGCAGGTCGTAGCAGGTGGTCACGCCCGCCACGGTCTCCGGCAGCCGCACCGTCACGAGTTCCTCGCCGGCTCCCATCAGCACGGCCTCGCCCTTGTCGAAGCCGAACCGGTGGATCTTCCGGTAGGCGGCGGCGAGTTCGCCGTCGGGGGAGAAGACGAGCGAGGTGTTGTAGAGGGGGCCCTCGGGGTCCCTCTCCGGGATCGAGCCCGCGTGCAGCCACACCTCCGCGTCGCGCGCGGCCTTGGCCATCGCTTCGAAGGTCGGCCCCTCCAGGGGCTCGGCCTCCTCGGAGAACAGCTCGTAGGCGAAGGCCCCGGTGGTCCACAACTCGGGGAGTACGACGAGGTCGGCGGCCCCCGCCTCCGCTCGGACCAGTGAACTCACGCGCTCACGACGGGCGTTGACCGATTCGGTCGCCTTGTCGTCATTTACCGCGATCTGGATGAGCGAGGCGCGCACACTACCACCGTCCTGGCATTCGAGCCGTCGGCTCTACGTCAACAACAGCCCTACGTTCGTCACACCAAAGCACTGCCGGGGTGCCTACGGGCAGCGTAACTTAGCCTCTCAAGACACCCACGCCCGTGCCCGACGACTGTCTAAACGCCCGTGTACCACCGCTCGAGGGGTCCCCTTCCGTGAGTCTCCACCCCAGTCTTCAGACCTACGCCGACGCCTGGACCCACTCCGTGGAAGCGATATCCGAGCTGGTCACACCGCTCGCGGAGGGTGAGTGGAACCGGGCCACACCGTGTCCCGGCTGGTCGGTGCGCGACGTCGTCTCGCACGTGATCGGCAGCGACTGCGAGATGCTCGGAGACCCGCGGCCCATCCATACGCTGCCCCGCGACCTCTACCACGTGCAGACCGAGTCGCAGCGGTATCAGGAGATCCAGGTCGACATCCGCCGGCACCACACGGCACCCGAAATGGTCTCCGAGCTCGAGTACACGATCATCCGCCGCAACCGGCACCTGCGGAACGAGTCCCGCGAACCCTCGACCATCGTGCGCGGGCCGCGCGGCATCGAGGAGACCCTCGAATTCGCCATGCGCAGGCGGGCGTTCGACATCTGGGCGCACGAGCAGGACCTGCGCTGGGCCCTCGGCAAGCCCGGCAACCTCGACTCCCCGGGCGCGTACGTCACGCGTGACCTGCTGCTGTCTATGCTCCCGAAGATCGTCACGAAGGACGCGGGGGCGCCGGCGGACTCGGCCGTCGTGTTCGATGTGCACGGGCCCGTGGAGTTCCTGCGCACGGTGCGCGTGGACGCCGAGGGCAGGGGCACGATCGACGGTTCTCCGTCGCTCGGGCCGGCGGTGACGATCGCTCTGGACTGGGAGACGTACGTACGGCTGTCGTGTGGGCGGGTCGCGGTGGACGCGGTGGCGGATCGGGTGAAGACGGACGGCGACGCGGATCTCGCGTCCGCGATTCTGGCGGCCCTCAGGGTCACGCCCTGACGCACGGGCCGGCCCCCGCGCCCCTACGCCACGGGGCTCCACCCCGGACCCCGCGCCTCAAACGCCGGCGGGGCTGAGAGAGCGGTGCTCTGCCCCGGACCTCGCGCCTCAATCGCCGGCGAGGCTGAAAGAGATCGGCGCTCCGCCCCGGGCCCCGCGGGTTCTCGCGCCCGAGCGGGGCTCAAAGATCGGGGCTCCGCCCCGGACCCCGCGAGTCTCGTCCCAGAGCGGGGCTTGATTGGCCCACCCGCCGCGGGGGCTGAAAATGCCCACCCGCCGCACGGTTCGAATGTCGCCATCGCCCGGCCCCCGCCCATCTCCCACCCACCCGCCCCCTCCGGGGGCGTCGGCCCGACGGGGTACCGCCAGCCGTCTTGGACGATCCGACGCCGACCACGGCTCCCCACCCGAAACGGCCGACACCACCCACCTCGAGCAATCGCCCACCCCGGACGCTCGGCCGCCACCGCCTTGGGCAATCCGCCACCAACCACGGCTCCCCACCCCGGACAGTCGGCCGCCACCGCCTTGGGCGATCCGACGCCGCCGACGGCTCCCCACCCCGGCCGGTCGGCCCCGCACCGACTTGGGCAATCTGCCGCCTGGGGCGGCAGGGTGGGCAAGGCGGCGCCCGGTGCGGGCCGCACGTCACGAAGGGGCCGACCCCGGCGCAGCCAGGGCCACCGTGCAGGCCGCACCTAACGAAGGCGTCCACCCCGGCCAGGGAGACGGTGCGGGCCGCGCGTCACGAGGGCGCCCACCCCGGGCAGCCACGGCGCAGGCCGCACGTCATAAAAGGCGGCCACCCCGGCCCGGCCAGGGCCGCGGCGCAGGCGGCACCCACGTCAGGGCCCCCGCCCCGTCACACCGGTACGTGGACCGACGCCACCCGCGACGCCACCAACCGCTCCCGCTCGGCGCGGGCCGCCCGCCCCCGCAACCGGAGGATCTGGCTCACGCCGAGCGCCTCAAGGACGAACACCGCGGAGAACGCCACCCGGTAGTTGTCGCCGGTCGCATCGAGCAGCACCCCCACCGCCAGCAACGTCGTCATCGAGGCGATGAACCCGCCCATGTTGACGATCCCGGACGCCGTCCCCTGCCGCTCCGGCGGATTCGCAGGACGCGCGAAGTCGAACCCGATCATCGACGCCGGCCCACACGCCCCCAGCACCACACACATCACCACGAGCAACGCCATCGGCGCCCGCCCCGGCCACACCATCGGCATCGCCCACAGCACCGCGGTCACCCCCACGGTCCCCAGCGCGAGCGGCAACCGCGCCGCATGGTGCCGCGCCACGATCTGCCCGTACACCAGGCCGATCACCATGTTGGAGAGCACGACCAGGGTCAGCAGCTCCCCGGCCGTCCCCCGCGAGAGCCCCTGCGCCTCCACCAGGAACGGCAGCCCCCACAGCAACAGGAACACCATCGCCGGGAACTGCGTCGAGAAGTGCACCCAGAGCCCGAGCCGCGTCCCCGGCTCCCGCCACGTCGCCGCGATCTGCCCGCGCAGATACGCGGCCCCCTTGTGCGTACCGGCCGGCGGAGCGGGCTCGTACCCCTCGGGGTGGTCCTTGAGGAACAGCAGCATCAGCACGAGCACCACGACACCCGCGAGCGCGCTGCCCGCGAACGCCGCCGTCCACCCGATGCCGTGCAGCAGCCGCGCGATCACCAACGTAGAGACCAGATTGCCCGCCATGCCGACGAGCCCGGCCAGCTGCGCGACCAGCGGCCCGCGCCGCGCCGGGAACCACCGCGTGCCGAGCCGCAGCACGCTGATGAAGGTCATGGCGTCACCGCAGCCGAGCAGCGCGCGCGACACGAGCGCCATCGAGTACGAGGAGGAGAACGCGAAGCCGAGCTGTCCGACCGTGAACAGGATGACGCCGAGGGTCAGGACCTTCTTCGTGCCGAGCCGGTCGACCATCAGGCCGACGGGTATCTGCATGCCCGCGTACACGAGCAGCTGGAGGATGGAGAAGGTGGACAGGGCCGAGGCGTTGATGTGGAAGCGTTCGACGGCGTCGAGGCCCGCGACACCCAGCGACGTACGGAAGATGACGGCGACGAAGTAGACGGCGACGCCGATCGACCAGACGGCGACGGCCCGCCGCCCGCCGGGCGGATCCCCGGGCAGCGAGACCGAGGGGGAGGTGGCTGAACTCATCGCTCGTCACCCCGCGCCAGGCCCCGCACCCAACTCACGTGCCGGCGCACGACGGCGACGGCGGCCTCCTCGTCCGCGGCCCGCAGGGCGTCGAGGATCTCGCTGTGCTCGGAGAGCGTCTTCGCGATGCGGTCGGGGTGCGAGCGCATCACGGCGACGCCCATCCTCAGCTGCCGGTCGCGCAGCTGGTCGTAGAGGCGGGAGAGGATCTCGTTGCCCCCGCTGCGGACGATCTCCGCGTGGAAGCAGCGGTCGGTGGTGGCGGCCTCCGTGAACTGTCCGGCGGCGGCCTGCGTCCGCTGCTCCTCCAGGAGCTCCTCCAGGCGCGCGATGAGCTGCGGCTGCGCCGGCACGGCCTTGCGCACCGCGTGCTCCTCGACGAGCAGCCGGGTCTCCACGACGTCCGCGATCTCCTGCGCGGAGACCGGCAGGACCAGGGCGCCCTTCTTCGGGTAGAGCTTGAGCAGCCCCTCGACCTCCAGCTTGAGCAGCGCCTCCCGCACGGGCGTGCGGGAGACCCCCACGGCCTCGGCGAGCTCGCCCTCGGTGAGCAGCGTCCCACCCTCGTAGCGGCGCTCCAGGACGCCTCGCTTCACGTGGTCGTAGACGCGCTCGGCGGCGGGTGGTCGCTTCTCTGTGACAGCTGCTGCGGACATGCGCACATCATAGATACAACACGTACGCAAGCCGACCGGCGTCCATGATGCGGACCACCCGCCCCACGCAACCACCGGGCCTCCTCACGTGTCTCACACAACGCGGCCCCAACCCCAAGGGGCCCGATTCCAGGCACATTTGGAGCACTCGACTTGAAAACTCGCATTGCGGGCATAGCTGTTCTCGTCGCGGGATCCGTGATCACCAGCGGCGCGCTGACCACCACCGCACAGGCCGCCACGGCTCCGGCGAAGCCTTCGGTCGCCGCGGCCGGTGGCTATGTGATGAACAACGGAACGGGTTCGAGCCTGTACACGAAGGCCGCGGACACTCGTAGGTCCACCGGCTCCACCACCAAGATCATGACCGCCAAGGTGGTGCTGGCCCAGAAGAATCTGAACCTGGATTCCAAGGTCACGATCCAGAAGGCGTACAGCGACTACATCGTCAAGAACACCGCGTCGTCGGCCCGCCTGATCGTCGGCGACAAGGTCACCGTCCGCCAGCTGCTGTACGGGCTGATGCTGCCCTCCGGCTGCGACGCGGCGTACGCCCTCGCGGACAAGTTCGGCTCGGGCTCGACCCGTGCGGCGCGCGTGAAGTCCTTCATCGGCAAGATGAACAAGTCCGCCACCGACATGGGCCTGAAGAACACCCACTTCGACTCGTTCGACGGCATCGGCAAGGGCGCCAACTACTCGACGCCGCGCGACATCACGAAGATCGCGTCCTCGGCGATGAAGAACTCGACGTTCCGCTCCGTCGTGAAGACGAAGTCGACGAAGCAGAAGGTCACGACAAAGTCCGGCGGCTACCGCAACATGTCGTGGTCCAACACGAACAGCCTGCTCGGTACGTACTCCGGCACCATCGGCGTCAAGACGGGATCCGGCCCGGAGGCCGGCTACTGCCTCGTCTTCGCGGCGACGCGGAGCGGGAAGACGGTGATCGGGACGGTGCTGAAGTCGACGTCCGTGAGTGCGCGGACGTCCGACGCCAAGAAGCTGATGGACTACGGGTTCAAGAAGTAGCCGTCATCCTGCCCTGAGACGGGGCTGGGGTGGGGGGGGGGGGGGGGGGGGGGGGGGGGGGGGGGGGGGGGGGGGGGGGGGGGGGGCGGCGGGGGGGGGGGGGGGGGCGGGGGGGGGGGGGGGGGGGGGGGGCGGCGGGGGGGGGGGGGGGGCCGCCCGCCCC